>NZ_CP031310.1:3000000-3300000 GCF_004799665.1 Halapricum salinum
CCAGCGACGTGACCGACGGTGACGAGCGCTGGGGGATGGTGATCGACCTCCAGAAGTGCGTCGGCTGTGACTCCTGTTCGGTCGCCTGCAAGGCCGAGAACCGGACGCCGCCGGGGGTCTCCTACAACGTCGTGATGGAGGAGGAACACGGCGAGTTTCCGAACGTCACGCGGACGAACGTCCCCCGGCCCTGTATGCAGTGTGAGAACCCCCCGTGCGTGCAGGTCTGTCCGGTCAGCGCGACCTACAAGATGGACAACGGCGTGGTCAACATCGACTACGACCGCTGTATCGGCTGTCGGTACTGTATGATCGCGTGCCCGTACGGGGCGCGGTACTTCGACTTCGGGGAGAACTACGACGACGAGGTCGAGGAAGCCGGCGAGATCACTAGCCCCGAGTACGGCGTCGACCGCGGCGCGCGCGAAGACGGCGAGTCCCCGATCGGCAACGTCAGGAAGTGCAGTTTCTGTACGCATCGCCTCGAACGCGGCGAGGAGCCGGCCTGTGTCGAGACCTGCGTCGGCGACGCCCGGAATATGGGCGACCTCGATGATCCCGACAGCGAGGTCTCGAAGATGGCCGACTCCTCGCGGGCGTTCCAGCTCAAAGAGAGCGAGGGCACCGATCCCAACGTCTACTACCTGGAGTAATCATGGCAACTGAACAATCGCGATTCGATTTCGATCCCGGTTTCCTGGACGACCGACTCCGCGTCGCCTGGTACGCCGTACTGGGCGTGCTGTTGCTGATCGGCGGCTACGCGATGTGGCTGCGGCTCACCCAGGGCATGCGGAGTACGAACCTGACGAGCACGACCCCGTGGGGCGCGTGGGTCGCCTTCTACATCTACTTCGTCGGCCTCTCGGCGGGCGCGTTCCTCGTGAGCACGCTGGCCAACGTCTTCGGTATCGAGAAGCTCCACCGGATCGACCGGGACGCGCTGTTCGCGGCGATCATCAGCATGGTCGTCGCGCTGCTGTTCGTCTGGACCGACCTCGGCCGGATGGACCGGATGTTCTACCCGTTCGTCTGGCGGCAACTCACGTCGCCGCTGTCCTGGGAGGTCCACGCCTACGTCGCCTACATCCTGGTGCTGGTCGCGGAACTGTACTTCTCGATGCGATACGATCTCGCCCGGATCGCCGAGCACGGGTCGGGACTGCGGTCGCGGCTCAGCGCACTCCTGACCCTCGGCCGCCGGGCGACGACCGACGCATCCCGGGCGACCGACCGGACGTGGCTCAAGCGGGCCGGTATCCTCGGGATCCCGCTGGCGATCTTCCTCGTCCACGGCGGGACCGGCGTGCTCTTCGCGGTCTCGAAGGCCCGTCCGTACTGGAACAGCGGGCTGTTCCCGGTGATCTTCATCGTCTCTGCTGTCCTCTCGGGAACGGCGCTGGTAATGGTGCTGTACGTCCTCCGGACGCGGCTGTTCGACGGCGAGTCCGTTGACCGAGACCTCCTCGAGCGCCTCTCGGTACTGCTGGCCGTGTTCATCATCGTCGACGCGGCCCTGACCGCCATCGAGGCGCTGATCGCCGTCGCAAGCCTCCACCCCCACGAACTAGAGACCTGGAGCATCATCCTCTTCGGCGAGATGTCGTGGTCGTTCTGGTGGTTCATGGTCGGCTTCGGCTGGGTGTTCCCGCTCGTGATGGTCTCGAAGCGCTCCTGGCGGCGCACCCCGTGGCTGATGGTCGTCGCCGGACTCAGCGTCGTGATCGGCATCGTCGCGGTCCGGTTCAACATCGTCGTCCCGCCGCAGATCCTCCCCGTCATGGAGGGGCTCCCCCACGGCTCGTACTTCCCATCGGCCGTGGAGTGGGCCACCAGCGCCGGGATGATTGCAGTCGGCCTGCTGCTGTACACGATCGGCGCGGAACTGCTTCCCCTTACCCCACTCGATCGAGGTGATAACTGATGTCAACCGACTCCCCGGACGATCGTACCGAACCCGAAGACAGCGCGTCCCTCACGCGGCGTGATCTCGTGAAAGCCGTCGGCGCCGTCGGCCTCGTCGGCGGGGCCAGCGCCGCGACCGTGAACGTCGACACCGACGACCTCTGGACCGACGACCAGCAGCACTACGTCGGCGACGACCACGGCGAGTACGGCGCGAGCGACGTTATCCACACGACCTGCGGGCAGTGCAACACCTTCTGTCCGATCAAGGTCCGCCTCGCCGACGAGAGCGGGACCGGCGAGTACAGTTCGCTCGTCCGCAAACTGGCGGGCAACCCCTACTCGTTTCTCAACACCCAGCCGTTCTCGCAAGTGCCCTACGACAGCGACCCCGAGGACGTCGCGATGGGCGACGTCGAGGGCAGCGGCGACGTCACCGCCGACCGCTGGTCGCTGTCGGGCGGCCGGATCTGCCTGAAGGGCCAGGCCGGCATCCAGACGGCCTTCGACAGCTACCGGGTCCGCAAACCGATGAAGCGGGTCGGCCCTCGGGGCTCCGGCGAGTGGAAGACCGTCTCCTGGGAGCAGGCCATCGAGGACATCGTCGAGGGCGACGACGAACTCGGTCACCCGGGTCTGCGCGACCTCTGGGGGTACGCACCCCAGGACGCAGTCATGAGCGACTGGGAGGCCGTCCAGAACGACGAGATGGACAAGGCGGACTTCGACGAGAAGTGGGGCGACGCGCTCGTCGACACCGACCACCCGGACCTCGGGCCGAAGGCCAACCAGATCGTCGACGTCGGCGGATTCCGTCGGAACTTCATCCGGACCCGGCTGTGGCACCAGGGACTGGGGTCGATCAACAGTGTCCACCACGCCGGGACCTGTGGCTTCTCCAGCGTCCTCGGGAACGTCCGCTCGCACGCCGGCAAAAAGAAGCGCCAGTACCCCGACATCGAGAACTGCGAGTACCTGCTGGTGTGGGGGACCAACCCGATGGTCGCCAACAAGGGACCGACCTGGCTCGCCCCCAAACTCACGAACGCCATCGAGGACGGCATGCGGATGGACGTGATCGACCCCCGGATGTCCAAGACCGCCGAGAAGGCCGACACCTGGGTGCCGGTCGAACCCGGCGCGGACGGCGCGCTCGCGCTCGGGATGGCCCGCTGGATCCTCGAACACGACCGCCACGATACCGAGTACCTGCGGAACCCTGCCGAGAGCGCCGCCGAGGCGGACGGCGAGCCCACGTGGAGCGACGCGACCCACCTCGTCCTCGTCGACGAGGAGGCCGGCCCCAAGGCGCGCGCGTCGGACCTCGGACTCGTCCCCGAGGATCACGACCTCGCGGACGACTTCGTGGCCGTCGACGCGTCGACCGGCGAGCCCCGCCCCGTCAGCGAGATCGAGACGGGCGTTCTCGACGTGGCGATGACCGTCGACGGGGCCGCCGTCGAGAGCGTCTGGAGCCAGTACCGTGACCGGGTGTTCGAGTACACGATCGAAGAGTACGCCGAGATGGCGGGGGTTTCCGTCGAGCGGATCGAAGAGATCGCCGACGAGTTCACCAGCCACGGCAAACGGGCGGCGATCATGGCTTACCGCGGCCCGGCGAAACACACCAACGGGTTCTACAACACCCGCGCCATCGCGACGCTGCAGCACCTCGTCGGCAACTACGACTGGAAGGGCGGCCAGATCACGCCCTACGCGGGCTACAGCACGATGTCCGGCCGGTACGAACTCGGGCAGGTCCCCGACGGTCACTCGCCGTGGGGAATCCCGCTGCTGCGCGGCGGAGTCAACTACGAGGACACCTCGCTGTTCGAGCGCGACGACGGGTACCCCGCGAAGCGACCGTGGTTCCCCGTCGCGCCACCGCAGGCCACCCAGGAGCTGTACGGCAGCGCCGCCGACGAGTACCCCTACGGCGTCGAGGCCCTGTTCATCCGGCCGTACTCGAATAACCACGTGCTGGCCGTGGCCGGCGGCGACGAAATCCCAGACATCCTGGGCGACCCCGACACCATCCCGCTCGTGGTCGCCTCGGACACGGTGATCGGCGAGACGAGCAAGTACGCCGACTACATCCTGCCGGAACCGACCTACCTCGAACGCTGGGAGAACTTCGGCACGTACCCGAACAAGCGCCTGGCCGACGAGAAGATCAGTCAGCCGGCCATCAGCGTCGTCCCGGATGCCCGTCCGTTCGAGGACGTGCTGATCGATCTCTGGAAGGAGATGGACCTCCCTGGCGTCGGCGAGGACGCGATCCCCGACAGCGAGGGAACGCTGTGGCCGCTCGATCAGGCCGAGGACTTCTACCTGAAACTGACGGCGAACATCGCTTACTCCCGGGAGCCGGTCCCCGACGCCGAGGAGGACGAACTGCGGGCCTTCCGGGAGAGCCACGAGAAGGGGCTGGGCGACGCCTTCGATCTCGAGCGCTGGAAGCAGGCCGTCGGAGACGAGGAGTGGGCGAAGGTCGTCACAGTACTCAACCGGGGCGGGCGCTTCGAGGAGCCGGTCGAAAACTACGCCGAGCGCTACGCCGAGCACGGTCACGACTACGACTACGCCGACCGCTTCGACGACAGCAACGCCTACGACGGCGAGCACATGCGCTACAAGCTCGGCTCGCGCGTTGACTTCTACAGCGAAGTCGTCCCCAACGGCAAACACTCCTACACCGGTGAGCGGTTCGATCCGCTGCCGCGGGTCGACGACGTGGAACACTACGACGGTCAGGTCCAGGCGGCGGTCACCGACGAGGGCGATCCCGAGCGCCCCCTGCGGCTGATCAACTGGAAGCCCAGGACCCAGGGGATGCACCGGACCCAGAACAGTCCGTGGTTGCGGGAGACCCGGCCCGAGAACCCGGTGTGGATCAACCCCCGCGACGCCGACGGGCGCGGGATCGAGAACGGCGACGAGATCACCGTCGACGCCGGCCGCCGCGAGGTCGAGGGTATCGCGATGGTCACAGGCGGCATCCGTCCGGGCGTCGTCGGCGCGATGTGGGGCTGGGGCCGGAGCGGTGACGGCGCGAGCGCCGAGACGATCGACGGCTCGACCCGCGGCCCGGTCGAGGGCGACGGCCATACCCCCTACCAGTTCGACGAGCCGATGACCGAGGAGGCGGGGCTCGCGAAAGGGCGAGACGCAGGGTTCGCAATCAACCACCTCCAGCCCCTCGACGCGGACCTGGGCGACACCGGACTGTCGGATCTGGTCGGCGGGAGCAACGCGCAGTACGACGCCTTCGTCGAGGTCGAACGGCGGTGATCGAGATGCCACTCGATGCCTCCGACGGAAGGGCAGACACGGGACACGCGACGAACGACACGACCGAGAGTTCGGTCGCCCGAGCCCGCGCGACGGTGTACGGCCTGCTGTCCGGGGTGTTCGACGGCGACGTCGAGACGCTTTCGAGCGCGCTCGAAGACGGGACGTTCACCGAACTAGCAGCCGCGCTCCCGGCCGAGATGCCCACGGACGCACTCGCTCGGTCTGATCTCGACGCCGAGACACTCAAGATAGGCTACGACAACCTGTTCGTCGTTCCGGGACCGCACTACGTGCCACCGTTCGCGTCTGGCCACGCCGACGATCCCAGCGAGTCCTTCGAGTCGGACTCGCCGTACCACGAGGTCGGTCAGGCGGGCGAGCTCCTGGGCGACCCCGCCGCGGCTGCCGCACGTGCACACGCGGCCGTTGACTTCGAGCCCCAGCGCGGTGACGGCATCCCCGACCACCTGGCCGCCGACCTCGAATTCATGCAACTCCTGTGCGAGCACGAAGCGAGACGACTACAGGCCGGCGAATCAGACGACGAACTAGCGGCTGTCCGCGAACTACAACGGGCCACGATCAGTCGACTGGCATGGCTCGATACGTTCCACGAGCGCGTCGCACAGCACGACACGGCCGAAGGTGTCTACGCAGCTCTCGCACGGTTCGCCCGCACGTTCGTCGCGTGGGACGTCGACGAAGGAATCGGCTCGACGAACAGCTAGCTGTAGCGGCGACGCCCGCGAGAACAGCAGTAGTGCCGCTTCGGACCACCAGCCGATTCAGAGTATGTCCTGTCAGACACTGCGGCTGTCGAACAGGCCGTAGGAGTTGTCGCCTGGAGGGCGACCCTCTCTGAACGTCGTCGGACGAGCGGACCGGTAGGTGAAACCGGTCATGACACAACTGTCTCGACGGCTCTCCGATCGGTTCCGTGAGAAGTTTTGCGAGGGAAGATCACTCCTGCTCACGGGGCATCGCGTGCCCCGTTCGCGTCTTCGAGGCCTCCTCGGGGTCGGCCTCGCTGATCTTCCTGCACTGTTTTGCGAGGGGCCGTAGTGGCCAACAGTGCGAGGGAAGGGATTTGAACTACGCGGTCGGCAAAGCCGCCCTCTCGTTCAAATCCTTCCGTGTGCATCTTGTTCGGCCCGTTTTGGGCCTCACATCGATGCGAGGGAAGGGATTTGAACCCTTGGACCCCTACGGGAGCGGATCTTGAGTCCGCCGCCGTTTCCAGGCTTGGCTACCCTCGCACCTATGTCGTGCATTGGTTGGTACTTCGAGGGCGTATAAACCTCCTGCGGATTGCGTCATTGCTCTCGCACCCGATTCAGGACATCCTCGAGCGTCTGTCTCCTCAGCCGCGACTGCACTGTCGCTCGGTCGCCGTCGAACTGATAGCGCTCGACGGTCGTCTCCGAGTCGCCGCTCCCCCAGGGTGCGGCGTAGGCGACGGCCACGAACGCCGTCCCGACGGGCTTGTCGTCCGTCCCGCCCTCCGGGCCTGCGATGCCCGTGTTGGCGACCCCCCAGGTGACGTCTGCGGTGTCTCGGATCGCTCTCGCCAACTGAGCCGTCACCTCGGCACTGACCGCGCCGTACTGGTCCAAAGCCTCTCGGTCGACCGCCAGCAGATCCCGAAGTGAGTCGTAATCGTAGGGGACGAGCACGCGATCGAGGACGGCACTCGCGCCGGGCGTGGCTGTCAGCGCCGCCCCAACACGGCCGCCGGTCACGGTCTCGGCGACGGCGACCGTCTGGTCACGTTCCTGAAGGCGGTCCCGGAGGTCGCCTGCGAGGTCGTCTTCGGCAGTGTCGTCCATACGCCAGGACGGGCGGCGAGACAGGTCAACGTTGTCCCTGTCGGGGGAGCAAAGCGCGTGGCGGCAACCCCGTTGTGGCTCCGATATCCTCTTAAGTAACGGTCGAGTATACGTCAGTAATGATAGAGGCCACGAGCGCGGGAGCCATCCTCTTTCGCGATACGCGTGGCCGGCGGGAGTACCTCCTCCTGAAGAGCCGCCCCGGCGACTGGGAGTTTCCCAAAGGCGGGGTCGAAGGCGAGGAGGAGCTTCAACAGACCGCCATCCGCGAAGTGAAAGAGGAGGCCGGAATCGAAGATTTCCGGCTCTTGGACGGCTTCCGAGAGGACTACGACTACGTGTTCGAGGCGAACGGTAACACCATCCACAAGACCGTTCACCTCTTCATCGCCAGATCCTTCGAGGCGAGCGCAGAACTGTCGAACGAACATCGCGACCTGCAGTGGCGCGACTACGACCAGGCGATCAACACGATCACCCAGGACGGACCCCGAGACATCCTGGTCGACGCCCACGACTTCCTCGACGAGAAGCAAGAGGCGTCCGACGAGTAACGCTGACGCGACGCGTTCGGCCGAGCACTCAGATGTTTCGGCTGTCGTCGACGTAGACGCGCTGCTGGTCGATCAGGAGCGTGATCTCTTCGAGCACCGCGTTTCCGCGCCTGTTCTTGGGGATACGGAGCTGAAACTCGACGTCGCCGTTCGCGACGGCCCGGACGTCCAGTTCCCAGACGACGTCCGCGACCATCAGCGTCGTCTCCCGGAACACGGGGGGATCGTCGTGGGTGATACAGTGGAGCACGCCGACGCTTCCCGTCTCCATCAGCCGGGTCTTGAGCGCGTCCAGCACCTCCTGATAGGCCTTGCGGTCGGCCGTCCGTTCGAGTGGATTCGTCGGATCGACGACGACGTTTCCGGGGTCATCGATCCGCTGGACGGCCTCGTAGACGTCGTCGAGCATCCCGTCGTCAGTCAGCGATGCCACCGAGTAGGTTCGACTTCCCGTCAGTTCGTGGAGGAACTCGTTTTCCATCGAGACGCCACTGGCGACATCTTCGACGATCACCGCCGACTCGCTATCGGCGAGCACGTCGAAATCCGACTCGATCGCGCTAGCCGAGCGCAACGTCGTCAGGTACAGCGTCGAACGCTCGCGCATCATCTGAGCGATGAGAGCGTGGCTCTGTGTCGCGGGTGCCGTGACGATTGCCATCAGATCTCCGGGATTCAACCCACCGTTTAACCGCCGATCGAGGGTCGGGACCCCCGTCGAAAGCTTCTCCCCCATACCACATCCTTCATCATTTTAGATTATATACTTTGCCAACAGGTTCAGGCGGTCGATGGCAGGAATTATTTTCCTCCGCGTCGGGGTGGCGGGTATGGACGTACGCTTGTTGGAAGCCACCCAGAATCCGGAGGAACTCATCTGTCGGGCCGCGCGCAACGACTACATGTCCGAATTCGTCGCCGACCAGTCTTTCGAGGAGGTCATGTCGACCGTCGAGGGCGACTCGATCGAGGACAAACAGGAGACGTTGATCGGCCACTTGCTCAGCCACGGCCACTACGGTCCTTTCGAGCACCCCCAGGCGACGTTCGCCATCGAGGGCGTCAGTCGCTCCTGTATGGCCCAGATCACCCGGCATCGCCACGTCTCCTTCGACGTCCAGTCGATGCGCTACGTCTCCTTCGACGACGTCGACCCCGACGACGTTCGCGACGGCGAGCTCGTCGTCTTCCCGCCTTCTGCAACTGATCCCGACTGGGTCGGGCGCAACCAGAAGAGTGGCCAGGTCGACGAGGAGACTGTCGAAAAACGTGAGGAGATCTTCGCTGACACCGTCGCAAACGCCGTGGAGTCCTATCAGGAACTCCTCGATCTCGGCATGCCGCCCGAAGACGCTCGGTTCGTCCTTCCGATCGGGACGAAGGTCAACATCGTGATGTCGATGAACGCGCGGATGCTCATGCATATTGCTGACATGCGTGCTGCAGCGGACGCCCAGTGGGAGATCCGGCAGATGACTGAGAGTATTCTCGACCTCGCCGAGGAGTGGTGTCCGATCACCTTCGAGTATTACAACGAGAACATGAAGAACCGAAAGAATCGACTCGCACCCTAAAGCCGGGGTGAATGTCTCGACGGCGGCTCGCGAGCACGTTTCTGTGCGAGTAGCCCGGCCGGAAGTAGGTCCGACTTTTATCAGCTGTCCATCCCTTTGCTCGCGTATGTCGAAGGCAACCTTCGAACTGTTCGAGGACAGCGAGGGCAAGTACCGCTGGCGGCTGGTGCACGACAACGGCAACATCATCGCCGACAGTGGTGAGGGGTACGCGACCGAGCAGAAGGCCCGGCAGGGACTGGCCAGTGTCAAAGAGAACGCACCTGGGGCTGATGTAGTCGAAGTCGACGAGTAGGAACTGCTGTCTCGACGGCCGGCTCGTGAGCGCTTTCGTGCGCGAGCAGTTCAGCCGGGAGCGGATTGCTGTCTCGACGGCCGACTCGTGAGCGCTTTCGTGCGCGAGCAGTTCAGCCGGGAGCGGATTGCTGTCTCGACGGCCGGCTCGTGAGCCCTCTCGTGGGCGAGCAGTCCAGCCGGAAGAGGACTGCCGTCTCGACGGCCGGCCCGCGAGCAGTCTCGTCTGCGAGCAGTCCAGCCGGAAGAGGACTGCCGTCTCGACGGCCGGCACGGCTGCGTATTCATGTACAGGCAGAGACCAACGGAGAGAACCGACTCGCCAGACTGATCAGTCTCCCTCGGCTTGCTGGTCGTCGAAGGCAGCGACGATGGGCTCCAGGATCTCCTCGGCGATTGTGTATGGGTCGTTTTCGCGAGCGACGATACGGTCGACAGCCGTATCGAGACCGCCTCGGCGTTCGATCTCGGCTTCCACTAGCTCGTGGACGTCCTCGCGCAGCAGCGTTCGAATCTCCTCGGCGGTCCGCAGCCGGTCGATCTCGGCCCGCCGACCCGACGTGTCGAGATAGTCGGCGTGGTCGGCGAAAGCGTCGAGCACCTCCCGGACGCCCTCGCCGCGGTTGGCGACGGTCTCGACTATCGGTGGCTGCCAGCCGCCCTCGATGTCGCTGTCGGACGCTTCCAGACCGTGGGAGTCAGCGATTCCGGGTCCTTCCTGGAGCATCTCACGGAGTTGTTTGACCGTGCGATCAGCCCCCTCGCGATCGGCCTTGTTGACGACGAAGACGTCCGCGATCTCCAGAATGCCGGCTTTGAGCATCTGGATGTCGTCGCCGCTGCCCGGTGGAACGAGGACGGCCACCGTATCGGCTGCCCGCACGACGTCGATCTCGTTCTGTCCTGCGCCGACGGTTTCGATGACGATCTTGTCCTTGCCGAACGCGTCGAGTGCTCGCACGGCGTCCCGCGTGGCTGTCGAGAGTCCGCCGAGCGATCCCCGAGTGCTCATCGAGCGGACGAACACGTCCATATCGCCGACGGTCGACCCCATTCGAATTCGGTCGCCCAGAACCGCGCCGCCCGTGAACGGCGAGGATGGGTCGATCGCGATGACGCCGACTGTCTCGTCCTGCTCGCGGTAGGCTGCGGCGAGCTTGTCGACCAGCGTGGACTTTCCCGCGCCGGGACTCCCGGTGATGCCGATCACGTCCGCGTCGCCGGTGTGTTCGTGAAGCTGGGCGACCAGTTCGCGGTAGCCGTCCTCGCGGTTCTCGATCTTGCTGATGACCCGGGCCAGCGCGCGGTGCTCGCCGGCCAGCAGCGACTCGACTAGATCCATCCTCACCGCTCCGGGACGTTCGCGCGGATGTACTCGACCAACTCGTCGGTCGAAGTCCCCGGGCCGAAGATCTCTGCGACTCCTGCTGCCTTCAGCCGGTCTTTGTCGTCGTCTGGCACGATTCCGCCGACCAGCACGAGGGTATCCTCGAAGGCGCCGTATTCTTCGAGCCCGTCGATCACCTTCGGGACCAGCGTGTTGTGCGCACCCGAGAGGATCGAGATCCCGAGGACGTCGACGTCCTCCTGCACTGCGGCCTGGACGATCTCCTCGGGCGAGCGGTGGAGCCCGGAGTAGATGACTTCGAATCCAGCGTCCCGCATGGCGCGGGCGATGACGTGTGCGCCCCGGTCGTGACCGTCGAGTCCAACTTTGGCGACGAGACAGCGGATCGTCCGCTGGGCGGCGTCGGCGCTCATGCCACGACGTACCACGCCCCGACAGTTGACTGTAACGGTGCCCCCTGACTCCCACTCCAATTCAGTGTGGTATGTTATCAACACACAACCGATAAGTCCGAGTCGAGCCTACAATCCGGTGATGGCACGCTCGAACTCTCTATCCGACAGCTGTCTCTCGCGACCGCACGGCACCCGAACCCGACAACATTGCTTTCGAGACCCGTGCGATCCACGGCGGCCAGGAGCCCGATCCCGAGACCGGCGCTGTCATGCCGCCGGTCTACGCCTCCCCGGCGTTCGCCCAGGACTCACCCGGCGAACACCATGGCTACGAGTATTCCCGAACCGGCAACCCCACGCGGACGGCCCTGGAGGACAACCTCACGAGCGTCGAAGGCGGCTCGCACGGCCGGACGTTCGCCAGCGGAATGGCCGCAATCAATACGGTCCTGAACCTGTTGGAAGCCGGCGATCACGTCGTCGTCGGCCGGGACGTCTACGGCGACACCCACCGGCTTTTCACCCAGGTCTACGAGGACTACGACCTCCGTTTCTCGTTCGTTGACGCCACCGACCACGACGCCGTGGCCGACGCGATGGGCGCGCACACGGAGCTGGTCTGGATCGAAACGCCGACCAACCCGCTCATGCGCGTCCTCGATATCGAGTCGATCGCGGCCATCGCCCACGAGTACGACGCGCTCGCGGCAGTCGACAACACTTTCGCGACACCGGCTCTCCAGCGCCCGCTCGAACTCGGCGCGGACGTCGTCGCCCACTCGCTGACGAAGTATCTCGGGGGCCACTCGGACGTGGTCGGCAGCGCGCTGGTCACCGACGACCCCGCGCTGGACGAACGGCTGGGATTCTACCAGAACAGCGTCGGCGCGACGCTGGATCCGTTCGCCTGCTTTCTGGTCCTTCGCGGCACGAAGACCCTGCCCGTCCGGATGGAACGCCACTCCGAGAACGCCCGGAAGCTGGCGAGTTGGCTGGCGGATCATCCGGCAGTCGAGAGCGTCCACTACTCCGGCCTCCAGTCACACTCTCAGCACGATCTGGCGGGCCGGCAGATGGACGATTTCGGCGGCATGGTCAGCGTCGAGTTCGACGCCTCGCTCCCGGCGGTCGAACAGTTTGTCTCCAACACGGAGACATTCACACTCTCGGAAGGTCTCAGCGGCGTCGAGAGCTTGCTCGAACACCCGGCGACGATGACTCACGCCGCTGTCCCTGCCGAGGAACGCCGTGAGACCGGGATCACAGACGGGTTGGTCCGGCTTAGCGTCGGCCTCGAAGCCGTCGCAGACCTGCGAGACGACCTCGAACAGGCGATCGACAGGAGTCTTCGTCGATAGTGCAGGCCAGGCGAGCGCCGCCGGACGGAGTCCCCACTGGACGGTAGGCGGCACCAACGACGAAACGCTTTCTGCGACGACGCCCCTATGAGAGGTATGTCCGCGACGGTTTCGACACCCGACGAGGACGAGATGTGTGCATACTGTAGCTCGCGGATCTTCGATCACGACCCGCTCTGCGTCCGTGACTGCACCGACGATTGTGGCTCACTGAAGTACTTCTGTAACTACGCGTGTCTGGCCGTCTTCATCGAGGAACACGAGTTGACGACGGGCGACGCCTGTCACTGGTCGCCCGACGAAGAGAACTGCTGTTGATCGAGTGCTGGATCCTGCATCTCGAGTTCGTCGCTCGGGTAGACGCGGTAGGTCCGTCCCTGGCGCTCTCGGTACAGGAGTCCGCGCTTTTCGAGGTCGCTCACCGTCTGACTCACCTTGCTCTTCGAGAAGTCCGAGCGGTCGCGGAGTTCGATTTGGGTCAGCCCAGGAGAAGTGAGAACTGGTTCGAGGACCCGCCGTTCGTCTTCCGGAAGCAAGTCTAGCACGCGCCGCTGGCTGACTGTCTCCGATTCGCCGCTACCGTTAGCTCGGGCGCCAGCGTCTGGTGCCGTCGGCTCTCCGCCGAGCGCCGAGTCGTCGTCGGTCACCTCAGAAACACTCGGCTCATCGACAGCGGCGGCCGAGTCGGCTCTGGCCGCGTCTCTCTCCGGGGGAACGTCGGTTCGAACGGCGAGGTAAAAGACGCCGACGACGGCAGTCGCGAACAGCGTCCCGAGGACGTACACCAGCGGATCAGTCCCGTGGACGGCGTCCATCGACCCTCCCATCATCGATCCCATCCGATCGACCGATTGCTGCTGTCGATAGGCGTCCCAACTGAGGGCACCGCCGACGATGAGAATGCCGACGACGAGCAGTCCGACGCCGAGATCCGTCTGCCGTCGGTTCACGCGTCCCACCACCCACGATCTCGTTCAGTCATACTGTGTCGTTGGCGTGCCAGGTACCTATCGGTTTTGATACTCTCGGGCAATACTGTGCGCTGTCGTCTCACGGTACTGGCCCGGCAAGAGAGGACTCAGAGACGCCCCTCCGAATTCGGCCGCAGTGAACGGTCTGACCTCAAGGAAACGGTTAGATCGGATTAGAAACGTTCTCGAACGTTTTCCTGCTTCTGTTCACGCCCACAGTGATAACCCTCGACCGGTGCTACAAAGGACTGAGGAGAATCACTATGCCCACAATCGAACTCGGACGGTGGCTGCTCGTGGCGGTCGTAATCGTCGGACTCGCGTTCGCCGCGACCGTCGTCAGCGCACACGGGACCGACACGACGACCGACAACCCGTACAACACGACGACCGACCACCCGTACAACACGACGACCGACAACCCGTACAACGGAACGGAGGCCCCCCCGTACAATGGGACTGCTGCGGAGTGGGAGATCTGGATGGAGAACCACATGACAGAACACGTGGGGTCCGGCTCTGTCGCGTGGATGGAGTCACACATGGGCGTCACTGTCGAGGAGATGGCACAGCACATGGCTGAAGCGAACTACACCGGCCACGGCGCGGGGTACCTGCACCACGATCATACCAGTGGCTACGGGACGCAGGACTTCGGTCACGGCGGTGGCTATAGTGTCCACGACGACACCCATCGGGACGATACCCACCGCGGCGGCTACGGGATGACCGGTCGCGGCCACGGTTGCTGATCGACTCTAACGGGAGCGTTCGAAGATTACTTTCCACAGATCACGATGACCCAACTCACTGCTCGACACGCTCGCACTGCTCGCCGAACGATGATCACGACTGTCGGCCTCCTGGCCACGGCGACCGGCACCGCTGCCGCCCACGGGAGCGGGAGCTACGGCGGTGGCGGCATGATGGGTGGTGGCGGGGGGCTGTTCGGTGGCGCGATGGGCCTATGGGGACTCCTCTGGATGGGCCTATTAGTGGCCGTGCCTGCGTACCTGCTCTACACCTTCGTATCACGCGACCGCGACAGGTGGGCCGACTCACCGCGTGCTGTCCTCCGGGAGCGCTACGCCCGTGGAGAACTCTCCGACGAAGAGTTCGACCGGCGTCGTGAGCGACTTGACCGGGCCGAGTAAAGCGGACTCACGGCATCCCGAACCGAACGTCTGTGGGGAGTTGACCGTCGTCCCGATGTACAACCAGAATCCACACGGGTAAGTTCTGCTGACAGTAATGTAGTGTATAGACTATGCCATACAAACTACTGTTTCGGCCGACTTCGAGACTGCCGTCGAGACGACGATGGCGGCACTGAAAGACGAGGGCTTCGGTGTCCTCTGTGATATCGACGTTCAGGCGACGTTCGCGGAGAAACTCGACGAGGAGTTCCGGGAGTACCGCATCCTCGGTGCGTGTAACCCGCTGCTGGCACACGAGGGTTGACCGAAGAGATCGAACTCGGTGCGCTTCTGCCGTGCAACGTCATCGTCTACGAAGCCGACGATGGCACGACCACGGTGAGTGCGGTCGATCGACGGCAACTCGTCGGAATCGCCGACAACGAGGCGCTCGATTTTATCGCCACCGAGGTTCACGAACGGTTCGAACGCGTTCTCTCGGCGGTTTCGAAGACGCTCGACGCCTGAATCCGCGTCCTGAATCACGCGTCGGTGGCATCGGCTCGGAAGACTGGGGCGGTGTCGCCCCCGACGTCCCACATCCGAGCGAGACGGAGTCGAACGCGGACGAGTAATTCACAGTGAGGCGGCCGAATTAGCCGTTCGGTGAACGTGTGGCGTGACTACTCGATTTCCAACTGGCCACTTCCGCTTTCCCCCTCACTGTCGTTCTCGTCCCACTCGAGTTCGAATTCGACGCTCAGTTCGGTCATGTTGCCCGCCTGGCCCTCGCGTTCGACTTTGACTTCGAAGGTCGGTCGGGCAGGTGGATTCAGGGTTACAGACTCCGAGCCTGCTTTCAGGGTGATCGCGTTTCCGTTCTCGAGGGTGTCCGCGACGTTCCGGAGGTACGTTGCGATCTCTTCTCGGCTCTGGTCGCTCTCTGAGTTGAACAGGACTTCTTCAGGCATACAGGTGATAGTAGACGGCCTGGACCGATAAGTGCGGCTTCCGTATCGGGTAGCGGCGCAGCACAGTCGTCAGAGCCGGCCTCGCTCTCCGGGACAGCTATCGGTGTCGCTGAACTGTGGGTCTGGTATCGACCATAGATCTATCTTGTTAGAGCGTCAATATTACAGGATGGCAGACGACAAGAGTGGTCGAGACAAGCAAGCACGAGACGCTGAGAGACGCCAGCAAGAGCGTGAGATTGCCACAGAACTGGAGCGCGGCGACGAGACTGAGCCATCGGTAGACCCGGCGACACTCACGGATTTCGAGGGGGAACTCGATGAACTGACCTTCCCGGCGACGGGGACCGATGTCGTCGCAGCGGTCGGCGATCACGAGCTCGAATCGGTCGAAGGGAGCTACGCTATTGAGGAACTAGTCCCAGAGAGCGACGAGGAGACGTTCGACTCACCAGACGCTGTCCGCGTGCAGGTACGACGGCCGACAGTTGCCGCGGCGATGAAACGGATCGTGGAAGCCAGCACGACCCTTCGGAGTACGGATCTCAGTTGGACACAGCGAAAAGCGTACGAGATGACCTTCGAGGAACTCGAAGCGATCGACGCCGATGACGACGACGAAGGGATTCGAGTTATCCGCGATTGGATCACCGACCGAATCCACGACGAGGAACGGCTCCCGTCGTCTCGGGAGGTACGTCGAGAAGCGGCGAAGTTCTGTCGGGCGAACGGCTATCAGGTCCGAAACGACGAGTGGCTCGGAATATAGATCGACGATTTGGTCGGTCGTGACGATGACTGTTGGGACGCTCCACGTGTGACCGAGACGCGCCCTCGATCCGATACTGGGTCTTCGAGGGCACCACCTCCCGTAGAGTCGCTATGGGCTTTATTGTGATAGCAGTGAAACTATTGGCATGGCACTCGACATCGAGGTCCCTGAATCGCCGGACCTCTCGAACCGAGGAATGCCGCGTTCGTTCGAGTGGCAAGAGGAGACACTCGGGTCAGAGGACTTTTACCGTGAGGATATCGAAGATCTGCTCCAAGAAGGGGCGTGGAAGGAGGGATTCAACGAGTGGAGCGAGTACACGAATCTCCACGAAGAGCTGGTTCGAATTGTCAGCGACCTCGGTCTGTTCCAGGCGTTCGACTTTTACTGGGACCCAACCGAAGACCGCCTTCGTTTCGACGCGCCGACGATTCCGGACGACTGGCGGGAGCGGGACACGACTGCGTCGCTCGACTCGAGCACGGTTTCGATGATCGACGGTGAGTTAGACGACCTCGGCCGAGCAGTACAGGAGATGCTAGAGGACTACCTCGACCGGAACGGCGACACGTCCGATTACGGGTGGAGTGAGGGGACGGACGGCGAACGCGAGAACTGAGTCCAGTCGCCACACTCTGTCGATTTCCGAACGTACGAACGACGGCTATCTCGACTGAGTCACTCTTCACGGTCACCGTAGGCGTGCTCACTCAGACTGAACTCGGAGGGCTCGTCGTCCTGTGCGAGGTAATTCTCCAGTACTTCCTTTACCACCCGACCGAGGTCGTCTAACTCGTTGTCGATCATCGACACTGCGCTCGAATCGAGCGAGTCTGTCGCCGGACGTTCTCGCCAGTCGTCTGGAATCGTCGGGGCATCGAAGCGAAGCAAGTCTTCGGTCGGGTCCCAGTAGAAATCGAACGCTCGAAAAAGCCCGAGAGAGTCGACGATTCGGATGTGTTCTGTATCGAGATTCGTGTACTCGCTCCACTCGTTGAACCCCTCCTTCCACGCACCTTCCTGGAGCAAGTCCTCGATGTCTTCACGGTAGAAATCCTCCGACCCGAGGGTCTCCTCTTGCCACTCGAAGTGCCGCGGCCTGCCCCGGTTCGAGAGGTCTGGCGCCTGCGGAATCTCCATCAAGAATCACCCACTCCGCTGGGGAAACTCGTGACCATCATCCGCCGAGCCACCACCCGTAGAGGGCTTCCTGCTCTCGGTTCTCGGGACGCTTTTTGGACTGTCCGTACGTCTTGCCCTTGAGTATCTGGCGCTCGACCTTGTTCGCGGCCAGCCTGAGAGCGTGGGCCGCACCGTAGCCTTCCCCGTCGGCCGTGAAATAGCCACGGTCGGTCACCAGCCGAATCCGCGCGAGTACCAGCGGCACACCGCGCGATTGTTCTTTGTGTTCGTGGAGTTCGATGCTGGCTTTGATAACGTCCATCGCCCCGTACTTCGAGGCCATATTCTCCATGAGGGCCGAGACCTGGTCGTAGTCCATGCCCTCCAGCAGGTCGAGGCCGAACACTTGCACAGCGTTGCGGTCGTCCTGTTCCCATGTGAGCGCCTCCAGCACGTCTGTTTTCGTAATCATACCGACGGGCTCGTCACCAGAATCAGCGAGCACGACCAGCGAGGAGATTTCGCGGTCGAACATCGTCTCGACGACGTGTTCGAGGGACGCACTCAGCCGAACCGTCTCGACGGTGTCGGACATCAGGTTTGTCACTGGTATATCGAGCATACGGTCGGCATCGCCCTCGCGCGCACCGAAGCCACCGTGGCGCGCACCGCCACCCCGATTGCCGAAGTCTCCCGGTGAGCCACCCTGACTCTTGGTTCCACCTCGCGTGGTGAACTCGACGACGTCGTACAGGCTCACCATCCCGACGGCTTCGCCGTCGTCGATGACAGGGAGGTGGGCGATTCGGCCCTCCCGGAGTGTATTGAGGGCTTTGCCGACGGTCGTCTCCGGAGTCGCGCTAACGAGTTGCTCGCTGTAGGCGTCTGCGACCGTCACGCCGCCGAGAAACGATTGCACCGCCGCGAGGACGCTGTCGCCAGTCACGACCCCGACGACACGCCCGTCGTCCAACACGGGCAGTGTCTTCACGCCGCTGCCTATCATGAGTCGAGCAACTTCCCGGACGTCTGCGGTCCGCTCGACTGTCGGGACGTGCTGTGCCTGTGACCCGACTTTTGCCGAGGGCTGGTTAGACGACGAGGCTAGTTGTCGGCGGCTGAGAACCCCTCGATACGTGTCTCCGTCTGTGACGACGACGGCATCCAGTTCGTGATTCTCGAACGCGCCCGCGACTTTCGAGAGCGGGGCCCCGATATCGAACTCGGTGAACTTCGTCGAGAGAATTGTAGAGATGTCCATGCGTATGTAAGGATAGAGGGACGGAAAGTTAGGCAGGGCATATCGAGTGCCAGGGGATAGGTCACCAGACGTATTGCAGGCTCTGGTTGTGAGGGCCACAGCGAATTCTCAGACCCAGATGGGGCTTGTCTACAGAATGAACGTGACGATGGCAAGCACGACGAAGATGATGACGAGCCATTTTGCGATCTCCATACTGATGCCTGCGACACCGCGAGCGCCGAGCACCGCTGCGACGAGCGCGAGTATCAAAAAGAGGACAGCAAGCTCGATGAAATTTCCGCCGGTCTGCAACGGCGCGGCTCGGACCGAAACCAGGGTATGTGGAACTACCATACCGTAACTACGTCTCCGAACGATGTCAAACTGTGATATATTCATCTCCATCCTCTTTTTGAGCAACCGGGTGAATCCATCTGTGTAGCAGTGATGCAATCAGCAACTCAGGACAAACTCTCAGTCGGACATTCAGAGGGTGCTATCCTCTCCCCAGTCGGGTATATATAGAAAATTGGACACATCTCAGCGACAGTTCTCCGGCACCGGAGTTGTAGTCCCATAGTGCAACCATCGACGCAGTATCTCGGGAAAGGTCGAGACAGTCGATAAGCGCGAGATTCAGAAGGGGCGAGGTGGTCTCGATTGTCGCCAGACTGGAGGGAGGCGCACGGGGTTCCTAAGTGTTTGACTGAATGACAGAAATACAGCCAACGCTATAGAAATCGGGAATGTACGCCCGCGACACGACCGGGCGAGTTTCTACTCGTAGACATGGTGGAAGTGAAACGAGAACTCGACAGCTATCCGTTGGAAAGATTTGAGCTATTCGTCTGCCTTGGAGAGAACTCGTGAATAGAGGTCGTCGGAAATCCAGAACCCGGCTTCGCGCAGGGCATCAAGTTCATTCTCAAGGTCCAGCTCACCAGTCTTCGCTGCGCGGAGCAGAACGCCGATGACCCCAGTGACATCAAGGTCGTGTCTTCGAGCCACGCGTCGGCCGTCCCGTTCGTCGAGCAAAACGAGATCGGCGGCGTGTTCGACTGCGTAGCAGATCGCCGCTGTCTCCCCGAGGTCGAGTTCGTGAACGATTTCGACAAACAGGTCCGAGCGCTCCACCTCGACGATGTCCAAGAGGGTGTCATCGCGCAACTCCCGCAGCGCTTCCAGACCTTCCTCCCCCTCAGTGAGTTCGTCCCAGACTTGGCGAGGGACGACAATCTCGGGAAACTGCGCTCGGAGAAGGTCCAGGCGGTCGATGAGCGCAAGATTAAGAAGAGGGGACGTATCCGAGACGACGAGCGCGCTACTCGGCATAGTCGAGGTCTTCTTCGAGTTCCTGTTCGCCGTAGTGGCGAGTGATTTCACGCTCGCCGAGGAGTTCGTGAAACTCTCGTTTCGACAATTCCGCCAACGCGCGCGCCTTCCCGAACGAGAGCACATCACGGGCGTACAGTGAGACCGCTAACTCCCGCTTCAACGCTGGCGACCGCTCCCCTTCCGGAAGTTGGAGCGCCTCGTAAACGTCGTCGTCGATCTCGATCGTCGCCATATCAGATGTAGGCGCACACGATTCTTGAGTGTTTGGCTGAACGCACCGGAGAACACAGCAGGCGCTCTCGAAGCTCGAGATGTACGCCCGCGACACTAACGACCGACATCATCCCAGGCGGCATGCCAGGTCAGCCGGGAAACCCTCGTGGCGGGCGGGCGGCGCTACACGCCGCCAGTTGGCGAGGCGGTGAAACCGCCGAGCCGGGAGATCCCGTCAGGAATCTCCGAGTGCCGAGACGGCGATAGCCGTCGAGGCGTGATGCTGCCGTGAAGCAGCGATCGAGATGTCGCGTACCTGGGTTCTCCGCGACGTCATCGCGCCCATACAGGCACACTCGGGCGGGGACTTGTGGTACGCACCCCGAGCTATTCGTGGACCGGGGTTAAGCCCTTCGCGTGAACACTGGCTGGCCTCGTTCGCTACTCCTCGCCGCCGGCCCAGGGGCCGATACCCAGCAGGTTGCCGGCTACCCAGCCGACCAGAAACGGCGTCAGCACGGCCAGGCAGATCAGCCCGATCCATCGCACTGGTGGTGGCTGGAGTGCCAGATAGCACAGGTAGAGCGTTCCGACTAGCGGCAACGCACGCTGGAGTAGTCCCATCAGAGCGCGTACTCCGACTCACGCAACTGGACGTACCCGTGTTTCCGGAATTTGCGCCTGGTCCACAGGTATCGCCCAAGGAGCGACATCCCACTCCAGCCTGCACGGAACGCCTGCCGGCCCCGTGTCCCTTCGAACTCGACCATCCGCCTCACTGTCCGGAAGACCTCGTCCCAGTCCGCTGGCCCCATGTCGCGGGCCCTCTCGGCGAGGGAGACGTTTCGGATAATCTCGTCGCCGATCGCGTCTTTCCACTCGGGGTTGTACCGCTGCATATCGCCGCTGGCGGCCAGTCGGCCAGCAATCTTTCCCGTCCGAACGGCGACGTGGTCGCCGCCTTCGTGGAACGCAGAGGTCGCGCCCATCGCGCCGCCGACGACGGCGACGTTGGCCTGCGTCGGTGATTCGATCGGTTGCGTCGAGGAGATCGGATAGGCTTCGGTCCCCTTCTGTTTCCCTCGATCTTCGACCAGCGGGAAGTCTTCGAGGTCGTAGTCCGGGTAGAGCCACTCCAGCAGCCGCCGGATGTAGACCCGCCCGGGCGGGATCTGTTCGTCGTCGGGCTGCAGGAGTGTGTAGGCGTCTCGATTCGCGACGGCGTCGAGATCCATTCCGATGGGCATCGTCAGGCCGACCCGTGCGACGTTGTCGTCGTTCGGGAAGATCCACGGATACGCAGTGTGTCCGGGGATGACGCCCCACCAGAATTTGAGCAACTCGGGGTCGAACAACTCTTCGGGGATCTTGCGATGTTCCTGGTAGGCGATGTGATTCGCCGTCTTCGGTCCCAGAAGTGACGAAATCGACCGCCCGCTCGGCATGAACTGGTCGACGGCGTTCAACGTGACTGTACGCTGGGGGCCGTCCGCCAGCACGAGCGCGTCGGCTTCGATCTCCTCGCCGTCCGCGAGGGTCAGGCGGTGGGTATACGAACGGCCGTCGCGCGTCGATTCGACGTCGGTGACGTTCGTTCCGACCTCGTAAGAGGCACCGGCAGCTTCGGCCTCTTCGCGGAGCCAGTCGTCGAAACGGGCCCGCTGGAAGGCGAAGCCGAAGCCGTCCCACGACGATTCGATCTGGGTGTTCTTGACCGTCGCAGACTCAGAGGGGCCGCCGAAATACGCCCCTTCGAGGTCGCTGAGGATGATGTCCTCGGGAATCTCCTCGGGTTCGTAGTCCATGATGTCGACCCAGTAATCGAGCATACCAGCAGCGTCGGTCGAGTCGGGGCCGAGATGGTCGCGGTCCGAGCGCGGAACCCCCTTCTCGATGACGAGCGCATCCGCATCGCCGTCGGCAGCGGCTTTCGCGGCGGAACTACCCGCCGGCCCGCCACCGACGATCGCAACGTCGACTTGGTGCATATCCCCTACCCCGAACCCTCGGGATTTAATTCTTGCAGGTTGAGTTTCGGGCTACATGCCGGTCGGCGAGTGCCTGGCCTCGGGCGTGCAGACTTCGAACGTCGCTCGTTCACGTCTCCATTCGACGATACCGACCGTTTCGGTCGCTGGCAGAACGTTGACTGTGAGAAAAGACCTGCTCCGCACTCGTTTTGGTATCAGTGGACTTTCAACGACTGCGAGTGTCACTGTTCCCACCATGGTCCCAGAACCGACTGAGATCCTCGTCTTCCAGCAGAAACTCCACGGACTGCCCGTCGAGCGCCTCGTCGACGCGCTGGACGAACGCGTCGGGTCAGCGACGGTCTCGCTGGCGATAACCGACGAAGCGATCGACGAGAAACTCCCCGACGCGACCGTCGTCGTCGGCCGCACGATCACTACCGAGCAACTCGAACTGGCCGAATCGCTCGAACTGTTCGCCTGCTCGTTCGCCGGGACCGACCACCTCCCGCTCGACGAACTGACCGATCGTGGGATCACGGTCACGAACGCCGGCGGCGTCCACGCCTCCAACGCCGCCGAGCAAGCGATCGGCGGCCTCCTCGCGCTCACGCGGGATCTCTTTCGCGCACGCCGCCAGCAAGCAGACGGTGTCTGGCAGAACTTTCAATCAGGGGAACTGGCAGGCGGCACGGCCACGGTCGTCGGACTCGGCGCGATCGGGTCTGCGATCGCAGAGCGGCTCCAGCCGTTCGACGTGACGATCCGCGGCGTCCGCCACTCGCCCGAGAAAGGCGGCCCCGTTGATGAAGTCTACAGCTACGACGAGTTCGAGCAGGCTATCGTCGACGTCGACGCTGTCCTGCTGGCCTGCCCGTTGACCGAGACGACCCGAAATCTCCTCGACCGGTCGGCGTTCCAGGTCCTCCACCCCGAGACGATTCTCGTCAACGTCGCCCGCGGTGGCGTCGTCGACACCGAAGCCCTACTGTATGCACTCCGTTGGAACGACATCGGTGGGGCGGTGCTAGACGTCACCGATCCCGAGCCGCTGCCGCCCGAGCATCCGCTGTGGGGCTTCGAGAACGTCCTAATCACACCGCACAACGCCGGCTACACCCCAGAGTATTACGAGCGGCTGGCGGACATCCTCGCCGAGAACGTCGACCGAGCGCGTGAGAACGGCGAATGGATCGGGCTGCGGAATCAGATCGTGCCCTGATCGGCTTTGGATTCTCGGTAGCCGTCACGCGCTTCGAGATACCAGAAACTGACGATCACCACGACAGCGCCGGTGACAGCTCCGCCGTGGATCCACTGCTGTGGGAGCGACGTCGCCGTCGAGAGCCCGTATGCAACGAGCGCGAGCACTGCGAGCGCGGCGACGAGTCCAACCGTCCGCCAGCGAGCGGTGACTGGATAGTCCTCGTTTCCTTCACCGAGTATCGCGAGGACGAGGTGTGCGCCGCCGAAAATCAGCGCGTTGAGCAACACTGAAGCGACGACACTGATCGTCGGATCAGAGATTCCGAAGATCCGCGGGACGGCGAAGAAGACTGCAAGCGCAAGTACGCCGACCCCAGCCTGGACGACAGTCTCCCGTGAGAGCATACGATTCGATCTCGACGTGCGTGGAAAAAGATGACGGTCGTCGACTTAGATGTAGCCCGATTCGAGCAGCAGCTCGCCGTTGAGGATGGACGCACCGGCTGCGCCGCGAAGCGTGTTGTGCGCGAGACAGTTGAAGTTGATCCCGTGGGTCGTCTCCTTGAGGCCGCCAGTCGCGATTCCCATACCGTTGTCGTAGTTGCGGTCGAGACGCGGCTGCGGGCGGTCGGGTTCTTCGAAGACACGGATCAACTGGTCGGGCGAGGAGTACAGGTCGATCGAGGGATACTCTCGGAGCGCCTCGGCGGCCCCGGCAGGCGTGACGTCGTCACTAGTGTCGGCCCAGACGTTTTCGAGGTGGCCGTCAAGCGTCGGGATTCGGTTGCAGGAAGCCGAGACGTCGACGTCGTGCCACTCGATCGCTGCGCCGTCGAAACTGCCCAGGAGCTTCTGGGACTCGGTCTCCATCTTCTCCTCTTCGCCGCCGATGTGCGGGATTGCGTTGTCGATGATCTCCATCGAGGTGACGCCGTCGTAGCCCGCGCCCGAAACGGCCTGCAACGTCGAGACGTCGACGCGCTCCAGTCCGAAGGCCTCTTCGAGCGCGGCCAGCGGTGGGACCATCGTGATCGTCGAGCAGTTCGGATTCTTGACGATCGCCCCGTCCCAGCCGCGCTCGTCGCGCTGGACCTCGATCAGGTCGAGGTGGTCGGCGTTGACCTCCGGGATGGTCAGCGGCACGTCCTCGTCGGTGCGGAAGTTCGAGGAGTTCGACGAGAGGACGTAGCCCTCCTCGGCGAACTTGGGTTCGACGGCCTCGCCGACGCTGGACGGCAGCGACGAAAAGAGGAGGTCGACGTCGTTGGGGACGTAGGTCGGATCTGTCGCGCGAACTTCCATCTCTGCCACGTAGTCCGGAATCGGCGTGTCGATTCGCCACTTCGCGGCGTCACGGTAGTCTTCGCCCGCGCTGGACTCGCTGGCCGTGAGCGCGGTGATTTCGAATTCAGGATGTGGGTCGAGCAACTGGATCAATCGCTGTCCGACGGCCCCGGTTGCGCCGAGGATGCCGACGTTCGTTGTCATGGTATTCGGGGGTGTGCGATGCGTGGTCAAAACAGTTTGGATACGGCTCGCACACGGCGCTCGATAGTCTCGCCAGTCGAGCCGTGATCACCGAGAGAAGATCCCCACACTGCGCAGTTAGTTGCTGGAGTCGCTCGTCTCTGACTCACGCTCGCGGGTCGGCTCGTCTTCGCTTTCGACCGTTCGCTCGGTCTCCGCGCTCCCCTCTTCGGAGTCGCCCTCTTTCATCTCCTGCAGTTCCTGTTCGACCTGCTCGCGACCTTTCTGGAACTCACCGATCGCCTGTCCTGACGAGCGAGCGAGTTTGGGAATCTTGTTCGCACCGAACAGAAGCACTGCCAGCAACAGCAGCAACAGCACTTCGGGACCGCCCGGGATGCCTGGGATCTGTAGTACGACCATTGTACCCCATCCTTACCTGCTGTCTATTATAGTCTTTTTGCCTTTCTGAGCGCCCCGAGAACCGGCCGGTCGGACGCTGTTGTAGTCTTTTCTCTCCGATATCGGTCCCCAAATCCGAGAGCGCAATCGTCGTCGGGATCACAAAGGTCTTTGAACGGACTTCCCAAACTCCGCTTGCTATGGTAGACGTAAGCGACTCTGCGCCCGACTTCACTGCACCGCTCGCGAACGGCGACGTCGACTCCTTTAGCCTCTCGGAGCACCT
This sequence comes from Halapricum salinum, assembly GCF_004799665.1. Lineage (NCBI taxonomy): Archaea > Methanobacteriati > Methanobacteriota > Halobacteria > Halobacteriales > Haloarculaceae > Halapricum > Halapricum salinum. Next base: position 3,025,643 of record NZ_CP031310.1, read on the forward strand.
CGACGAAGCCCCGCTCGTGCTGGCGTTCTTCCCCGGCGCGTTCACGAGCGTCTGCAGCCACGAGATGAACGAGTTCCAGGACAAACTCGAAGAATTTCAGGCCGCAGGCGCGTCGGTCTACGGAATCAGCGTCGACTCTCCGTTCGCGCTCAACGAGTTCCGCGAGAAGCTCGGCCTGCAGTTCGACCTGATCAGCGACGCCGAGAAAGACATCATCGAGGCCTACGACATCCCGATGGACTTCGCGGACCTGGGCGTCTACGACGTCGCCAAACGCTCGGTGTTCGTCGTCGACGATGACGGCGATGTTCGATACGCGTGGGTCAGCGACGACCCGGGCGTCGAACCTGACTACGAGGAAGTGCTCGCAGAAGTGCAAGACCTCGCGTAAGTCCCGTACTGACTCGCTTCGGTCCGTTCCGCCCCCTTTCGCGGGCCACCGAGGCCGGTGGAATTATATTTACGACTGTTCTATACGGTGGTAGTGAGTATCAACGTCGATACACGGATTATCGACCGAGGCAGCGACGAGTACGTCGGCGAGGCCTGGGATCTCAAAGAACGGATCCGCCGCTCGGACGACGTCCTGCGTCAGCGACGCGGCTTCTTCGAGAACGCCTATCGACGCTCGAAGGTCTACGTCTATCTCAATCGCGCCCGACGGACGAAACTCATCGGCTTTGCGGCCGTCCGTCGGGACGGCTACATCCTCTTTCTGGCCGTCGACGAGTCCTACCGGGGCGAGGGATTCGGCAAGCGGCTGATCGCTCGGGTCGCAGAAGACTATCGGTCCGTCTCCTGTCACGCCCGGACTACGAATCGAGAGGCGATCGAATTCTACCAGCACGTCGGCTTCGAGATCGAACGCCGGATCGACAACTACTACGAGGACGGCGGTGACGCCTACTACCTCAAACTCGGCGACGACGAGTCGATCACCCAGCGACTATCACGGCTGTTGAGTCGCTGACCAGGTTCCAGGGTCGTCGAGGGACGAAAACGCTTTAGCCCCGAGTTCGCAAACAGGCAAGCGATGGAAGAACGGACGCGGGCCTATCTCCGGGGTCGCTTCGGTGACTACTACCGACGGACGGAGTTGACGCCACCACCAGGGGCCAACGAGCGCGAGTGGGGGTTCATCCCCTGGACGTCCGGCCCCGGGACGACGATGGTCCGCCACCGATCGCTGCTGGATCTCGGCTCGATCGAGGACTTTCTGGCACGCAAGCGCCCGCGCCACGTCTACTTCTCGGCCGGCCGCTACGACGAGCCCAGCGCCTCCTCGATGAGCGAGAAGGGCTGGCGTTCGTCCGATCTGGTCTTCGATCTCGACGCCGACCACCTCCCGTCCGTGACGCTCGGCGAGGACAGTTACGCCGAGATGCTCGCAAAGTGCAAGGACGCCCTGCTTCGCTTGCTCGACTTTCTCGAAGACGACTTCGGGTTCGAGGACCTGACGATCGTCTTCTCAGGCGGCCGGGGGTATCACGTTCACGTCCGGGACGCCGGGATCCAGGGTCTGGAACGGGAGGCACGGCGTGAGGTCGTCGACTACGTCCGCGGGATCGGCCTGGATATCGATGAAATCCAAACCAAAGAAATGCGCGGAAATACACCCGCAAGAGTTATCGAAAAAGACGGTGGCTGGGGTAGTCGAATTCACCAGAGGTTGACCGCTCTTAGTGACGACCTCAAGCGAATGGATAATGAGGAAGCCCTCGGTCGTCTGTCAGAAATCGAGGGGGTCGGTGATAAGACAGCCAAGACTATCTTGGGTGCAGTATCCGCTGATCAAGACGTTGAAGGTTACACGGAGAACGAAGAGGTTGAAATCAATTACGAGGCCATATCTGCGGGTAATATTGAACTCGGTGGGGTGGGGATGAGAAAGCTAATCGATGCAATCGCTGAAGAAACAGTATCTGCTGAAAACGCCCCCATCGACGAGCCGGTCACGACCGACACGAACCGTCTGATCCGGCTTCCGGGGAGCCTCCACGGCGGCAGCGGGCTCGCAGTTCGACGGATCGACCGATCGGATCTCGCCGACTTCGATCCGCTGGTCGACGCCGTCCCGGAGACGTTCGTCGGCCACGAGATTTCGGTAGAAGTGACAGACGGCGGCACAGTCGAGTTACGGGGCGATAGTTTTACGGTGGAGGAGGGTGTCCATTCCGTTCCAGAGTACCTCGGCGTGTTCCTGATGGCACGGGGACGCGCAGAGAAGGGCCAGGAATAGCATGGACATCGACGAGTTACAAACTGTGCAGAGTCGCGAACGGCAAACCGATAGCCTCCAGCAGCTGCGCGACTCCTTCTATTCTGAGGCCAGCGAGTTCGTCCAGCAACTCAGGGACGCGCGCGACGACGCGGCCCAGCGCGCCGACGACCCTTGGGACAACCCCGAGGTCAACCGGCTGAGCGACGAGATCAAGACCGCCGAGCAGACCGTCGAGGCGATCTACGATCGGCGGGTCGGCAAGATCGTCAAGAAAGCCTCGCTCGCGGCCGCGGAGATGCCGACCGACGAGGACGGCCTGACGAGCGAGGAGCAGGCACTGTTCGAGCGGCTGGTCGAGAGCATTCAGGACAACCGCGGCCACGTGCTCGACATGATCGCCGGGGACGTCGAACCGGGGACGTCCCCGGTCAGTGCAGACTCGGGCTCGACTCCGTCCGCAGAAGCGACCCCGGCGCCAGAACCGTCGAATCCGCAGTCGACTCCCGTCGAGTCGAGTCCGGATCCGACACCTCCCGAACCGACTGACGCCGAGGACGATAGTGTCTCGGCAGCGGACGTGATGAACCCCGATGGCGGGACGAAGACGGCCGACGGTGGACCGTCGCGAACGGAACCGCAGGAACCACCGGAGCCGCCATCTGACGAGGTGTCGTCGTCGCCCGAAGAGACTGCGGAAGGCTCGACTCCCGAGGAGTCAGCAGACGTCTCTCGGCGGACGGTCAAGATTACGAAAGACGTCGGGGAGATCTTCGGCGTCGACCAGCGCGAGTACGACCTCTCGACAGACGACGTGGTGACGCTGCCGGCAGACAACGCCGAGCCGCTTCTACAGCGCGACGCTGCCCAGCCGCTCGATTAGAGGCTTCCGGAGGGTGGTGGCCGCGTCCCGAGTGTGAGATCGACCGTCTGGAGCCGGCCATCGCGGACGACTTCGATCTCGATCGTGTCGCCCGGACTCGTCTCCAGTGCGAGAAAGCTCGACAACTGTTGTTCGGTCGTGATCTCCTGGCCGCCCATCCGTCTGATGACGTCACCGCCGATCGGAACCGAGCGGCCGTTGATGACCGTGTCGCGTCGGCTCCCCTGGAGGACGCCTCGTGCTGGGCTGCCATCGCTCGTCCTGACTACGTAGACGCCGCTGGCCAGATCCAGATCGTTCGCTTCGGCGATCGCCGGCGTGACCGATCGGAGACTGATCCCCATGAACGGGTGGTCGTAGTTACCTGTCTCTATCAGTGACGGAACCACTCGTTCGAGGAGTCCACCCGAGATCGCGAAGCCGATGTTGTCTCCGCCGCCGGAGTTGATCACGCCGACGACCCGGCCCTGCAGATCGACGAGTGGGCCGCCGCTGTTACCCGGGTTGACGGGTGCGTCGGTCTGGATCGCGTCCGGGATCGTGAAGTTGCTATCCGGTGTCGCCGGCAGCGTGCGATCGAGGCCGCTGACGATCCCCGAGGAGACAGATCCCGAGAAGCCGAAGGGGTTGCCGATAGCGAGGACTTCCTCACCGACGGGTGGATCGCGGGTCTTCACCGGGAGTGCGTTCGCGTCACCGGGCGGTTGGTCGACTTCGAGGACGGCCAGGTCGCTGTAGACGTCGTCGGCGACGATCGAGGCGCGTCGCCAGCCTCCCGTTCGAAAGCGAATGTTGACCTCGGTCGCGCCGTCGATGACGTGTTCGTTCGTGACGACGTGGCCGTCGGTGTCGTACATCCAGCCACTCCCCTGACCGTTGCCCTGGGGTGTGACGACCTGGATCTGGACGATGGAGTTGCGGACGGCTCGAAAGACCTCGGTGAATCGGGAGGGCGAGGTCGATTCCGGCTCTTCGAGCGTGGCCTGCTCGATGATATCTTTCGGCGGCGTCTCGGGAGCGAACGGATTCTCTGCCTCGTCTGCCCCTGGAGCCGACGAACAGCCTGCCAGCGCCACCCCAGCACTGGCGCCCACCAGCCCCACGAATCGTCGTCGCGATACCTCCTGTGGCATACCCGGTTCCAAGGGAGTGAGCGGAATAAACCCTCGGGGAGCGCAAGCGTTTTTTCGGCCCGCTGTGGAAACGCCGGTAGGGCGTGTGGCCTAGCGGACAGGGCGAGGGGTTCCTAACCCCTCGATCCCGGGTTCGAATCCCGGCACGCCCGTGCAGCGACCGCAGAGAGCGAACCGGCATGGCGGGATTCTAATCAGGGAGCGGGAGGTGAGCGAGCGCAGCGAGCGAACGGGAGCGACCGTGGTTCGAATCCCGGCACGCCCGTGCAGCGCGAGACGCGAACGACGTGAGCGTCTCGGAACGGCGAGCAGAGAGGAACGACCCGCGAGCAAGGAGCGCGAGCCACAGGCTCGCGCGACTGAACCGGAACCGGGATTCGAGCCCTGGGAGTCGCGCGCAACGCTGTGAGCACGTCTCCCTCCGGTTCGAATCCCGGCACGCCCGCTCGACTCGCTTCGCTCGCCTCGCGGACGTCCCGTAGATCGCAAACGCGAAGCGTTTGCTCACTCCCGGCACGCCCGCTCGACTCGCTTCGCTCGCCTCGCGGGCGTCGAGTAGCGACCGCCATCGAGAAAGGAAACATACAGGCAGGGCGACGACCTACCACTGACAATGACGACGGTCGTAGTTCCTGTTCGCTACCCTCTCACTTCCCACTCGAAGTCAACGCTCGGCGAGGCGATCCGCGTCGCCGACGAAGAAGACGCATCCCTGACGGTGCTGCACGTCAATCTCTATCAGAACAACGGACGCGTCACCCGGACCGATCTCAAGTCGGCCGTCGAACGCGAATTCGGACACATTCCGCGGACCCGGTACGTCGTCCGGTCGGGGCTGCTCGTCGAGGAGACGATCCTCGACGAGGTAATCTCAGAAGAGGCGGATATCGTGGTGATCGGCCAAAAACAGAAGAGTCGCTGGCGCGAGACGGTTCGTCGACTGCTCGACGACCCGGACCTCGAGCACTTCCTCGCGAACGAATTCGACGCCCGGATCGTCACGGTCAACGGGTGACGTGGGTGACGGAGCGCATACCGAAAGCTACGCCACCGCCCGGCGTGTAGGTGCGTGTATGTCCGACGACTCCGGGACGGTCGTCCCCGAGGAGCGCCGCGAGGAGTTGCTCGAACGCATCTCGAAACGTGGCTCGACCATCGGCGAGCGAATCCCCGAGAAGATCACTATCGACGATCACGAGATCGCCCTGCGATCGTTCGTCTGGGAGACGAAGAAGCAGGGCGTCGTGCCGCCCGAACAGCGCGACGATGTCCAGCGCGTCCGCGCGACACTCAAACGTGAGCGTGATCGGCTCAAAAAGCGTCTCAAGAACGACCCGCTCTCGACTGCAGAGGCCGAATCGATCGCCGAGACGATCGTCGGGATCGATCGTGCGATCTCGGCATTGAAGAGTCTCCGTGAACCTGACCTCCGCGAGCACGCACACGAAGAGTACATCGCGAGCAACAAGCGATGGATGAACTTCATCAACCAGTTACGCTAGACTTCGACCCACTCCGACGGCGAGGACGTCAGCCCAACGACCCGTGCCTGCCGGGTCCCGCCCTGTTCGCGGACCTCGATCATCCCGTCGAACGCCTGTTTGATGACCTGCAACGTCTGCTCGTCGTGCGCCGCAGAATCGATCGTGAACAGTCCCAGATACCCCGCCGCGTCCAGCCGCGATGAGAGGACGTGACAGAATTTGAAAACTGTCTTGCGATCGGTATAGGTGAGCATCGTCGACAGCGAGGAGAGCGCGAGTCGGCCCTGCTGTGCGCCGCTCTCGTGGAGGCCTTCGAGTGCCTTGGTGATCCCGATGCCGATGCCAGTCAGATCCCCTGGCGAGGAGACGTGATGAACGTAGATGCCATCTCCCGAGCCGTCGTTCGCACTGTCGGAGACGCAGTCGACGACCCCCAGTCGGACGGCGTCCGTCCCGGTCCTGTCTCTGAAGTTCGCGATTACGTTGTCTGCGCGGTCACCGGTCGAGACGATGACAGCTCCCTGCCCCTGTCGCGTCCCGTCGGCCAGAATCTCGTACGCCAGGTCGTCTTTCCCCGTCATTGCTGGCCCCGAAATCAGGATATTCGATCCTGGGCGCACCGATTCCAGCGCCTCGATATCGAGTACGTTTGTGAGATCGTACATGGTCCCAGATTGATCAGTGTTCGTCGCCATTGCCTAGTCCCCGAAGGGTCGCGATGAAGTCTTCGTCGTCCTCGATTCCCCCGAGCGTCTGTGATAGGTCGTCCTGTAGTTCGTTGATTCGATCTGTCAGATCCGCGTACTCCTCGCTCTCGGCGAGTTCGGCGCTGCTCTTTGTCGCTTCGAGTGTCGCCTGTTTCTCTACCAACGAGTAGTATTCCTGGAGTAGGCCGTCGTACTCCGAGCGTTCGAGGAGGTTGCCGACCGTCTCGTGAAGCTGTTCGCTTCGGATGGGCTTGGTGAGATACGAGTCGAAGCCCATCTCCAGAATATCGAAATCGGGCTCGACAGCTGTCACCATCGCGACACGGCACTCGAACCCACTGTCGCGGATCCGCGAGAGGACTTCGTCTCCGGAGAGGCCCGGCATCATGCGGTCTAGGAGTACCACGTCGACGTCTTCGTCGAGCATGTCGAGAGCTTCGTCACCGTTCTGTGCCATCCTGACTTCGTAATCGTCCCGAAGCCAGAGATTGTACGTCTCGGCGACGTCCGGTTCGTCTTCGACGATAAGTACGACGGGTGCGTCGGGATCTGACATCGGCTCTCTTCGATGTGTTTACCCTCCACGTACATATCACTGTGGGTCGCGTATCGGAATCGATACCGGAACGTAATCGGCCGAATGCGGTGTCCCTTCACAGGTTTTGGTGGCGAATTAAAGCGTCTCGTCCAGCCAGTCTGGAGCGACACGCACATCCCGTCGGTCCCGTTAGATGTGGGCATGATCACGAATCTCGCCGCGGGCCAGCAGGTGTTCACGAGTAACGTCTTTCTCGTGACCGGCGAGCGCACAGTGCTGGTCGACGTCGGCAACGACTTCGACGTCTGTTCGGCCGCCCGCGAGCACGTCGACGAAATCGACGCCGTCGTCCTCACCCACACCCACCCGGATCACGTCGGCAACCTCGATACCGTCGTCTCGGAATTCGACGTCGACGTCTGGGGGTTCGACCCCGACGTTTCGGGCGTCGATCACGCCATCGAAGACGGCGAGGACGTCCAGCTCGGCGACGACGTCTACACCGCGTTGCACACGCCGGGCCACAAGAACGACCACCTCTGTCTGTACGCCCGAGCCCCGGGGATCCTCATCGCTGGCGACCTGATCTTCGCCAACGGCGGGTTCGGTCGGACCGACCTCGAAGAAGGTGATCGCCAGCAACTACTCGAGAGTATCGACCGCGTGCGCGAGACCGTCGACGACACGCTCGGTGAACTCCACTGCGGCCACGGCCCGAGTGTTACCAATCAGCCGTTCGATCACGTCGAACTGGCCGCACAGGCTGCCCGATTCGGCTAGCGCTCCCCTGCGATCGACACCATGGCGTCGTAGGCCCTCTCGTAGGCTGCTGCGACCTGCGACGGATCGGCCCGTGCAGAATCTTCTACCGGCGGTAATTCCAGCGTCTCGACCGGATCGACGAGTTCGGTGACGTCCTCGACCCGCTCCTCGAGGGTCCCGTGATCGGACGCCGACGAGCCGCTGGCGACCGCACACCCCTTGTCGTAGCGTTCGCCATCGAACAACCGAACCCGACGCGGCTCGACGACAGCGACGGCGTCGTGTTCCAGCGACTGGAGGGGACGAGCGACGTCGCTGTAGGACTCGATCACCGACAGCGGCTGGGTAGCGATTTCCTCGCGGAGTGACTGCTGGGTCGGCTGGTGGTGGGTTTCCATCACGTCGTTGAACGCCGCCAGCGACGAGACGTCGATGGCGTCTTCGAGCGGGAACGCACCGCGAATGTGCTCTGGGAGGTCGACAGTCGCGTTGCGGACGTAGGTTTCGCCGACGCGATCCAGCAGGAACTCCCTGCCGTCCTGGCCGAGAACACTCCCGACACCGCCGGGTTTGGGTGACCAGAGTCGGTGAATGGCGTTGATGTCCGTCGGCGTGACCCCACTAGGTGTCGCGCTGGCGAGCCGTTTTGCGTCTTTCCCGTAGAGCACGCCCGAGTCAGCCGCACTCAGGACGTCCGAGTGGCTGTACCAGTAGTCGTTGCCGGCTCTGGGTTTGTAGCCGACTGCGCCTGTCCGGTGGACCAGTCCCGTCGAGAAGGTGGTCTTTCCGGCGTCGAGTTGCTCGGCGCCCGCGACGAGCAGATTCATTCCTGCGCGAGACCGTAGTAGCCGGGTTCGTCCTCACTCTCGGGTTCGGCGAAGACGAACGCCTCGCTGTACTTGAGCATCCACGGTATCGCCCAGTCCAGCAGGACGTTTTCCGTCTCGACGTCGAGTTCTTCGCCGGAGTCGACGCCCTGTAACAGACGCGCGACCTCGTAGATCGTGTACAGTTTGTCAGCGTCGAGTACCTCCGCAGGCTCGCGAAACTCCAGGGCACGCAGATCCTCGAAGTCCTCACGTGGTCGTGGCATAGCTCCGGATACACGATTCTCACGCCTAAATGTCCCGAAACGGTCCCACTGTCCAGAAATCAACGCCTGATATGGGGCCCGAAGATTCATCAGGTAACTCGACAAATCAGGAACGATGGCCGTCCGATTCGGGCCCTACGAGGTCCTTCTCGTGGTGGCTGCGATCGCGACCGCGGTAGTCGCCGTCTACGCGTGGCGACGCCGGGACAAACCCGGGGCGCCGTTTCTCGCGCTGATCCTGGCGAGCAACTCCGCGTGGGCTGTCGTCTCGCTCGTCGGTTCGCTTGCCCGCGGGGAGGCACTTGCCCTCCTTTCGGCGAAGCTCGTCTACCTGTTCGTTCCGGTCACAGTCACTGGTGTCTTTCTGTTTGCGCTCACCTACACCGGCCGCGAGCACTGGCTCGGCCCACGGCTGTACGCTGCCCTCGCAGTCGAGCCGATACTCCTCAATGTCGCTGTCTGGACGAACGATGTCCACGGTGCGTTCTGGACAGTCGACGGCGTAAGCGAATCGTCACGGCTCGGCTGGGACATCACCTACGACGTCCTGTTCCACGCCCACATCGGCTACTCCTATCTGCTGATGGCGGCCGCGACAGTGTGGCTCGTCCAGTTCGCACTCGGTGCGGATCGTCTCTATCAGCGCCAGATACTCGGTCTCCTTGCGAGTCTCGTGCCGCCGTGGATCGCGAACGTCCTGTTCGTCGTAAGTGCCGTGGCGGTCGACCCGACACCGATCGCGTTCGCGCTCACTGGCCTGGGCCTCACCTGGTCGATCCTCCGTGCACGACTGCTCGACATCACGCCGATCGCACGCGCAGCTGTCATTCAGACGATTGCCGACGGTGTGATCGTCGTCGACGATACCGGACGGGTCGTCGACGCCAACGCGACCGCACGCGAGTTGTTCGACTGGCCCGAACAGATCGTCGGGGCCAGCCTGGAGTCCGCACTGAGTGACGAGCCTGCTGTAGCCGCTCGGATCGAGCCTCTCCTGCACGACTCCGAAGAGCGATCGACCGAACTGGAGATCGAACATCGCTTCTACACGATCGATGCTTCCCCACTCGAGGACGTTCGAGGGGAGTTTATCGGGCACGCGCTGCTGGTCCACGACGTCACCGACCGCAAGGATCGCGAACTCGAACTCAAACGCCGAAACGAACAGCTCGACCGCTTCGCTGGTGTCGTCTCTCACGACCTCCGGAATCCACTCCACGTCGCTTCCAGTGCGCTCCATCTGGCCAAAGAGACTGGCTCGGAGGCACACTTCCACCGTGTCGAGCGCGCACATCGCCGAATGGAGCAACTGATCCAGGACCTGCTCATGCTAGCCCGCGAGGGCGAAGAGATCGCAGATCGCGAATCAGTCTCGCTGGCCGAGATCGCGCGCACATCCTGGGACACTGTCTCGACGAACGGCGCAACGCTCGAAATCGACGGTGACAGGACGCTCCTGGCGGATCCGAACCGCCTCCAGCAACTCCTGGAGAATCTCTATCGAAACAGCGTCGAGCATACCGAGTCCGACGTCACGGTTCGGATCGCCGCGACCGACGACGGATTTCTGGTCGCAGACGACGGCCCCGGGATTCCCCGATCCGTGCGTGAGAGCGTGCTCGAAGGCGATTACTCGACTGAAGACGGCGGTCTCGGGATCGGATTGATGGTCGTCGATCACGTCGCCAGTGCTCACGGCTGGGAGCTGACCATCGGTGACAGTACCGAGGGTGGCGCTTGCTTCCGATTTTCGAACGTCGAGACTGCCGATACCGAACGCTCGGTGAACTAGTCTACCGAGTGGTGAAGCCGCTATCGAGCGCTGGACGCGATAAAATCGACGATGGTGTGGTCGACTTACTCGTGCTTGCCGACGGTCTTCTCGTACTGCTCGGCGACGTTGTCCCAGTCGACGACCTCGAAGAAGGCGTCGATGAAGCTGCCGCGGTCCGGGCCGTAGTCGTAGTAGTACGAGTGTTCCCAGACGTCCAGTGCGAGGATCGGGTGGGCACCCCACAGCGCGCCCTGGTCGTGCTTGTCGACTTTGACATTGCGCAGCTGCTTGGCGACCGGGTCGTATACGAGCAGGGCCCAGCCACCGGCAGCACCGGCAGCGGCCTTGAACTCGCCCTTCCAGCCCTCGTAGGAACCGAAGTCCTCCTCGATGCGGTCGGCGAGGTCACCGCTGGGTTCGCCGCCGCCGTTGGGATCCATGTTGTCCCAGAACAGCGTGTGGAGATAGTGGCCACAGCCGTTGTGGGTTACGTTTCCGATCGCGGCGGCCGACGAGCCGAAGTCCCCGCTCTCGCGGTTCTCGGCGAGCGTCGCCTCGGCGCTCTCGAGCCCGTTGACGTAGCCCTGATGATGAGTGTCGTGGTGCCACGTCAGCACCTGCTCGGAGATGTGGGGTTCGAGGGCGTCGTAGTCGTACGGGAGTGGCGGCAGTTCGGGTTCTGAATGTTCTGGCATGTGAAATTCCCTCCATCCGATCTGTCGGCCGGAGACCTGAAAAAGGTTGAGATGCCGAATGTGATCTCCTAGCACGAACTCCTCGACGAAAACGGTATCAGCTAGGATCGATCGGGGACTGTTCTTCGACTGTCAGCCCCCGCTTGCCTCTGCGAGGGCTGATTCGTTCGCTAACGCTTACTCACCACCCCTCGCCATCTCGAACATCGTTATCGCTTCCTCCCGCCGCTCGCTGTGATCGACGATCGGATCGGGATACTCTGGCGCGGCCGACCGTCGCTGGGTCAGCGACGCCTCGTGCCAGGAGTGGATGATCTCCGGCCCTGCGTCCCGAAGTTCCGGGACGTATTTTTTGATGTACTCGGCGTCGGGATCGTAGCGCTCGCCCTGGGTCATCGGGTTGAAGATTCTGAAATAGGGCTGGGCGTCGGTCCCCGTCGAGGCCGCCCACTGCCAGCCGCCGTTGTCGTTTGCGGTGTCGTGATCGACCAGTTTCTCGCGGAACCAGTCGTATCCCTCACGCCAGTCGATGTGGAGGTCTTTCGTCAGGAACGAGGCGACGATCATCCGCACGCGGTTGTGCATGAACGCCTCTTCTCGGAGTTGGCGCATCCCGGCGTCGACGATGGGATAGCCCGTCTCGCCGTCTTTCCATGCCTGGAGTGCCTCCGGATCGTCGCGCCACGCGATGGAGTTGTCGTACTCTTTGAAGTTCTCCGTGACGACCTGTGGATTCGCTTCGAGGACCTGCGTATAGAACTCACGCCAGGCCAACTGGTCCTGGAACTCGAAGACCGACTCGCGTGCGCCCTCGCTGGGGGCGTCGGCGTGCGCTCGGTCGGTCGTATCGTACACTTCCCGAATTCCGATGGTTCCGAACTTGAGATGGGACGAGAGCCGGGACGTACACTCGTCGGCGGGATAGTCTCGACGCTCCTCGTAGCGGTAGATCGCGTCTTCACAGAACGATTCGAGGCGCTCGCGGGCGGCCTCTGTACTCGCCGACGGAATTACGGCGTCGGGCTCCTCGAATCCAAGATCGCCCAGCGAAGGCACGGGCTCGTCGTCAGCCACGTCTGCAAGGTCGTCAGAACTCGGCGCGTCCACGGGCTCGCGCTTCTCGCGGTCGTGCCACTTCTTGCTGAAGTAGGTGAACACCGAGTACGGGTCACCCGCGTTGGTCGTGATCGAGCCCGGTTCGTGATGGACGGCGTCGTGGACGGCCTCGCGAGCGACGCCGATCTCGTCCAATTCTCGGCGAACCGCGGCGTCGCGCTCGCGTGCCAGTCCGGAGTAATCGCGACACCACGAGACCGCCTCGGCGTCGAACTTCTCTGCGACCGCAGGGACGACGTCGCGCGGATCGCCGTGGCGGATCAGCAGGTCGCTGCCGCGCTCGCGGTAGGCGTCTCGGAGCGACTGGAGGGCGTCGAGCATGAACGCGACTCTGGGTGCGCCGGCGTGGTCGAGCACCTCCTGATCGAAGACGAACAGTGGGACGACGGACTCGGTCCCCTCGGTTCGCGTCACTCCGAGGTTGTCCGCGAGCCGGAGGTCCCGCCGATGCCAGTGGATGCGCATACACTACCTACCGACGGCCGGCCCCCTGAAAGAACCGCCCAACTGATTGGGGCGGAAAACGTTTTACCCGACAGCGATGATCTCCAATCTATGACCGACGCCCCGGTGTCGATCGAGCGCTCGGAGACGGTCGTGATCTGTTCGTTCGACAATCCCGACGCGCGAAACGCCCTCACTGCCGAGGCTGCTACCCACCTCGTCGACGCGCTCGACGGGATCGAAGACACTGATGCCCGGTGTGTCCTCTTCCGTGGCGAAGGTGACACCTTCTGTGGGAGCGGTGACGTCGCCGCACACGTCGACCGCGTGCAGGGCTCGCTCGAAGAGTCCGAGTGGCGCGACAGGCTCGACGCGACCGCCGAGGCCGTCGCCGCCGTCTACGACTGTCCGCTCCCGACCGTGGCCGCGATCGAGGGGCCCGCGTTCAGTGAGGGTGCGTGTCTCGCGCTCGCCTGTGACCTCCGCCTCGCGAGTCCCGACGCATCGATCGGATTCGGCTTTCGTCGGTTCGGACTCGCCGCCGGCGCGGGCGTGACACAGCTCTTGCCCCGGGTCGTCGGGCCCGACGTCGCCATGGAACTGCTGTACACGGGCGAGTTGGTCGACGCACGGCGTGCAGCTGATCTCGGGTTGTTCACCCGACTCTATCCAGTAGCGACCTTCCAGGACGAACTGGCGTCGCTGCTGGCGACGCTATCGACTGGCCCCGCGGCAGCGATGCAGGAAACGAAGCGACTTTGCCGGGCTGAACACTGCGACTTGCGAGCAGCGATCGAACGGGAGTGTGAGGTCCAGGCACGGCTGGCGACGGACGCGGACTTCGAAGAAGGTGTCACTGCGTTCGTCGAGCAGCGCGATCCACAGTTTTAGATCTTGGACTCGGCGTCTTCGGCGAGTTCTTTCATCCGCTTGCCGACCCGGCCGGCGTCGGAGAACTCGTCTTCGCTCATCGCGTTCGCCAGCGCGTTGCCGAGGACGAACACGGCGTGTTTGTGCTCGCTCTTTGACTTGTGGACGTCGTCTGGCGTCACGTCGAGTTCTCCATAGGGGTCGAACAGTGAGCTGTCGATCTCGTCCTGTTCACGGAAGTACTCCATGATGGTCACCATGTGCTCGTGGAGCTCCAGAAGCTCGTCTTTGTGCATCTCTATGTAGCCATAAGTGGAGACGCTGGCTTAAGGATTGCCCGCCAGTGTGTACCAGACATCGCTCTCGCCAGTGATCACTGTTGCCGGCCATTGCGGGTCGATATTCGTCGCGCTCGGTGGCGAATCAGTTCGAAATGGGACCGCTGGAAGTGTCAGAACACGTATTCGTCGTCGTGACCCATCATCCCGTCTTCGCCGAGTCCTGGGTCCTCCTCTTCCTCGATCGGACCACTCGTCTTGTACGCCTTCAGCCCTGTCGAGAGCAAGTCCTCGATTGCTTCCTCACGATTGAGAAACTCCCCTTTCTCGACCAGTTGGGCGATCTGCATCTCCAGATGCTCCGGAACGGTTATCTCTACTTTCGGCATCGAGTTATTCCCCGCTTCGCCTGAGGGGCATTTAAGCCTGTCGGGGGGGTGACCGGTCGCCTCGAAACTCACTTCGAGGGCGTTCGAAACACATCCATCAGGACGGCCGATATCGGAACGTGACCACGGTCGTCAGTTGGTCCTGTCCGCCGGACGATTCGGTCGTCACTTCGAGTCCGAGGACGTCGTCTTCGTCGACGACGTCGTTGGCGATTGCACGCAACTCCTCGGCGTTTGCGCCCGCTTCCCGAAGGACCACCCGCACTTGCGAACGGTTACGGGTCACGTCCGCAACGTCGTAGTCGTTCTCTTCGTAGGCATCTCTCAATGTCTCCAGCACGTCGTCCATATCTCGTGAGACTCCGTGATGGTTGAAAAAACCCCCTGCCCAAACCCTGGTTGAATCACGTAAATTCGGCTTCGGGGTCGTTCCCGTTCTTATTGGTGCCACCCGTCCAGTCGACTGGAGCTATGACACGCACATCAACCGGAAAAGAATTTACAGTCAGTCATGCGACAGCGCGCTCGGTGGCGAAGCTCCTGCTCGGAGCTGTCGGGGGCGTGTTCGTCTTGTGGCTGTTCACACTCCTCCCCGGAGTGGGTCGGTCGATCCCGGGGACCGCGGTCTCGATCGCGCTCGTCCTCAGAGCTGTTGCCACGATTCTGGCCGCGGGCCTACTCGTCTACGCGGCGTTCGGTGTCGCGACGCTTGTTGCGACCTCCGTGGATCGCTCTCGCGAGTTTGCCGGCCACGTCGCCTCCATCGCGTTCTGGTTGGTCGCGCTGGCGGCCGTCCTCGTTACCCACTGGGGGCTGGCACCGCTGGCTGCAATCGTATTCGATGGATTCGCGTGGGTCTACGATACGGTATTCCTGCTGCTCGCGCTGGGCCCACTCGTAGTCATTGCGGCGCGCATCTACGCCGCGATCGATCCTGCTGCGGGCCTGTTCGCAGACAAACTTGCGGGTGAACGCAAACACGATTCTTGACGCTGCGGCCCCCGGGAACACTCCGCCGACTGCAATGTCTCCCCTCAGGAATTGTTGTGTGATACCACACGTCGTGGAGGGTGTCTCCCGAAAAGCACTTACTACATGCTCTAATTATATCTCATTACACGATGTCCAAAACAGCCGAGTTCCCCGAGTATCTCGACGTCGATTACACCGACGGCGAGGGCGAAGATCCGGAAGACTACCCGACGGTCGAAGACAAGATCGAGAAAGCCATCGAGGTCACCAAGGAAGGCCTCGAACAGTACGAGAACCCGGTCGTCATGTGGACCGGTGGCAAAGACTCGACGCTCACCCTCTACTTCGTCAAGGAGGTCGCCGACCGCTTCGATCTGGAAGTCCCGCCGGTCGTGTTCATCGACCACTACCAGCACTTCGACGAGCTTATCGACTTCGTCGAGTTCTGGGCCGAGGAGTGGGATCTGGAGGTCATCTGGGCGCGCAACACTGACGTCGGTGAGTACGTCGACGAGAACGATCTCGAACCGGGCGACGACATCCCCGTCGACGCCCTCTCAGAGCACAACCAGCACCACGTCCGCAACATCCTCGAGTACGAGGACGAGGACTTCCCGTTCCTGCTGGACACCTACGTCGGCAACCACCTCCTGAAGACGGTGGCGCTGAACGACGCCATCGAGGAGTACGACGTCGACGGCATCCTCAGCGGTATCCGCTGGGACGAACAGGAGTCCCGCGCCGACGAGACGTTCTTCTCGCCACGTCACGACCCCGACATCTACCCGCCGCACGACCGCATCCAGCCGATTCTCCAGTTCATGGAAGCCGACGTCTGGGAGGCGTTCTGGAACTTCGTCGTGCCGGACACCGTCGAAGGGTTCCCCGAGGACGGCTACGTTCCCCAGGGCCAGGACGACCTGCCCGAGGGTGTCGAAAAAGAGGACGTGCCGGTCTCGCCGAAGTACTTCGCCGGGTTCCGATCGCTCGGCAGTGAAGTCTCGACCGACAAGTCCGCCGAGGAGCCTGCCTGGCTGCAGGACATGGCCAACACGACCGAGCGCGCGGGCCGCGCCCAGGACAAAGAGGACCTGATGGAGCGCCTGCGCGACCTCGGTTACATGTAGAAACTAAAGTTTTTCCGCTCAGGTTCGCCGGAGGCGAACCACTCGCGCAAAAACTTTAGCGATCCAAAAAGGCCGGACGCTCAGCCTTCGGCTTCACGTCCGGGGAAACCGCTCGCTTCGCTCGCGGTACGATCGTTTCGCTACCGCCGCGTCACACGCTCGGTTTCGACCACTCGCGCCTGCTCGTCGACGGTTACGCGAAGCGTCTCGTCACCATACGAGATGGGAACGACCACGCGCAGCGGATCTTCACTCTCTATCCAGGCGTCGCTGTCGTCGATACAGAACTCGAACTCCCAGAACGGGCGGCCGTCGACGTACTCGCCGTGGTCGTGCAAGAAGGCGACCACTTCGGGATCGGTCAGCAGTCGGACGCCGATCGTCGTCCCGATCTCGACCTGACAGTTCTGACAGTTGCTCATCGCGGGATACTGGAGGTGCCAGTCGGGATCGACGTCGATTGCCGTGTCCATCCGACCGCTACAGTGCGGGCAGATCCCTTCACGAGCGAGCGTAAACTCCCGCCAGGTCTGTTTGGCGTAGGCCTCGAAGAACTCCGTCGGATCGCGGTCGAGTCGGCCGCGCGGCGGGAAGTATCCGAGGTTGACGTCGACCTGACAGTCGGTACACCCGATGACGACCCGTCCGTCGTCGTAACTGGCGTGGAGTCCGGCGCCACATTCGGGACAGGCGGCGTCCAGATCGATGTCGACCGACGGCGGTGACTCGCCGAAGCGTTCGTCGAAGACCACGTCGATCGCCGACGCACCGGGCGTCCGGAGGCGATACTTGCCAGCGGCCTTCTCGACGAAGCGATCCAGCAGCTTGTCCAGGTGATAATTGAAGTGTCCGCTGTCCTCGAAGCCGGCCGCAGACTGCAACTCCGCGAACGACAGCGGCCCGGACTCCCATAGCGCGAGGAGGATGGCGATCCGGTTCTCGTCGGCGAGCGAGCCGAACGCCGACGCTGCTCGCTCGATATTGACGTCGGATTCGGGGCGCTGCTCGGTCATTACCCTCCAGTAGCCACGCCGACCCATTTATTTCCACGGGGTAAGGCAGCACAAACCTTCACCATCGTTCCTGGCTTTCGGCGGCGCACGGCCACAGGTCGTCGTGCGCGCCCCCCTGAGACCGCCACCACGCACACGTCCTCTTCGACTGGCAGAAGAGACCTTCAGCGGAGGTTTTTCCCTCTCCACCTCCGACGATAGGTCAATGCACCACCCCGGTCCACCTCGATTTGCCACTGTGGGCACACCAGTCGAACTAGCACCGCGTGACCCCGATCCCGATGTGGAAGACACAATCTCGTGGTCGGTCCTCGACTCCCCGTTGGGAAGTTCTGTCTCGCTCGGCGACGACGCCGTCGAGGAGCTACTCCCGGACGAACCCGGCGTCTACACCCTGGAGATGACTGCACCGGACGGTCCCCACGAACTGACCGTCCGTGCGTATCCCGACGTCACACGTGAAGTGACGTTCAGCGTCGACGCCCACGAACTCCCGGAGGCCGAGGACGTGTTCGTCTCCGCGCCGTTCAACGAACACCTGCTCGGCCGCGATCGACCATCCTACGAGGACGGCACCTTCTCCTTCGAGACGGAACTGGAACCGGGCGTTCACTCCGCGATGTTCGTCCCCGACGGTGACTACCGCTCGTCGGCCCGGGACACGATCGAGGTCGACGGGCCGGAACGACCCCGTGTGACCCTTGACGCAACTGTCTCCGAGGGCGTCGTCCGGTTCGAGGCGGACCCTCGCCCCGGGCCGAACACCGACGAGGCTCTCGATGTCGAGTTCTTCGTCGACGATCGCGACACCCTCGATGGGCGGCTGGAAATCTCGGACCGGACTGCCACGTGCCCGCTAGCAGCGATCGACGATTCAGTCCGCGTTCACGCGGTCGCCGTCGGGGCGCGCCACTCGATCGCCGACGCCGTCGAGGTTTCCAACGACGGTTCGGTGACGCGACTCTACGAGTCACCCGAGTGGGTCGCCGACGCGACGATGTACGAGATCTTCACACGCTCGTTCACCGGACAGGCAGACGCCAGTTTCGAGGCGCTCGAATCACGCGTTCCCTACCTCGAATGGCTCGGCGTCGACACGCTGTGGATGACGCCCATCCTCGAATCCTACGCCCCTCAGCGCGACGACGACGGCTACGAACGCGGCGGTCCCCACGGCTATCACACGCTCGATTACTTCCGAACTGCCAGCGACCTCGGGACCCGCGAAGAGTTCGAGTCATTCGTCGAGACGTGTCACGACCACGGCGTCAGGGTGATCTTCGACCTCGTGGTCAATCACACGTCGATCCATCACCCCCACTTCCAGATGGCCAGTGCCGGCCTTCCAGCGTACGAGGACTGGTACGTCTTCGAAGACGGTGGCCCACAGCACTACTTCGCCTGGCGGTCGATCCCGAACCTCGACTACACCTCACTGGCTGTCCGCGAGCACATCCTCTCGGTCGTCGACGAGTGGGCCGAGGTCGTCGACGGCTTCCGGTGTGACGTCGCCTGGGGCGTCCCCCACGGCTTCTGGCAGGAGGTCTACGACAGCGTCAAATCCCGAGACGCCGAGTTCCTGATGCTCGACGAGACGATTCCCCGCGACCCGCTCGCCGGCGAAGGCGGTTTCGACTTGCATTACGATACCACGCTATACGGACAGTTTCGGAAGATCGGCGACGGTGACGCACCAGCCAGTACGTTGCTCGACGCCGTCGAGGCCGCGGACCGGGAGGGTTTCTCCCCACGCTCGAACCACCTCCGATACATCGAGAACCACGACGAAGACCGGTATCTCGACGAGTTCGGTCGTGCACGTCAGCGCGCGGCCGCCGCGGCGACGCTCACGCTTCCTGGCATGCCGATGCTCTACTACGGCCAGGAGACGGGCATGACTCACTTCCGCAAGCCGATGGAGTGGGGCGGCGACCCCGAACTAACACGGTTTCATCGCCGCCTCGTGCAGACGCGAAACGAACTGACCGCCCTCAGTCGCGGTGACCTCCAGAAAGTATCGTGGGCCGGTGACGACGATATCGTCGCGTTCGCTCGCGAGTACGAGGGCGAGCGCGTCGTCGTCGCACTGCACTTCGGCGACGGCCACTCCGAGGTTACGATCGACGAGCCGGTCGAGACGGTCGACCGGCTCAGCGGCGACGAGGTCGCCGTCGATACCGACGAGGACGGCACCACTGTCTCGGTCGATAGCGTCGTCGTGCTCGACGTCTGACCCGTCAGCTGTCGGGTGCAATCCTGTTCAATACCGCATCCAGGCCAAGCTCCTCGCGTTCGAGCCGCCGGAGTGACTCCAGCAGTCCGGAATCGAGTCCCGGGCCGAGAATCAGGGCGCCGACGCCCAGCGCCGTCGTCCGCAACAGCCACCGGGCGTAGGTGTCGACCAGCGGCCAGCCGACGTCCGTCCTGACGCAGGCGACGCGCCAGGCCTGTTCGCGCCCCTCGGTCATCGAGAGCAGCGTCAGCACTTCGTCGAACGGCCCGAAGACCGCGTCGACGTTCTCGACGCCGGGGGCGTAGAGCCTCGCGAGCATCTCTTGCTGGCGGTCGACCAGCCCCGACAACACGTCGTTGATCTCGCAGTGATCGCGGTACTTCGCCTCTCGGTTCGGATCGATCCCGACGTCGTCGAGCGCGAGCGCCAGGTCGAAGTTGATGTGAGCGTTGACGCCCAGAAAGGCGTCCTGCATCACGAGCGTGTCGCCGCCGATGGCCTGGCCGAACGCGACCTGCCAGGGGTCCGGGACTGCCTCGACGTCTCCCTGTTCGAAGTGCACAAACGCACGACGGTAGTGCTCTGCGAACGATCGCACGTACGAGCGCATCCACTCCGGGTCTTCGAACTGGTCGTTTTCGATCCCGTCCCGAACCTCGCTGGTCATCTTGACGTAGATCGATAGAAAGACGGATCGGCGGTCGCCGCGGTCGCGAAGTCGCTGTTCGAGTCGCGACAGCCGCGTCTCGGTATCGGGGAGTGACTCGAACGGTCGCTGGACGACCTCGGTGAGCGCCGAGTCCGGCGACTCGGGCGGATCGGTCGGCTCGAAGTTCCCGCGGAGTGCTCGCCAGAGCGCGCGGCGATTGCGCCGATCGAGCAGGTCCAGGGCACTCGTCATTGGACGGTATTCTCGGCCAAGTCCAAAATAGCTACCTGCAGAACAGCGGCCAGGTCAGTAGCTACGCTCTTTGGGTTCGTAGGTCTGCTCGTCGCCTTCGAGGACGACCGGTTTGTAGTAGAGGTCGGGATCGCCGCCGTTCCAGGCGAGCATCGTGTGTTTGATCCACTCGTCGTCCTTGCGCTCCTGGTGTTCCTTGCGCCAGTGGGCCCCACGGAACTCCTCACGGGCGAGAGCACCGATGGTGATTGCCTCGGCCACGTCGATGACGTTGCGCGTCTCGATCGTGTGGATCAGGTCGGTGTTGAACGTCCGCGAGAGATCG
This sequence comes from Halapricum salinum, assembly GCF_004799665.1. Taxonomy (NCBI): domain Archaea; kingdom Methanobacteriati; phylum Methanobacteriota; class Halobacteria; order Halobacteriales; family Haloarculaceae; genus Halapricum; species Halapricum salinum. The sequence continues at coordinate 3,046,598 of NZ_CP031310.1, forward strand.
GCGACCGCGACATCCTGGTAATCTTCCCGAGCCTGTTTGAGGTCTTCGAGCGCGCGCTTGAGTGCCCCTTCCTCCCGGAAGACGTTGACGTTCTCGGTCATCGTCTCCTGCACCTCCGCGCGGACCTCCGCGTGGTTGATACCGTCCGACTCCAGGAGCGTCTCGACGCGTTCGCGCTCGCGGCCGACCGCGTCCTCGAGCACGGTGTCCGGATCCGCGACGGCTCCCCCGTCAGCAGCGACGTCACTGTCGCCACCGCTCAGCGCGCCGGGTTCGACCGGCGAGTCGAACTCGCCGGCTTCGCTCCGGGCGGAGGGGCCGGTATCGATCCGGGCCGCGGCCATGTCGCCGCCGGCGGCGTGTTTGCCGGCGCGTGCACCGAAGACCAGCAGTTCGGGCAACGCGTTGCCGCCGAGGCGGTTCGCGCCGTGCAGCGAGACACAGGCCGCCTCGCCGGCGGCGTAGAGCCCGTCGACGCAGGTGTGGCCGTTCTCGTCGCACTCGATGCCGCCCATGTGGTAGTGCTGGCCGGGCTTGACCGGCATCGGCTCGTCCAGGCCGTCGACGCCCTCGAAGTCCTCCGCGAGGTGGAGGATGTTCTCCAGGCGGTCGATGATCCGCTCCTCGCCGAGATGGCGCATGTCGAGGTGGACGTATTCGTCCTCGATGCCGCGACCCTCGTTGACTTCCGTGAGTTCGGCCCGAGAGACGACGTCACGCGAGGCGAGTTCGCCGTCGTTGTTGGCGTACCCGTACTCGAACATGAACCGCTCTTTGTCGTCGTTGTAGAGGATGCCGCCCTCGCCGCGGACGCCCTCGGAGATCAGCACACCCGTCGAAGGGAGGGTCGTCGGGTGGAACTGGACCATCTCCATATCTTCGAGCGGGACGCCGGCGCGGTAGGCGATGGCCGGCCCGTCGCCCGTGTTGGCCACGGCGTTCGTCGTATGGTCGTACACCTGGCCCGTCCCGCCCGTCGCCAGGATGACGCCGTTGCGTGCGCGGAATCCGTCGATCTCGCCGGACTTGATGTCGTAGGCGACGACGCCGTGACACTCCCGGTCTTCGGGATCCTCGTGGTCTGTGACGGCCGCGTTGAGGACGTACCACTCGTCGTAGACGTCGATCCCACGCTTGACGACCTGCTCGTACATCGTGTGCAGCAGGTGGTGGCCGGTCTCTGCACCTGCGTAGGTCGTCCGCGGGAAAGAGAGCCCGCCGAACGGTCGCTGGGAGACGCGACCGTCGTCCTCGCGGGAGAACGGCATCCCCCAGTGTTCGAGCTGGACGACCTCTTTCGGGGCGTCCTTCGCGAAGGTATCGATGGCCGGGGCGTCTCCCAGATAGTCCGACCCTTTCATCGTGTCGTAGGCGTGCAGTTCCCAGTCGTCGCCCTCCCGGAGTGCCGCGTTGATGCCACCCTCCGCGGCGCCAGTGTGGCTCCGGACTGGGTGGAGTTTCGTGACGAGCGCGACGTCCGCGCCCTCCTCGTGCGCTGCGATAGCCGCTCTGAGACCGGCGCCGCCCGCGCCGACCACGATCACGTCGTATTCGTACATAGTTGAGTTAGCGTTTGTTAGGGTTTGGCGAACTTGTGCGCGTTGCTCGTGTGTCTGTCATCCGTGTTCACCAGAACTTGAGGTTGCTCTTGACGGCCTCGCGTTTGAGTTCCTGGATGTGCTCGGTCAGCGGAATGTCTTTCGGACAGACCTCGGTGCAGGAGAACTGGGTCTGACACCGCCAGACGCCGTGTTCCTGCTCGACGATCCGCATCCGCTCTTCCTTGCGGTCCTCGCCTTCGCGCTCGTCCATCGCGAAGCGATAGGCCTTGTTGATCGCTGCCGGCCCGAGGTACTGGTTGTCCCCGGCGGCGATGTTACACGAGGACATACACGCGCCACACCAGATGCAACGGGTGGACATCTTGACCTTCTCGCGGTTCTCGCGACTCTGGCGCTGCTCTTCGAGTTCGTCGTCGGGCGTCTCGTCGGGATCGAAGAACGGCTCGACGGCCTCCATCTGGTCGTAGAAGTGCTCCATGTCCACGACGAGGTCCTTGACGACCTCCTGGTGGGGGAGCGGTTCGATCCGAACGGGGTCGTCCAGATCCGCGAGTTGGGTCTTGCAGCCCAGTCGCTGGCGACCGTTGACGAACAGGGCGTCAGAGCCACAGATCGCCTGCTGGCAGGAGTGCCGGAACGTGAGCGAGGAGTCGTAATGGTCCCGCGCGTAGATGAGCGCGTCCAGCACCGTCATCCCCTTGTGATACGGGACGACGAACGTGTCGAACCGGGGTTCCTCTTTGCCCTCGATCTCGGGGTCGTAGCGGAAGACTTTGAGTTCGTAGGTCTCCTCGTCCTCCAGCGACTCGGCCTGGGCCTTCTCTGCGGCCTCGCGCTCGCTCTTGCGAGTCGCCTTCTCTTCGATCCGACGCTGCTGGTGACTGCTCGTCTGTGGCAGGTTCTCGGCGCTCGATTCCTCTTCGATCTCTGTTTCGGGTTCTGTACTCATGTTAGATCACCGTGATTCCGGCCATCGCGAGCGCGACGCGGATCCCCTGTGCGATCAGGAGGATGCTCGCAAGCGTCAGGACCGCACCGACTGCTTTCTTCTGGGTTCCGTCGAGACCCTGGTTGACCAGGGCGTTGTAGACGCCGTTGACGCCGTGGAACGTCGCCGCGATCAGAAAGAGGATCATCGTCGCGAAGTAGCCCCACTGACTCATCCGAGCCTGTGTGCCCGCGAACGTGATCTCCGCCGCGTGGTTGACGAAGTGCAGCAGGAAGAAGTGAAACGTCAGTGCACCGATCAGGAAGACCGCGGTCACTCGCTGGAGCAGCCAGCGAGTCCCGCCGCGGTCGAACGAGGTGTAGTGTTCAGCCATCTTAGAACGCCCCCGCGAGGAAGGTCGGCACGCTGGCGACCGTGATCGCGCCGGTCAACACCAGCGACGCGTAGAAACTCTTGTCCTGTGCCTCCAGCCCGACACCGAGATCAACGAACAGGAGTCGGATCCCGTTCAAGATGTGAAAGACGGCGACTGCGAGCAGTCCGACTTCGAGGAGTCTGACGATGAGCAAGTCTTCGAGCCCCTGGAGCGTATTCGTGTAGGTCGCCGGATCCGGGGCCGTCGCCGTGCTCAACACGGCGATGTGGGTGAAGAGGTAGCCCACGAGCACCCAGCCGGTGAACTTGTGGAAGATCCAGGCCCACATCCCGGCCGAGAACTCCTTCCACCGTCCGAAGTCCTCGACTTTCCCGCGATTGTATGTGTCAGCCATACTCGGGGCCAAGGGTGGCTGTGGTTTATCTGTTATGGAGCACGCGACGCAACCCCCGCTCCCTTCGAAATCTTGCTGTGAAGATATCTTCCTCTCCTGTATCGACGGGTCAGAAATTACTTGACAGCCATCCCGATTCGAGCAGTGATTATTAACGATATCGAAATCCAGGGGGCGCCGTGAATTCTTCGGTGAACGATCTTTCACACTGGGATTTCGAAATCGGCCGTTTCGACGCGAGTACGGGCCCGTATCAACAGGTATAATAACAGCCGGTAGTTACCGTGAGAGAAGCCCCCATGGACGCAGATACGCAGCACGAGGATGACCTCGATCGCGAGTGGTGGAAGGAGGCTGTCGTCTATCAGATCTATCCGCGGAGTTTCAACGACTCTAACGGCGACGGTGTCGGCGATATCCGAGGCGTCATCGAGAAGGTACCGTATCTCGACGACCTCGGCGTCGACGTCGTGTGGCTCTGTCCCGTCTACGATTCGCCGAACGCCGACAACGGCTACGACATCCGGGACTATCACGCCATCATGGACGAGATGGGCACGATGGACGACTGGGAGGAGCTCCTCGCGGAGGTCCACGACCGAGACATGCGCCTCATCATGGACATGGTGCTCAACCACACCTCGGACGAGCACGAGTGGTTCCTCAAGTCCAAAGACGCCGACAGCGAGTACGGCGACTACTACTACTGGATGGACGGCCACGACGACAACGAGCACCCACCGAACAACTGGACCTCGATCTTCGGCGGGAAAGCCTGGAAGTTCGACGAGGAGCGCGGCCAGTTCTATCTCCACGTCTTCGACGAGAAACAGCCTGACCTGAACTGGCGCAACGAGGATGTCCGCGAGGACGTCTACGAGATGCTCCACTGGTGGCTCCAGAAGGGCATCGACGGCTTCCGGCTGGACGTCATCAACCTCATTTCAAAGACAGAGGGGCTACCGGACGGCGAACCGAATCCCGGCTGGGTCGGCTGGGAGCACGTGATCAACGGGCCGCGCGTCCACGAGTACATCCGGGAGATGTACGACGACGTCTTCTCGGAGTACGACATCATGACCGTCGGCGAGATGCCGGGCTGTGGCGTCACCGACGCCCAGCAGTACTGCGGCGAGGACGGCGACGGGATCAACATGATCGTCCACTTCGAGCACGCGGACATCCCCTACAAGCCCGGCGGCAAGTGGGATCTGGAAGACGTCGACGTGGAGCTAGACGACCTCGACGACCTCACCGATCCGGATACGGTGTTCAACGACTGGAACCTCGACGAACTCCGGGACGTCCTGACGCGCTGGCAGATCGGTCTGGAGGGCGAGGGCTGGAACGCCAACTACCTCGGCAATCACGATCATCCCCGGACCGTCTCTCGGTTCGGCGACGCCGGGGCCTACCGCAAGAAGTCCGCGAAGATGCTCGCGACGCTGCAGTTCACGCTGCAGGGGACGCCGTTCATCTACCAGGGCGAGGAGATCGGGATGACGAACGTCGAGTGGAACTCCTTCGACGAACTTCGGGACGTCGAGGCGATCCAGCAGACCGAGGAACTGATGGAGCGTCACGACGCCGACTTCGAGGACGTCCGCCACGTCGTCAAACACCGGAGTCGGGACAACGCCCGGACGCCGGTCCAGTGGTCCGACGCGGACAACGCCGGGTTCACGACTGGCGAGCCCTGGATCAAGGTCAATCCCAACTACGAAGAGATCAACGTCGAGGACGACCGCGCCGACGACGACTCGATCTGGCAATACTACCAGGAGTTGATCGACCTGCGCTCGGGCAACGACGTGCTGGTCTACGGCGACTATCACCTGCTGTACGAGGACCACCCCGAGATATACGCCTACCTCCGAACGATCGACGAGCACGGCGTCCTCGTGGTGCTCAACTGTTTCGCCCACGAGACGACGTTCTCGCTGCCACACCACCTCGACGCCCCCGATCCGGAACTGCTCATCAGCAACTACGACGACGCCGGCGACGATCCCGAGGAGTTCGACCTGCGCCCATTCGAGGCCCGCGTCTACCGGATCTCCTGACTAGCGGTAGTTCGATCCCGAGGGGAAGATATACCACGCGAGTACCGCGCCGACGAGCGTTCCAACGACTACTGCCGCCCCAACCACCGGGAGCGACGCCTCGCCTTGCAGCGCGACGAGGCCACCCGAGACGCCGACGAGCAGGGCGATGCCGAGTTTCAGCCGGACCATCCCGGACTGACGCTCTTCGGGGGACATCGGTCCAACCATCAGTCGAGATCCCCCGCGGTGCTGACGTGCAGCGTGACGAACTGCCAGTCGTCGTCGGCTCTGAGTGAGCCACTCCAGCGTGTCTCGAAGTCGTAGTTGCGGCCCGATGCGGTGTCACGCCAGCCCAGGCTGACGTCGTCGTGATACCACGCGAAGTCCTCACGTTCGGTCACGTGCCGGTCGCGGCTCTCGACTGTCCAGTCGGTCGTCGTCGCGGTCTGGTCGGCCAGTCCCTCGACGATGGCGTCGTGTCCCACGAGTGTCTCGGAGATACCGACCTTCACCATTTCTGGTTCCTCAGCGAAGAAGGGTCCGAGCGGATCGCCGTTGCGGAGGGCCTGATAGTAGGCCTCGACGGTTTCGCTGGCAGAAGAGGCCTGATCGTCGCTCATATCTCCCGAGGAGTTCGCGCGAGCTATAAGCGGGACGGTTGCGGTCAGATGGCCCGGGAGAACAGGCGGAGAGCGGAGGCGATCGAAGCGATAGCGGGTTGCGGTCGAAAATTCGCGGTGACGGCCTGCGGTCAGGAAGCCAGCGCGCGGGTTTTATCCCGCGCGCCGGGGAGGAGTGGTGTTCTCGCGAGCAACGCGAGCGAGAGCTCGTCAGAGCTTGCTCTGACGGCGGAATCGTCGCGGCCAACTCGGCCGCGACTACAGAAAGCGTCGGCGTAACCCCACGAGCGGCCGGCGATCGCCGGCCGTCTCGCGGCGGGCCTTAGCGACCTGCCGCTCGCGGCAGGTGGCGGCGGACATGAAAAGGGCGAACGCGTCCCGCCAGGGCCGCGTGAGGGCTTTCAGTGGAAGGTCCGAGAGACGTCTTCGCCGTCTTCTTCTTCCTGCTGAATCTTCTCCCAGGCGTCGTAGAAGTCCTGTTCGACGACCTCCGTGCGGTCGTCGCGGATGGCGAACATCCCGGCCTCGGTACAGATGGCCTTGATGTCGGCACCTGACGCTTCCGTGGTCTGCTCGGACAGCGAGGCGAAGTCCACGGTCTCGGCGAGGTTCATGTCGCGGGTGTGGATCTGGAAGATCTGCTCGCGGCCTTCCTGGTCGGGCTTGGGCACCTCGATGAGGCGGTCGAAGCGACCCGGGCGAAGGATGGCGCGGTCGAGCATGTCGAAGCGGTTGGTGGCGGCGATGATCCGGATCTCGCCGCGGTCCTCGAAGCCGTCCATCTCCGAGAGGAGCTGCATCATCGTCCGCTGGACTTCGGCGTCGCCGGAAGTCTTCGATTCGGTTCGCTTGGCGGCGATCGCGTCGATCTCGTCGATGAAGATGACCGCGGGTTCGTGCTGGCGGGCCAGATCGAACAGATCCCGCACCAGTTTCGCGCCCTCGCCGATGAACTTGTGGACCAACTCGGAGCCGGCCATCTTGATGAAGGTGGCGTCGGTCTGGTTGGCGACGGCCTTGGCCATCATCGTCTTGCCGGTGCCGGGCGGGCCGTGCAACAGGACGCCGCTCGGCGGGTCGATCCCGACGTCGACGAACATGTCGGGATTTTTGAGGGGCATCTCGACGGTTTCGCGGACTTCCTCGATCTGCTCGTGGATGCCGCCGATGTCTTCGTAGCCGACGTCAGGGCTCTGGTCGACCTGCATCACGCGAGCGCGGACGTCCGTCTCGTCGTCGAGCGCCTTGACGATAGACAGCGAGTTGTTGACCGCGACGCGGGCGTCCGGCTCCAGGCCCTCGCGCATCTCGTCGGTGACCTCGGTCAGCGCTTCCTGGTTGTTGCCGTGCTGTTTGATGATCACGCCCTCGCTGGTGATCTCCTGGACGGTAGCGATAAACAGCGGCGACTGCTTGAGTTTCTTGTTCTCGTGGGTGAGCCGTTCGAGCTTCTGCTGGTACTTGTTGTTCTCGGCGTTGGCGTCGAGGAGCTTGTCCCGCATCTCCTCGTTCTGGGTCTCCAGGACCTCCAGACGCTCCTGCAGGGCTTCGATCTTCTCCTGCTGGGAGGCGTCCTCGTCGTAGGGAAGATCGACGTTGTCCACGGTATCCGTCATTACCCCCTCAGTAGTGGATGTGCTCATAAGAGGTTTCGGGTGGGGTCAGGACCTGCCGACCGCTTTCGAAATTCCCGACGGTAATATTCTTAAGCCGATAATATTATTATCCTGTATCCGTTCGGTAGAGGTACGATGAGTGCAACCGAGACTGCATCTACGGAGGTACCGAACGAGAGCGGCTGGGACGCGGTGGCGGAGCTGCCGCCGAGTGCCAAGCTCGTCGCGAAGGTGTTGGAGTACAACGAGCAACTTACCCAGAGTCAGCTGGCCGAGGAGACGCTGTTACCATCGCGAACGGTTCGCTACGCGCTGAATAGGCTCGAAGAGGTCGGGGTCGTCGATTCCCGGTTCTCGTTCACGGACGCCCGAAAGCGCGTCTATACGTTGTCGATAGAGTGACGCTGTGTAGCTGAACGCCGACTGCCATTTCACTTTCACTGCCCTCTCGGAATCCCTTTAGGACGTGGTGACCTACGGAGGGGCAATGACGCGAGTTATCCACACCGGGGATACACATCTGGGCTATCAACAGTATCACGAGCCCGCCCGGCGCGAGGATTTTCTCGACGCGTTTCGGCAGGTGATCGACGACGCCGTCGCCGAGACTGTCGACGCCGTGGTCCACGCCGGCGACCTCTTTCACGACCGTAAACCGGGTCTCCGAGACATCATGGGGACCCTGGACGTGTTGCGGACGCTCGAGGACGCCGACATACCCTTTCTGGCGATCGTCGGCAACCACGAGACCAAGCGCGACGCCCAGTGGCTGGATCTGTTCGAGTCGCTCGGGCTGGCGTCGCGGCTCGGCTCCTCGCCCGTGACGATCGGAAACACGGCCTTCTACGGCCTGGACTTCGTCCCGCGATCCCAGCGTGAGGATCTCGACTACGACTTCCAAGCCCACGACACCGACCACGCCGCACTGGTCGCCCACGGGCTCTTCCAGCCGTTCGACCACGGCGACTGGGACGCCGAGGTCGTCCTCTCGGAGGCGTCGGTCGACTTCGACGCCATGTTGCTCGGCGACGACCACGAGCCAAAGCGGACGCAGACAGAGGGCGCGTGGGTGACTTACTGCGGATCGACCGAGCGCGCGAGCGCCTCCGAGCGCGATGATCGAGGATACAACCTCGTCACGTTCGATGGCGAGGTGGACATCCGACGTCGCGGGCTCCCCACGCGGGAGTTCGTCTTCGTCGACGTCGACCTCGGCGATGGTGAGGGCTACCAGCGCGTCCGTGAACGGATCGAACAGCACGACCTCGACGGTGCAGTCGTCATCGTCGCCATCGACGGCGGCGGCGACCCGATCACGCCCGCCGAACTGGAGACGGTCGCGCTCGACGGCGGCGCACTCGTCGCGCGAGTCAACGACCGCCGGGAAATCGAGACGACCCAGGACGTCTCGGTCAGTTTCGCCGATCCGGACGACGCCGTCCGTGAGCGGATTCGAGAGCTAGGATTGAGTCCCGCGGCCCGGGACCTCGACGAGACGATACGGGCGAGCAAAGTCGCGGATTCGAAGGTCGCCGACACGGTCGAGCAGCGCGTCGCCGATATCGTCGACGACGCCGACGACGGGGCATTCGAGAGCGCGAGCGACGAGGACGAGTCAACCGCCTCGCCGAACGCGGACGGCGACGGACAGGCGACCATGGAGGAGTACCTGTGATGGGAGACGATTCGATCACTGGGACGGGGGGTATCCGATGAGGTTCACACGCGTCCGCCTGAAGAACTTCAAGTGCTACGGCGACGCAGACCTCCGGCTCGACTCCGGTGTGACGGTCATCCACGGCGTCAACGGCAGCGGCAAGTCCTCGCTGCTGGAGGCGTGTTTCTTTGCGCTGTATGGGGCACGAGCCCTCGACGCGACACTCGACGATGTCGTCACGACGGGGGCCGACGAGACGATCGTCGAACTGTGGTTCACGCACGCGGGCGGCGACTATCACCTCAAGCGCCGGCTCCGCGCGACTGGTGAGCGCCCGACGACCGCCGAGTGTGTGCTCGACGCGCCTGGCGCGACCTACGAGGGTGCTCAAGATGTCCGCGCACACGTGACCGAACTGCTCCGGATGGACGACGACGCGTTCGTCAACTGCGCGTACGTCCGTCAGGGCGAGGTCAACAAGCTCATCAACGCGACCCCGAGCGAGCGCCAGGACATGCTCGACGACCTCCTGCAACTGGGGAAACTGGAGGAGTACCGCCAGCGAGCCAGCGACGCGCGCGTAGGAGTCGGCCGCGTCCGCGACGACAAGCAGGGCGCCCTCTCACAGGTCGCAGCCCAGATCGAAGCCAAGGAAGACCAGAATCTGCACGCGACGCTGAACGACCTGCAGACCGAACTCTCCGACGCCGAGAGCGACATCGAGCGGTATGAAGACCAGCGCGAGACGGCCGCACAGACGCTCGAAGACGCCGAATCGATCCTCGAAGAGTACGAGGAGAAACGCGCGGAGTTAGACGAGATCGAGTCCGAGATCGAGTCGCTCCAGGAGACGATCGCCGAGACCGAGCGCAAACGAGAGCGCCTCGGCGACCAGATCAGCGAGCACCGTGACACGATCTCAGAGTGCGAGTCGACGATCGCGGAGGCACTTTCGGACTCGGAACTCGAGACTGATAGCGGCCAGGACGCCGTCGTGACGCGGATCGAGACGCTCGAATCGAAGGACGACCAGCTTCGTGACGAACTGGAAGAGCACAGACTCGAAGCCAGTGAGCACGCAAGCGAGGCCGAGAACCACCACGAGCGCGCCGAATCGCTCGAACAGCAGGCCGAAGAGAAACGTGAGCGACTATCCGAACTCGAAGCCGAAATCGAGAAAACCGAGTCAAGGCTCGAAGAGCGCCGGGAGAAGGTCGAGTCGCTCACGAAAGCGGTCGAATCACAACGCGAACGGTTCGAGGAGGCGCCGATCGATCCGGGAGCCGCTGACGTCCACTGTGAAGAAGTCGCGGGCGAACTCGACTCCGTGCGCGAGGAACTGGCCGAGTTATCAGCGACGATCGAACAGAAACGGGACTCGATCTCGGAGGCCGAGTCCCTCCTTGAAGCCGGCAAGTGTCCCGAGTGCGGGCAGGATGTAGCGGGCGCACCACACGTCGAGTCGATCGAAGACGACCGGGAGGAACTCGCGGAACTGGAGGCTGAGCACGAGGAGCTCGTCGACCGTCGAGAGACGCTCGAAACCAGCCTGGAGCGGGCAGAGGAACTGGTCGAGGCCGAGAGCGAGATCGAGCGGCTGACAGAGCAGCGCGACACCGTCTCACAGCTGATCGACGAGAAGGCCGAAGACGTCGAGCGAAAGCGCGAGCGTGTCGCTGAGCTCGAAGCGAATATCGAGAGGCTCGAAACCGACGCCGAGGAGGCACGAGAAGCCGCCGCCGAGGCCGAAGCCGAGGCAGCGGCATGCCGGGAGTCGATCGGCGAGGTCAACGAGAAACGCGGTGAGATCAAGGACAGGCGCCAGCGACTGGAGCGCGCGCTTGACGCTCTGGAGGCGACTGCGGATGCAGAGGCCGAGATCGAGCGCCTGCGGGAGCGGCGCGCGGACCTGGCCGACACGAACGACGAGCGTCGCCAGCGGCTGGCGGACAAGCGCGAGCGCAAGGCCGACCTCGCCGGGGCTGTCGACGAGAGCCAGATCGAGTCGGCACGAGAGGAGAAAGACCGCGCCGCCGACTACATCGAGCAAGTCGACGGCAAGCTCGAGGAGTTGCGCGAGCGTCGGGACACACTACAGAGCCGGATTGGCGGCGTAAATCGGGAGATCGAGGAGCTCGAAGAACTGCGCGAACAGCACGGGGAGTTACAGGCCACGGTCGAGCGTCTCGATTCGCTGTACGAGGAGACCGAGGAACTCGAACGAATGTACGGCACGCTCAGAGCGGAATTGCGCCAGCGCAACGTCGAGACGCTCGAACGGATGCTCAACGATACCTTCGAGTTGATCTATCAGAACGCCTCTTACGCGCGGATCGAACTCGACGGCGACTACGAGCTGACGATCTTCCAGAAGAACGGCGACGCGCTCGATCCCGAGCAGCTCTCGGGCGGTGAGCGCGCGCTGTTCAACCTCTCTCTTAGATGCGCGATCTACCGATTGCTCGCCGAAGGGATCGACGGGGCCGCACCGATGCCGCCACTCGTGCTGGACGAACCGACGGTGTTTCTCGATTCGGGGCACGTCTCACAGCTGGTCGCGCTGGTCGAGCGGATGCGCGAGTTGGGCGTCGAGCAGATTATCGTCGTCAGTCACGACGAGGAACTGATCGGCGCGGCTGACGACCTCGTGCACGTCGAGAAGGACCCGACGACCAACCGCTCGCGAGTCGATCGGATGGACGCGGCTGCGCTGGTCGAACCGACTTAATTGTCCTGTCGCTGTTCCGCGATTCGGCTGGTCGCACGGTAGCCCCGCTCGCCGTAGACGGTCGTCGGTTCGAGCAGCCCCGCCGACCTGAGTTCGGTCGCCACGCCGTGGAGGTCACTCTCGCAGACGTCGAAACGATCGAGGAGTTCTCGCGCCGAGGTCGGTCCGTCGACTGTGAGTTCGAGCAACAGTGCTGCCGCCTGATTCGAGGTGACTGACTCGTCTTTGAGACTCCCTGCAACTACCCCGAGCGCCGCCTCGGCGGTTGCCGGAGAGAGCGATTCACAGGGTTGTGTCGTCGTTTCTCCAGACGATACCCCACGAAGCTGGCAGTCCTCACCGAGCACTCGCTGCAGCACGAAGTAGGCGTCACCGTCGGTGACGACTCGCATGTTCATCGAGAGGGTCCGCGTCTGGAAAGCGGTTGCGATAGTGGAGGCGGTCAGTCCGACTGGAATGTTTTGACTCGATAGTAGACGTAGCCACCGAGGATCACCCCTGCGAGGACCAGTTGGCCCCCGAAGAGCCACTGGTCGCGAAAGACGGCGAACATCACGCCCAGGCTGGCAGCCATGAGCGCGACGTTCGCGACGAGGACGAGTCCCCAGAAGAGCCCGCGAACTGCCGAATCGATGTCGCTAGCCTGTGACGTCGGATCCGGCGCTTTCGGGATGTCGGGGCCGAGCGAGTTCGGATCGAACTCCTCGGGCTCGTGTGGTGACTTCTCGCCGGACCCGTCGAACATGGACTCCGGTAGGCGAGGCGGCGCAAAAAGCGTTCCGTGCTGACTTTCCACTCAGACTGCGTCGGCGATCTCGACAGCCGTGTCCGCCTGGATCCAGGCGAGGGGGTTCTCGGCGTCGTACATTACGAGATCGTTGTCGTCTTCGTAACATTCGATTGTCTCCGCGCCGGGCATCGTCTCGGGGGTTGCCGCACGATCCGACTCACCTGCTGCGTTGACGCGGTTCGACATGACTTCAATACGCTGGTATGCCACCACATACCAAAAAGGTTCCCCAACCGTCAGACCTTGCGCGACCGGGTTGGTCGCACAGGAGCGTTCGTGAGCCGGCCGTCGACAATACACGTCTCCCGGCTGGACTATTCGCACATGAACATGCTCACGAGCCGGCCGTCGACAATACACGTCTCCCGGCTGGACTATTCGCACATGAACATGCTCACGAGCCGGCCGTCGACAATACCCGGCTGGACTGGCTGCGCAAAGACGCGCAGCCGTGCCGCCGTCGACAATACACACGCCGCCCGACCGCGGATGTTTTTACCCACCCTATCGAAGCAAAGCTAACATGAGTGAAGACGCGCAGGCGACCCTTACCGGGTTCGGTGACGGCGACGACAATCGCCCGGATGGCGAAGCCGAGGCGGTCGCCGGAAGCGATCGTGTCACGGCAGACGTCGTCGACGCCGACGAGTTTCGCTATCCCGACGCCGACGGAACGATCGAGCTCTCGGTGACCCAGGTCGACTACACCATCGACGGCTACGGCGACGAGGAGTTCCCAATCGTCCACGTTTTCGGCCGAACGCCCGATCGTGAACTGGTGCACGTCGAAGTCTACGAATTCCGTCCCTACTTCTACGCCCCGACCGCGAATCTGGACTTCGACGACCTCGAATCCCGGGATCGAATCACGGGCTGGGAGGCCGGCTACGAGTCGATCCGCGGCGAGGAGCTGACCAAAATCTTCGGCCAGACCCCACGCGACGTCGGGCAGATCCGCGACGAATTCGACCACTACGAGGCCGACATCCTCTTCCCGAACCGCCTGCTCATCGACAAGGACATCACCAGCGGGATCCGCGTCCCCGAGCGACGGACGGACGAGGAGACGATCCGCGTTCCACACGACGAGATCGAGACCGTCGACGTCGAGGTCGAACCCCGCGTCTCGACGTTCGACATCGAGGTCGACGACCGCTCCGGATTTCCCGAGGACGGCGAAGAGAAAATCATCTGTATCGCCAGCCACGATTCCTACCGCGACGAGTACGTCCTCTGGCTAGTCGACGCCGACGAGGGCGGTGCGATCCCCGACCGGCTCGACGGCTACGATCCACTCGAAGCTGATTTCGAGCCCGACATCCGGGTCTTCGACGAGGAGCCCGCCATGCTCGATGCGTTCGTCTCGTATCTCGAAGATACCGATCCGGACATAACGACTGGGTGGAATTTCGCCGACTTCGACGCACCCTATCTCATCGACCGGCTCGAAGTGCTCGACCCGACGACCGACTACAATCTGGATTACAATCGCCTCTCGCGAGTAAACGAGGTCTGGCAGAGCGACTGGCAGGGGCCGGACGTGAAAGGTCGTGTGGTTTTCGACCTCCTGCGGGCCTACAAACGGACGCAGTTCACCGAACTCGAATCCTACCGACTCGAAGCCGTCGGCGAACAGGAACTCGGTGCCGGCAAGGAGACCTACACTGGGGATATCGGCGACCTCTGGGAAGACGACCCCGAGCGCCTGCTGGAGTACAACCTCCGGGACGTCGAGTTGTGTGTCGAACTCGATCGCAAACAGGACATCATTGCCTTCTTCGAAGAGATTGCCTCGTTCGTGGGGTGTAAACTCGAAGACGCGCCCACGCCCGGCGACGCCGTCGACATGTACGTCCTACACAAGGCCCACGGCCGGTTCGCCCTGCCCTCGAAAGGCACCGTCGAGTCCGGCGAAGAGTTCGAAGGCGGCGCCGTCTTCGACCCCATCACCGGCGTCGAGGAGATGGTCTCGGTGCTTGACCTGAAGTCGCTGTACCCGATGTGCATGGTGACGATCAACGCTTCACCGGAGACGAAAGTCGACTCCGAGAGTTACGACGGCGACACCTTCGTCGCACCCAACGGCCAGCACTTCCGAACGGAACCGGACGGGATCATCCGGGAGATGGTTACGGAATTACTATCAGAGCGTGAAGAGAAAAAGAAACTCCGAAACAAGCACGAGCCTGAAACACAGGATTACGAGCAATATGACCGTCAGCAGGCTAGTGTCAAAGTTGTTATGAATTGTTTCACTCCAGACACCGACGTATTGACCCCGGACGGTGTCAGGAATATCAGGGCGCTGGACGTCGGAGATCAGGTGTACTCTCTTGATCCGGACACCCTGGAAATGGAGTGCAAACCGGTGGTCGAGACGCAGGCCTATCCAGACTATCGCGAAGAATTGGTCGATATCGAGACGAGCAAGATAGATTTCAGTGTGACTCCCAACCACCGGATGCTAGTGCGCAAGGACGACAAAAACGGCGCTACGTGGGACGGATTCCGGTTCGTCGAGGCCGGTAATCTCAACGAAGCATCCCACTACGAGATGCCCCACGACTGGGACGGTCCTGATGGGGAACGGCTCGACTCCGTCGACATCACTGAGTTCCTAGACAGCGAGTACGAAGTGTGGGTCGACAACGACGACCATGGTCATACCCTTGCCGCAGAAGTCGGGTGGTATCCGGACAAGATGCAGAAACAGGGTGAGGACGGAACTGGGTACGTGTTCTCCGCCGACGAGTTCGAAGAGAATCGCTCGTATCTCGACGAAAACTGTTCGGGATTCTACGTTCACGCCGAACGGGGCCGGAAGTGGATTCCACGCTTCTACGACGGTGACGATTTCCTCGACCTGCTAGCCTGGTACATCACTGAAGGATCTGTCTACACCTCCGAAGACAAACAGTTCGGAGAGAACTTCCGGGGGAGTGCAACGACTATCCAACTGGCACAGGAAGCACTTCCAGACGGTGGTAGAGACGACGACCACGCGGCTATCAGGGCGTTGCTCGACAGAATCGGATTCGACCCATACACAGATGACCGAGGCTACCAGTTCACCTCGAAGCTTCTCGGCGACTGGTTGCGAAAGCAGTGCGGGGCCGACAGCTTCGAGAAGCGGATCCCTGAGTTCGTTTTCGAGTTGAGCCACGAACAGAAAGAACGATTCCTGCACACGCTGATCGACGGCGATGGTGACCGACAGCCCAACAGCTGGCGCTACACGACGTCCAGCGAACAGCTTCGGGACGATGTGTTACGTCTCTGTGCGCATCTCGGACTCACTGCGAGCGTCAATCACGATAGCGGGTCCTGGAGAATCTACTGCACCGAGAACGCCAAGAACAGTTTCCGGATGCACCGCTCTGGAGGAACAAGTACAGCCGATGACGGAGTGTACTGCGTAACTGTCGCGGACAACAATACGCTTCTGGCGGGCCGTAACGGGAAATTCCAGTGGGTTGGCCAGTCGCTCTACGGCGTTTCGGGCTGGGATCGATTCCGCCTGTACGACAAGGACAACGCTGCCGCCGTGACGGCGACCGGACGGGCCGTCATCGACCACACTGAAGACGCTGTCGAGGACCTGGGCTACGAGGTGGCCTACGGAGACACCGACTCCGTCATGATCAGTCTCAAAGACGAGGCATCCTCGGTACAGGACGCCATCGATCAGTCCTTCGAGATTGAGAAGGCGATCAACGCTTCGTACGACGAGTTCGCCCGCGAGAATCTGGATGCCGAGGAACACCGCTTCCAGATCGAGTTCGAGAAGCTCTACCGACGCTTCTTCCAGGCCGGCAAGAAGAAACGCTACGCCGGCCACATCGTCTGGAAAGAGGGGAAAGAGGTCGACGACGTCGACATCACGGGCTTCGAGTACCAGCGCTCGGACATCGCGGGCATCACGAAGGAGGTCCAGCTCAAGGTACTCGAGATGATCGTCAAAGAGGGTGATATCGAGGGCGTGACCGACTATCTCAACGGCGTCATCGAGGATTTCCTGACGGGCAACATGGACTACGAGAAGGTTGCGATTCCGGGCGGCATCGGCAAGCGCCTGGACAACTACGATACCGACACGGCGCAGGTCCGAGGCGCGAAGTACGCCAATCTCCTGCTGGGGACGAACTTCCAGCGCGGGAGCAAGCCAAAACGACTCTACCTGCAGAAGGTCCACCCCGAGTTCTTCCGCCGCGTCGAGCGCGAGATGGGGCTCGATCCCGCCGAGGACGTCCTCTACGGGGAGTTCAAACGCGACCCCGACGTGATCTGCTTCGAGTACGACGAGCAGATTCCCGAGGAGTTCGAGGTCGACTGGGAGAAGATGCTCGACAAGACTCTGAAGGGGCCGATCGCCAGGGTCATCGAGGCACTTGGAATCTCGTGGGACGAGGTCAAGAGCGGCCAGGAGCAGACCGGACTCGGCCAGTTCATGTAACTGCGAGTCACTCGAACCGGATTTCGAAGCGGGCGCCACCGTCCTCGGAGTCGGTCACGCCGACCGACCAGCCGTGAGCCTCTACGACGTCCCGGACGATCGAGAGTCCGAATCCCGTCCCGTCGTCACTCGTCGAGTAGCCGTGTTCGAAGACCGTCTCGTGCTCGGCTCCCGGAATCCCACGCCCGTCGTCTTCGACGTATATTCCCGAGACTGGATTGCCACTGAGTTGGCCGATCGTGACGGACACAGCCGAGTCGTTGTGCTCGAAGGCGTTCCGAATCAGATTTTCGAACACTTGCTGCAGCCTGGTCGGATCGGCTTCGACGCTCGGCAGCGGCGATTGGACGTTCACACGCCCCCTGTCTGTCGGGACGTGCTGGCGTGCTTCGATCGCGAGTTGTTCGAGGTCGATACAGCCGTCGGGTTCGACGTCCTCACTCGCCTGTGCGAGGGCCAGCAGGTCGTCGATGATCGCTTCCATTCGATCGACCGACCGCTGGGCTCGCTCGATCTCTTCGAAGTCCTCGTTCGATCGAGCCAGTTCGAGCGATGCACTGACGATCTGTAACGGGTTTCGAAGGTCGTGACTGACTGTCGAGGCGAACTCGTCGAGGCGTTCGTTCTGCCTCCGCAATCGTTCTGTCTTCCGTTTGAGTCGTTCCGCCTGGCGTCGTCGATCGGTGACGTCAGTGAATATTACGACGCGGCCGAGATAGCTGTCCATCGACCCGTAGACCGGTGAAAACGTCACATCGAACGTGCGACGGTCACCATCGACGGTGGTTTCGACCGTCGTCTGAATCTCTCGGGTACCTTCGAATAGCCCTTCGAAGTCGACGTCCTCTGGCACGATCGTCTCTAGGTCTTGGCCCTGGAGAGACGTGTCGTCGAGGATCTGTTTGGCCCGCCGATTCGCGTCGACGACAGTCCCCTCCCGATCGAGAACGAGCACGCCGCTGTTCATATTTGCGAGGACGACGTCCCGAGCGATCGGCGTGACGTCGAGTAACCGATACCGGAACATCGCGATGGCGTAGGCGACGCCGAGTGGAACGAAACTGATCGCAGACGGGTCGAACGCGACCACATCGAGGATGAACAGGAGCACGATGCCAGCCCCAAACGTCGACCCGATCAGTACTAGCCCGATCTGCATCCGATGAGTGTGTGAGCGGCCGTTCTCTACGAGTTCCTGCAGGAGGAAGTACAGCATCAGCGTGGCAAACCCATAGACGTAGGCAGCCCAACCGTACCAGAGCGGACCGCGATGTTCCTCGAGGACAGGTGGTTGGGTATGTAGTGTGATGGTCTCACCAGCCCGCCAGAGGTTGGCCGGATTCGTGAGGACGATCAGGAGTGTCGCTCCCGATATCACGACCATGCCGACGATGTAGGGGCGTTTCAGCCAACGCTCACGGTTGGTCAGCGAGAGGACGAACGTGAAAAACGCCGGTGGCACGGTGACGATTCCGACGTACGCCACTTTGTTCCAGAAGAGGACGTGGGTGGCCGTCGGCGCGGCGATCCGGAGCCCGTCTGCGATCGCCCAGATTCCAGTCCCAGCCATCATTACTGCTAACGAGATAGCCGTCCGTTTCGACCGATGCCTCGCTGCGACCGCGGCAATTCCGAACGACAGGAGCCCGAAGACGACGTAGAGAACCGTGAACGTGTTCCCGAGACGATACACCATTGCTCGTACTGTTAGGATGCACTCATGTAAAACGTACTGTCGATTCGTTGAGTTCTGGTGGAAAGAAGATATTTTTCTATTCTACGAACTTTCCTAACCGAGAATGCGAAAAGGTTATGGGTACGACGACCTGACTTTCGGTTGACCTAGATACATGGCAGTGCTCGAAATTTCCAATCTCCACGCAGAGGTAGCTGAAGAGGGCGGCGAGACGATTCTCGAAGGGGTCGACCTCGAAGTCGAGTCCGGCGAGATCCACGCCCTGATGGGACCGAACGGTAGCGGGAAGTCGACGACGGCGAAAGT
This sequence comes from Halapricum salinum, assembly GCF_004799665.1. NCBI lineage: Archaea > Methanobacteriati > Methanobacteriota > Halobacteria > Halobacteriales > Haloarculaceae > Halapricum > Halapricum salinum. Next base: position 3,065,790 of record NZ_CP031310.1, read on the forward strand.
TATCGCTGGCCATCCCGCCTACGAAGTGACAGGTGGCGAGGTCCTGATCCACCTCGAAGACGGCGACTTCGGTGAGGACTTCGAGATTCCCGCGGACAAGCGGACCTGGAATCTCCTGGACCTCGAACCGAACGAGCGGGCCGCGCTCGGTGTCTTCCTCGGTTTCCAGTACCCCGCCGAAATCGAAGGCGTCACGATGGTGAACTTCCTCCGCACGGCGCTGAACGCCAAGCTCGAAGAGCGCGACGAACTGTTCGAAGACGAAGACGAGGCGGAAGCCGAATCCGAGGACACCAACGAGGACGCAGCGGGCTACGACACCTCGCCGATGGAAGGTCCCGCCGACGAGGGCGAGGTCAGCGTCGCCGAGTTCCAGCAGCTCCTCCAGGAGAAGATGGAGCAGCTCGACATGGACGAGTCCTTCGCGAACCGCTATCTCAACGCCGGCTTCTCCGGCGGGGAGAAAAAGCAGAACGAGGTCCTCCAGGCCGCAATCCTCGAACCGTCGATCGCCGTGCTCGACGAGATCGACTCCGGGCTGGACATCGACCGACTCCAGGACGTCTCGAAGGGGATCAATGCACTCCGGGACGAGCAGGGGACCGGCATCCTCCAGATCACGCACTACCAGCGCATCCTCGACTACGTCGAGCCGGACCACGTCCACGTCATGCTCGACGGCCAGATCGCCAAGAGTGGCGGTCCCGAACTCGCCGAAAAGCTCGAGGACGAGGGCTACGACTGGGTTCGCGAGGACGTCTTCGAGGCAGCGTAATCAATACCAGCTAGGACAGCGTTTACCCGTAAGCCAACACAACAACGATACATGAGTTCAGAAGACCTCAAAGATACCGACACTGAAGCCCGCTTCGAGTTCAAGAAGGAAGAGAAGTCCGCCTTCGAGACCGAGAAGGGCCTCACAGAAGAGACCGTCCGCCTCATCTCCGAGGACAAGGACGAACCAGAGTGGATGCTCGAGCGCCGTCTCCGTGCCCTGCAGCAGTGGCAGGAGATGCCGATGCCGACCGACTGGCCCGGCCAGCCCGACCTCTCGGAGGTCGACATCGACGAGATCGTTCCGTACATCCGACCCGACATCGAGACCCGCGGTGGCGCCGAGTCCTGGGAAGACCTCCCCGAGGAGATCCAGGACACCTTCGACAAACTGGGCATCCCGGAGGCCGAGAAGAACGCCCTCTCGGGCGTCGGCGCCCAGTACGAGTCCGAGATCGTCTATCAGAACATGCAGGAGCGCTGGGAGGAGAAAGGCGTCATCTTCTGTGACATGGACAAGGCCGTCCAGGAACACGAAGAGATCGTCAAAGAGCACTTCATGACGAAGTGTGTGCCACCGAGCGACAACAAGTTCGCCGCACTCCACGGTGCCATCTGGTCCGGCGGGTCGTTCGTCTACGTCCCCGAGGACACGACTGTCAACATGCCCGTCCAGGCGTACTTCCGGATGAACTCCGAGGGGATGGGCCAGTTCGAGCACACGCTCATCATCGCCGAGGAGAACTCCGAAGTCCACTACATCGAGGGCTGTTCCGCGCCGAAGTACTCGGCGTTCAACCTCCACAGCGGTGGCGTCGAAGTCTTCGTCGGCGAGAACGCCCACGTCCAGTACTCGACGGTGCAGAACTGGTCGAAGAACACCTACAACCTCAACACCAAGCGCGCCATCGTCGAGGCAGACGGCACGATGGAGTGGGTCTCCGGATCGATGGGCTCGAAGGCCACGATGCTGTACCCGGCCACGATCCTCAAGGGCCCCGGCGCGACGGACAACCACATCACCATCGCCTTCGCGGGCGAGGGCCAGAACATCGACACCGGCGCGAAGGTCTACCACAACGCGCCCGACACGAAGTCGACCATCGAGTCCAAGTCCATCTCCAAGGACGGCGGCCGCACGAACTACCGCGGGCTCGTCCACATCTCCGACGGCGCGGAGGATTCGAAGACCAACGTCGAGTGTGACGCGCTCATGTTCGACAACGAGTCCACCTCCGACACGATGCCGTACATGGAGATCCAGGAGAACAAGGTCGACGTCGCTCACGAAGCGACCGTCGGCAAGATCGGCGACGAGGACGTCTTCTACCTCCAGAGCCGCGGCCTGGACGACGACGACGCCAAGCAGATGATCGTCGCCGGCTTCATCGAGCCGATCACCGAGGAACTGCCCATCGAATACGCGGTCGAACTGAACCGTCTCATCGAACTGGAGATGGAGGGTTCGCTCGGGTAATCCCCGGTGCATACAATGAGTACGCAGGTACACGCCAATCTCACAGCAGAGCAGGTACGGACGATCAGCGAGGACCTCGGCGAGCCCGAGTGGCTCCTCGAAACACGTCTCGAGGCGCTCGAGGCGCTCGAAACGCTCGACATGCCGAAGGTCATCCGGACGCCAGGCCGCGACTGGACGAACCTCGACGCCCTGGAGTACGAGCGGATCGTCGATCCGCTCGACCGAAGCCAGGAAAAGGATCGCGTCGAAGCCGAGGGCGTCGACGTGCTGGAGTGGTCCGAGGCGCTCGCCGAGCACGGCGATCTGATCGAAGAGAAATTCGGCAGCGTCGTCGACCCCCAGCGCAACTACCTCACCGCGCTCTCGACTGCGCTGTTCAGCGCCGGCACGGTCATCTACGTCCCCGAGGGCGTCGACGCAGAAGACGTCAAGATCCGGACGCGGATGAACAGCCAGTCGCTGTTCAATTACACGCTCGTGATCGCCGAGGAATCGTCCTCGGTCACGATCCTCGAACGACAATCCAACGGCGACGACGTCGAGGGCAAGCAGTACTACTCCGGCGTCGTCGAGGTCGACGCTGGCGAAAACGCCCACGTCCAGTACGGAGCGCTCCAAAACCTGAGCGAGGAGACGTACAACTTCTCGGTCAAGCGCGGCCACGCCGATACCTACGCGACCGTGGACTGGATCGAGGGCAACATCGGCTCTCGACTCACGAAGACCAGCGTCGAAACGCGACTCCTGGGTGACTCCTCGGAATCGCAGATCGTCGGCGCGTTCTTCGGGCACAACGACCAGCACTTCGACCTCAACAGCCGGGTCTGGCACGAGGCCGAACACACCGTCGCCGACCTCGTGACTCGCGGTGTGCTCGACGACAAGGCTCGCTCGGTCTACGAGGGCGTTCAGGACGTCGGCCGCGAGGCCTGGGACACCTCTTCGTACCAGCGTGAGAACACCCTGATGCTCTCCGACGAGAGCGAGGCCGACGCCTCCCCGAAACTCATCATCAACAACCACGACACCGAGGCCAGCCACTCCGCGACGGTGGGTCAGGTCGACCAGCAAGACCTGTTCTACATGACTTCCCGCGGTGTCGACGAGGAGCGCGCGAAGAACATGCTCGTCGAGGGTTTCTTCGTACCAGTCCTCGAAGAGGTCGCCGTCGACGAACTCCGCGAAGATATGGACGACATGATCGTTCAGCGGCTGACTACGTAGTAGGACACTCTTATCCGACGATTTTCGTTGCTTTCTCTCCGAGTGGGTGCCACGAAAAGCGATTAGCCAGTGCGCCGTGCCGTCGAGCGGCCAGGTGGGACTTAGTCCCCACCGTCGGCGAGTAGGTCAGGTTCCACAGCCTCGTCCGATCGCCCGTCTGATTTCCCACGCAGCTCTCGTTCTCCTCGCAGTTCTTTCTCCCATTCCACCGCGTCCGCGTCGTCCGTGTGGAAGTGACACACGATCGCTCCAGTCGAGCCTTTTCGGTGGGACTCAAAAATACCTCGGGGACGTTGGCACGAACCGGGAACAGACCCCGACCGCCCTCCCTCGCTGGCCACTATCGACAGTGATCTGCCGTCTGATCCCTCGAAAATCGTATCTTTCGGTCGATCGTCAGTAACCGCTGACAGTGAGTTGCTCACCATCGTCCAGGGTATATCTTGATTGTCTGTCAAGAATATGTGATAAATCCTATATATCTGTCCACGGAAGCTCCAGTCGATGCCAAAGACATCACGACGCGAGTTCGTCACGGGTGGTTGTGCAGCGATCGCAGGTGCGGGGATTCTCGGGTCGACAGGTACAGTGGCGGCGTCAGACACGCAGGCGCTGACGATCTACGCCAGCGACGTGACCCAGGTCGGCGAGGCGGCCTACATCACCGGTGATATCGAGGCGCTGGGCAACTGGGAGACGGCCTACAAGATGTACCCGCAGAGTTCCTACTGGAAGCACGAGACCGAACTCCCGGTCGGGACCGAGTACAAGATCGTCAAAGACGAGTGGGTCGACGGCGTCGAGGTCTCCACCGATGGCGTCACCTGGGAGACTGGCGAGAATCACGTCGTCGAAGACGGCCAGACGATCGCGAACCTCTATCCCGACTTCTAGGGGCAGTACTGCTGTTTTTCCGTTAGGTGGGGCCCGACAGGGACGGGCTTAAGTCACCGCCTGCCTCACGTTCGAATATGACTACGTATCGCTGTGAAGGGAGGTGTCGACTGTGAGTGTCGGGAAACCAGTCTCCTCGGACCACGAGTTGGCGCGTCTCCTGCAGATCGGCGTCGTCCTCGAGGAGGTCGTCGAAGCCAGGGCGGCCCGCCACGCCGAAGAACTGGTCGGTGAGGGCAACACCGCTGTCCGGCAGTTCCTCAAGGAAGCGTCGGCGGAGTCGGCCGAGCATCGACGACAGCTCGAAGGATTGATCGACGATCTCGACGCCGAGACGGTCCCGTTCGAGGAAATCAAGATGCTCGTCGAGGCGCGCTACGAGAGCGACACGGACTTCGACGACGTCCTGTACGACCAGTTGTGTAACGAGGAGACGGCCTACAAGTTTTACGACGACTTGATCGAGGCGATCACGGGCAGCGACGCCAGTTTCTCGGTCAATCGCGAGCGGCTCTTGCGGGTCCTCGGAGAGATTCGCGAGGAGGAGGCCGACGGCGTACAGGACGTGACCGAACTGATGGAGGAGGGAGCGACGTGAGTCGAGCGCAGTTCCGAACGGAGGGTTGGACATGAACACCGCAGATCAATATCTCAAGGCAATCTATCTGGTGCAGCAACTCGAAGACGGCCCGGCCTCGACCGGAAAAATCGCTGACCGGCTGGACGTCAGCCCGGCCAGTGCCAACGAGATGGTCGGCAAGCTCGAATCCCAGGACCTCCTCGAACACGAGAAGTACAAAGGAGTCGACCTCACCGACGATGGGATTCGTCAGGCCAGAGCAGCCTTGCAAAATTACTGTATCATCGAGCGATTCCTCCTCCAGGTGCTGGAAGTCGAGAACTTCCGTGAGGAAGCACGCACGCTCGAAAGCGTCATCGACGAGACTGTCGCCGAGCGACTCGACACGATCATCGACCGAGAATCCGACTGCCCGGATTGCTTCGACGCCGAGGGCGACGTCTGCGAACGTCTCGAAACCGAGATCGAAGCGATGGACTGATAACAGCTCCTGTCGGTCTGATCCACACCGACCGCACGACATCGTGCAGTCGTCGTGGCTCATAGCGACAGCAATCACCCCGAAACGCCCGTTATACCGCTACGACTCTGATGCTCCCGCCCCAAGTCGGGGCGTAGATCGTCGACCCGACCACCGTGGGTGTCATGATACGGCCACCGAGTTGCCAGCGATCCGTCTCGGTTCCAGTCTCGGGATCGATCGCGACGAGATCACCATCGTCAGTACCGACATAGAGAATGCCATCGTTGAGCAAGGGTGTCGCGTGGACAGTCGAACCGAGTGTGAGTGTCCAGTCTGCCTGTCCCGAATCCACCGCGACCGCTCTGAGAATCCCTGACTCGTCAGTCGCATAGATCGTTCCGTCTGCGACCAGCGGTGTCGTCTCGCCGGAGCCGGCGGCTGTGAGCGTCCAGAGCGCGTCACCAGTCTCGGTATCGAGCAACTGGAGATCGCTGCCAGCAACGACGACACCGGCAGTCGTCACTATTGGATTGGCCCGCAGAGTGTCTGCAGTCACAGCCACGCTCCAGATCTCGTCGCCGTCCGAAACTGACAGTGCGGCGACTGTCCCGTCCGCCGCAGTAACGTAGACGGTTGCTCCATCTGTAGCCGGTGCGGAGTAGACGCTCGCGCCGACAACGGCGCTCCAGATTTCGGCTCCCGACGTGGCGTCGATCGCACATATCTGTCCGTCGTTCGTGCCGACGAAGACCGTCCCCGAAGCGACCGTGGGCGAGGATGCGACCGCACTGTCGATATCGGCGGTCCACTCCGGCGCCCCATCGTCGAGTCCGAGGGCGTAGACGGTCCCACTTCCGCTGCCGACGTACAGCCGCTCGGTGTCTATCGTGGGTGTCGAGTCGACCAGGCTCCCCTGGCGGTCGAATCGCCACGTAGGTGATCCGGAAAGTTTATTTACGGCTGCGACAGCCGTCCCGAGACCAGCGGCGTAAACGGCGTCGCTATCGCTGGCGATCGCGGCGTACTGGAAGCGTTCGTCATCGGTCGTCGACCAGAAGAAATTCGAGGTCGCTGTACCATATCCATCTGCGCCAAAACCACCTGCCCCGTATTTGCTACGTATCAAGGATATCCTGAGATCTGTCGATATACACTGCAGGAATAAAAGCGTCGCGCTCGGGTGATCGGTGAGAACCCGGAACTACTATACCCACGAATCGAGTAGCGTCGCGTGTAGTCCCGTGGTGTCGAGCGTGATCGATAGATCCGCGAGAGTCACGGGACGAGCGACGCGGAGTCCCGTGGTGTAGTGGCCAATCATATGGGCCTTTGGAGCCTATGACGGCGGTTCGAATCCGCCCGGGACTACTCCTGCTGGCGAATAGAATCCTCGATTAGCCCTATATACACTATTTAAAATAGACCCCCTTAGAACTTACCCCCTAGATCACCCATTTGCGACCTACCTGCGCGCGCCAAAAACTCTGAATATGTCGTACTGATTGCAGTCGCTAACTGTGTTGTATCTCATCGTCATCAAGGGTCTGAGAACGCGCTTCGGAGCCAGCACTGATTTTAAAGTCGCAGCTGGCGGCGACGGTGTACAGCGGTCGATCGTCGATTTCGACGGCGGCGAGGTGTTGGCCAACAGGATGCGCGCCGAATCGCAGGGTTGCGCGGTGTCTGGGCCAGATTCCGGCACGGCCGGACAATCGCGTCTCCTCTCGAAGGAGCTGGTCGTGCTTAACAGTGTAGTTATAGCCGGACAGCTTGGCCGGTACTGTCGGTGGGCGTCGCGCTTCGAACGACAGCACGTGCCGGCTATCGGCAGTGACTGTCGCGTGTCGTGTTTTACCTTCGTCTCTGAGGTCGATATCGGCGACGAGTTTCGGATATCCCCAGATATCGACGCCGAACGCGCGTGCTTGTTCGGTCGAAACCGGGAGCGTGTAGACGTAGCCACTGACGCCACGTCGTAGCGCGGAGAGATAGGGCCACGTTCGCGTCCCTGTCTCGACTGCTGGAAGAAGGACACCGACTTCGTCATACGGATCGATCGTGTCGTCACCGACGCGGTCGTAGCTGACGGCCAGCACTGTCACCGCCGCTTGCGTCCGTGTCGCCCGGATCGGCTCCAGCCCGGTGGGTAGAAGTGCAGCGACATCACCGCTATCTGCGGGAAAGACAGCACCGACGATCGAGGCTGACAGTTTGGCCGGTAGCTCGAACGTGTGGCCGGTCGAAATCGTTTCCTTTTGCGTCATCGATCACGCCCTCGCAGTCGGTGTAGTAAGGCGCATATTTTGATGGCTGATCGCTGGCCGAGAGACTGGAGTGGTTGGGGGAGCCACCGGGTCGCGAGAATCAGCTTGGCTGGCCAGCCGACCGGGTGGCGCAGCCCAGGATTGTCGGTGGTCGCGATATCGTGGATCTGAGCTGCGACCCGATCTGGCGTCACTGCCAGTGGCCCGCGACCGCCTACGAGTGTTCCTTCAGCCATCGCGTCGTAGACGTCCGCAAAGCGCTCGTCGCGGTCTGTGTTTTCGAGTCGTTGCTGGGCTGTATCGGAGAAATCAGTGGTGACCCAGGCGGGTTCGATCACGGCTACATCGACGCCGAGATCGGTGACCTCCATACGAAGTGTTTCGGCTAAGGCTTCGATAGCGTGTTTCGAGGCAGCGTACGCGCCCATGCCCGGTGTCGTGACGCGACCGTGGGTGCTGGACACGATGATTACAATCCCGTCGCGCTCTGTCAGCAGTGGGAGCATCGACCGCACGGTTCGGTGGACGCCATGGACGTTGACGTTGAACTGCTCTTCGAGATTCTCGGGCGAGATGTCGGCGACTGGGCCAAGTTGGGCGATCCCCGCGTTGGCGACCACGCAATCCAGCCCGCCGACTTCGTCGGCAATCTGTGCCCGAAGGCGCTCGATTTCGTCCGGATTGGTGACGTCCATTGTCTCTGTGACACAGCCGGAAACAGTTTGGAGCGCGTCAGCGTTGCTGTCGGTGGCGTAGACGTGCCATCCATTGGTGGCCAACAACTCGGCGGTGGCTCGCCCAATCCCTGAGCCAGCACCAGTCACGAGCACCGTCTTCATCAACTCTTTCTCCGTAGGGAACTGAGGAAACCGTTCCGACTTCCAGTAGTGGTCCGTACGCCGTTGGCACAGCAAGAGCCCGATATACCGATAATAATACTTCTAAGTATGATACTCTGAAGTACGATAATTGAGCGTGTCAAACTGGGTGGTAAGGCGGATTCTTCGCCCCACCGTGGGCGGAGTTGAATAAGGCCTGCTGATTTTCTTGTTGGTCGGCTTGAGGAGTTCTCAGCACAACAAGAGATAAGCCAGAACGGTAGTTCGATGACGCCCTCCTCTCGCTCAATCACCGGGTCAAGACGGTTACTCGTATCTCCGCTCACCAGCAGGCCAACTGGTGCCTGGTACTGATTGCGGAACTCAGCGAGCGCATCGAGCTTGGTTTGGTAGGTACTGGACCGATACGAGAGTGCGATAGGCACGGGCGTGTCACCGGCTTCGAACACATAATCGACTTCTCCGTTGCGGCCTCGCCAGTACTGGACGGATGGCGCCTCGGTGTGTCCTTGCGCGGCGTTGATCCCGTAGGCGAGCCGCATCGTGTGGTCGAACCCCGCGATCCGGGCGAGGTCAGCCTCGTAATCCAGATCGTTCAGAGCTGCACCGGGTGCCTTGTTTTCCAGCGCCGAGACCAGGCCCGTATCGCTGAGGTATAGTCGTGTCGACCGTGGGCGTTGGTTGTCGTGTTCGTCACTGACCTGTTCGGCCGCCCCGGCCGCGACGACGACGTTGCGCCCCTGTTCGTCGTCGAGGGTATTGCGGACAACGCTGCCCCAGCCATCGACACCTGGTCACTGTTCTCCCTCCACGACATGGAGTCTCTGCTGTAGCCAAAGGTGATGACAGCGAATACAGCTCGGACAAAAACCCATCCCAGAGAAACGTACGATGTCGGCGGCCCCAGCGTCACCGACACACGCTCAGACCGAGAGTCTCTCATTCCTGAATTGTACGGCTCTCAATGCCGAGTTCACCGACAAGCCCTACCTTCAAAGCGCCGAAGGCGCTTAGGGTGGGGTAGTTGATTCCAGCGGCTCAATCACGCGTTCCGTTGTGTCAGCCAGCGCGGCGTAGAACGGCTCGTCGGTGGCTTCGCGTACTTCGTTGAGGAACTGACCAATCCATTCCCGGGGATGTTCTTCGAGGAACTGCTTTGCGGCCTCAGTCTCGTTTTCTCGATAGAGACAGCCGAGAAACTCCAGTTCAGTCCCGATGTGATCTGGGAGTTCCGGAACTTCGACATCTGGCTCTAGGTCGTAGCTCCGGTACCAGGTTACCACAGCTCTAGTCATCGGGCCGAGAACTTGGCCGCCTTCGTCGCGATAGACGCTTTCGTAGGGTGGACATGGTGGTTCCGCGGGACCGACAAACAACCGTGTGTATTCGATCCGGAGTGCATCGAGCGAGACCGTGTCAATGTCAGTCGCGACCTCATCAAGGTCGCCGGTTTCGATCGCCGCGACAAGGTCGGCATCGGGTTCGCGCCAGCAGCGCGCCAGTACTGCGTAGCCGGCAGCCAACTGTTTCTCGTTGTCGTTGGTGCTCGTTGTGTTCATTGAGTTGACTCCGTCGCATCGTCTGTTCCTGTCCCACCGTCAGCCACAGCTCCGGTCGCTTCAGGTGTTTCTCTGGACGTCCGCGACAGGGACTCACTGGGCTGCATCGGTAGGTATTTCACACCGAGCGTCACGATCAACGCACCCAGCGCGACCAGCCCGAGCGAGATCAGTAACTCGACGATAGTCGGGGTGTACGAGCCTGTTGTCGCCCAGACATCCGAGCCGAATCCGGCGTAATCAGTCCCGGTCGTGACACCGGGTGCTGCATCGATATTGAGTTGATCGTAGCCGGTGAAGATGAGATTTACACCCTCGAAGAGGATGCCGACGATGGCGAACACGCTCGCGGTGAATACTGCCCATAGCCTTCGACGAAGCGACGGTACAGCTAGCAGTGCGAGCGGAATTACTCCGCCGACGAGTGTCCACAGCCAAAAGTAGATCGAGTCGCCAACGAGGAAGCCGCTGGTGATCGACCAGAACCCGAAGCTGTCTGCCCAGGCGTGCGGGAGGCGCTCGGCCGCCAGCAGGTAGACGATGTGGACCGCGACGAAGATCCCGAGTACCTTCGCGAGCTCAGTGACCTGGGATCTCGGCAATTCGAAGCTCGTGTACCTATCTGCGAGAATCGCGACGACGAGCAACAGCGCCAGCCCGGAGACCAGCGCCTTCATGATGAACATCGGCGCGACCAGCGGGCTGAACCAGTCACCGCGACCGATCTGCAGCGCGAAGATCCAACCGGTGATCGAGTGCAGCGCGACCGCCAGCGGGATCGCGACCGCAGCCGCCCAGAAGCTCAGCTTCTTGTCGCGCTCGCGGCCGGCCTCGGTGTCCTCGACACCGAAGGCCAGTCGCGAGCCGCGGGCGGCCAGATCGCGCCGGGTCAGCAGCCAGAGGTAGACCGCGCTGAACAACCCGTATACGAGGACGATCCCGAAGTCCCAGACCATCGGTGACCGGAAGTCCGGCGAGAGGAGGAAGCCTACCGCTCGTAATGGCCGACCGAGGTCGGGTAGGATCAGCAGCCCTGCAACGACGATACTCGCGAAGCTGAGCAACACACCTAGCGTCGCGAAGGAGTCGTAGCGATCGCTGTGGAAGAACTTGGGCACGCTGGAGATGATCAGTCCGCCCGCCGAGAGGCCGACGAAGAACACGAACAGCATGATGTACAGCCCCCAGGAGAACACGTTGTTCATCCCGGTGACAATAAGGCCCTCGCTGAGCTGGTAGGCCCAGGCGAGCAGTCCGGCTGCAACTAGAACGACAAGCGTGCCGAGCCAGACTTTTCCAGGCGTACCGAACCCGCTGGACGTCGAATCATAGGTTTCGCTGCTCATGCGTCCTCACCACCGTTGGCTACGCCAGCACCATCCATGAGTGTCTCTTTCTTTTCGGTACCTTCGAGTTCGTTGCCGCTTCGCGTCCGTCCGGGGCTCATTTCACCCCGGATGTAGTACGTGTTCGGATCGGTTTCGAGGTCGTCGAGAAGCTGATCTGTGCTGTATTTATCGACGTATTTTGAGACTGTGCTCGTCTCATCGTCGAAGTCTCCGAATATTCGGGCGTCGGCGGGACAGCCAACGACACAGGCTGGATCGAGGTCCGCTTCGACGCGGTGGCTACAGAACGTACACTTCTCGACGACGCCCGTAGGCCGCTGTTCAACGTGGCCCGTCCCCTCAGCGGGGTGGGTGGTCGGTTCGTCCCAGTTGAATACCCGTGCGTTGTACGGACAGGCTGCCATGCAGTACCGGCAACCCATACACTTGTCGTAGTCGATTTCGACGATTCCGTCATCGCGTTTGTAGGTCGCGTTGACCGGGCACACTTTCACGCAGGGTGCGTTCTGGCAGTGCTGACAAGCCATCGGTAGATGGTTCATCTGCAGTGTCCCGTCCCGGCCATCTTCGGGATACGCACCAGCGGCGGTATCCATTCCGTCACCGCCCTCGGTCAGGACGCGGTTCCACTGCTTGTCGAGTGCGACGTTGTTCTCCTGGCTGCAGTTGATTGCGCAGGCTTGACAACCGATACAGCGTTCAAGATCGATCACAAGGCCGTAGTTCGTCATCGGTTCTCACCTCCTTCGATGCTGTCCCCAAGCCATCCGGCCTGGTCCTGATCGGTGTACATGCTCGTGTCGATTTCTGCAGGTGCGGACTCAACTTCAACACGGACGTCGTAGAACGCGAAAGTCGGCGCGAGCTTGTTCACGTCGGTGTGAGTCAGGTCTTGAAGATTCCCCTCGATGAAGTCTTCCGTCCACCAGCCCTGATCGGTGTTGACCAGCCCTGGCTGCATGCCCTCATTATATTTCGCTTTGACGACCATCTCACCGCGGTCGTTGTACACGCGCACGTACTCTCCGTCGTCAATATTCCGCTCGGCAGCGTCGTCGGGATGGATATCGAGACGCGGTTCAGGATCGAACTTCCTGACCATTGTGTTGTCAGCCCACTGGGAGTGGATCCGCCACTTCGAGTGCTTCTGCATGAACATCAGCGGGTAGTCGTCTGCTAATTCGTGATCGTCGGCAGTCCGAGATTCGATTGGCCGCGGGAACTCCAGACTCGTCCCCTCATCTTCGACCGGTTTGTCTTCATCGTAGATCTCTATGCGCCCGGAATCAGTGGGGAACGGCTCCGTGTACTTGATCACGTTGTCAGAGACACGGATGTTCCCCTTCTCGCGGAGCTCTTCGAAGTCGAAGCGTGGATCGTTTGCCGCCACTTTCTCAAGTTCCGCCCGCTTGTCACCGAGGAAGAGGTCCTCGTAACCGAGTTTCTCGGCGAGATCATTGATCATGAAGTAATCATCGCGGGCTTCCCAGAGCGGTTCGTGTGCTTGCTGTCTGTAACTGATGTGCGGGTGTGAACCCCAAGCGTCTGAGATGTCCTCGCGTTCGAACCAGTGTGCTGCCGGCAGGATGATGTCGGCATGCTGGACCGTCGGGGTCTTGTGGAAGTCAGCCATCACAAACAGGTCGACGTTTTCCAATACGTCGATCCATTGCTGACGGTCTGGGAACTGGTTGACGAGCATGTTCGACTCCATCCCGTAGACGACTTTCAACGGGTGCGGGTCACCGTTCTCGAAAGCATCAGGCAATTCGTGCATCCGAAGGTATGCGCTGCCTTCGGCGCCTTCAGGTGACCCGTAGTCACCGGACCACATAGAGGTCCCAGACGGATGTTGGGAATGGAGCGTCCCGGACTTGCCGTAGTCTCCGGTCAGCCCCATCAAGATGGCGTACGTCTGTCCGAACACGTGGCCGTACTTGTATCGACCGACAGCGTAACTAGGACAGACGCCACCCGGACCACGGGTTGCGAGCCACCGTGCAGTAGTCCGAATGTCCTCGGCAGCAAGACCGGTGGTCTCCGCAACACTCTCAGGGGTGTATTCCGAGACGTGGTTTTCGAGCAACGTGAGGCCCGTCGAACCCTCGATGCCGCCTACTTCATATTCGCCGAACAGTTCGACGTCAGCATACGTGTCAGGCTCCAGAGCGACCGGTTCACCGCTCTCTCGGTCAACGCCGACAAACCGCTCGTCTTCCTCTCCGCCATCGGGGAGGTCCTTCATTCGGAGCCACTTCCCAGTGTCTTTTCTGACGAGTGCACCCGCAGTCGTCCGCTCACGGAGGAACTCAGCGTCATAGATTTCCTCCTCGAGGACAGTGTGGATCATTCCAAGGCCAAGATGGACGTCCTTGCCTGGTTTGATCGGAAGCCACAGATCAGCCTTCGAAGCCGTCATCGTGTACACAGGATCGACGACTACGAGTTTGGCACCTGCCTCGACAGCATCAAGTATCTTAGAGGCGTCGTGCTGGAATTGGCTCGCAAGAATGTCCGATCCCCAGACGATGATCGTCTTCGCGTTAACCCAGTCTTCGGATTCGTTCGTTGGTGGCAGGAAGTACCCATAGCCAGTTACACGATTGAATCCGACACCAACGTTGGAGTCTATCGACCAACCCTGTCCCGTGCCGCCGAACATGTTCCGGAGCCGTCCGAACCAGGTTGTCCCAAGTCCATTATCCCCAGAGCCAGTGTGGAAGAAGACGCTCTCTGGACCGTATTCCTGACGTACGCGTTTCATTTCGTCAGCAATGTAGTCAAGAGCCTCGTCCCAGGAGATCCGCTGGAATTCTGCGTCTTCACCCCGTCCCTCGGGGTTTGGATTCTCCGGCGACCAATCAGCCCGCTTCATTGGGTACTTCAGTCGCTTCGGGCTGTATACTCGCTGGATGTGGGATTGCCCGAGCAGGCACGCTCGCCGATATTGCTCGTCGTCCGTCATCTGCGGCTCCACGAACTTGACTTGCCCATCCCGGACGTACACGTTCAGTGGACATTTGCCGCGACAATTTGGCGCACAAGATGTTGTTACGACCGATGTTTCGTCCAGTAAGCTTTGGGGCTGTGCAGAACTGTTTTCAGTCAGCGCCCACCGCAAGCCGGCACCGCTGACTCCAAGTGTACCGGCGGCTGCTCCCGCTCCGATCAGGACCGAACGGCGGCTGACGCCCTCCTGTTCACTCATCGAACCCCTCCGGTTCGGTCGGCCGATCGTCGACTCCGAACTCCTCAACAACCGCCTCGTGGTATTTTTCGTGGAATTCGGCCTCGGTCATCTTGCCTATACTTACCCGGATCGCATCTCGCCCCATCATCCTGCCCAGCTCTGTGTCATGGGTACTTCCCTCCAGCATCGCCTCCGTAGTCTCCTCCCAGTCGGCGCCGAGATCGTCGATCGAGTCAGCCTCGATATCGTTTGTCGGTGTTGGCAATTCTTCTCACCACAAATGAATATTTGAGTGATATCTACCAGCCAATAGTGGTGTATAGTTGACGTCTTTTTCAGGGGGGTGCTATCAGCAATCTCAAATAACGCCGGCAGTCATGAGTGCGCCGACGAAAAGCAGTACCGCCGTCACAACACCGCCGACAGCCAAGGGCTGGTTTTCCATTGCTTTCTCGTGGAGCGCCATCGCCTCGTACTCTCGACGGAACGATTCGAGGTTGTCATCGTCGTAGAAGTACTTCGTTTTCAGCGCGAATCGATCGGTCACCGCACAGCCAGTACACACCGGTTCACCTTCCAGGCGCTCGGTCTTCGTGTGATCGCTACAGCTGATGCTGCCACAATTCGCACAATAGGTATACGTCTCGTTGCTACCGCTGGTGTCGCAGTGGACACAGCGGTGAATCCTGTCCTCGACCGTGACTCGTGACGGCCCGGCCGCGAAATACTCGTAGGGATAGGTGTACTGCTGGAGATTAGTTGTCTGCCGGACTTCCGGGAGATACACGGGTTCGATCGATTGCACCGAAATGTCTGAGAGGTTCGGCTCGCAGGTCTTGGTGTAGGTGACGTTGTTGTCGCCGGTGTACTGCACCGTTGTCGTATGATGCTCCTGAAGACGATCTACTGCCCAGTCTTTGTACGCTGTCTGGGTCTGCCCGAAGCGTTTCTCCTCGAGTTCATCGAACACATCGCCGAACCGATCGGTGTCCAGTTCGACCGCTGCGTGCCTGTTCTCCGAGACAAGCCGCGCCACAGTGTCGTCAGCGACCGACGGCTGGCCCCGATCTGCATGCACGACGAACCAGGTGCGCTCGTCAATCCGATGGATCACGCCGACACTCGTCTCGAACACCGCGTCCGTGTCAGCCGTGATTTCGGCGACCCCACCTATGCCTACGAGTCGTCGAGATTGTCGATAAGTGATTCGAGCGTCTCGACGTGGTTTTCGAACAATTCTCGGCCGTCGTCGGTCAGTTCGTACGTCGTCTGGGGGCGGCGGTCGACGAACTGTTTCTGCATTGCGACCGCGTCGGCGTCTTCCATCTTGCGGAGGTGACTCGCCAGGTTGCCCTCGGTGACGTCGAGGTCGTCTTTGAGCGTCGGGAAACTCGTCTCGCCGTGCCGGTAGAGATACGCGAAGATTTGCAGTCGCGTCGGCTGGTGGACGAGTTTGTCGAGATCCATGATCAGGTTCGTGAGAGGACGAGGTAGGTCACGATGGCGTACGCGAAGTACAGCGTCCCGAAGACGGCGTAGCCCCAGGTCCAGAGGATGTCGACGTAGGGCATCGCCGCGCCGAGGCCGATCAGCATGATCCCCCCGACGTAGAAGGCGTAGCGATCCCGCGCCCGAATGTGGTACGCCCGGAGCGCGTTGGCGGTGACGAGATACGCCAGCCCGACGAACACGAGGATAATCGACTGGGTGAACACGGCTTCAGCCTGGTAGCCGAGGTCCTCCACGAACCGCGAGGTGATCAGCCCGATCGGCAGCGACGTGAGGTAAGTGACGACGAAGATGAACCAGATGCCCGGTTTGCCGGCTGGCGTCCCCAGCGAGGACTGATCGTCAAGCAACCAGAACCCGAGGAATCCACCGCCAAACAGCAGCCCGATCCAGATGATGCCGTGCCAGTAGCCCGGCAGTTCCTCGAGGTGAACGTACTGGGAAGCTGCGGCGGCCACCAGCACGAGGACGCCGAACAGCAGCCACTGCCCAGCCGCTCCCTCGTAGCGCTCGTACAGGCCCATGGCGTCTTTGATCTGTTCGAGCTGGGCCTCCAGTTCCGCCGGATCGACGTCCGTGTCTTCGCTCATGGTTCGACAACTGCCTCTATCGAATCGTCGTTCGGCGTCCCGCCGGACGTTCTTTGCGGTTCGACGACGTGCACGTAGAAGTTGAAGAGGTCGGTGTGGGTCGCGTCGTCGCGCTCGATTCGGACGCCTTCGACGTCGGTGTCGACGGCGGCTTCGAGCTCCTCGAATTCAACGTCTGGCTTCAGGAACCCGCGTGCCGTAGCGCCCGTCCGGAACAGCCGGCCGCCCCTGACGAACGATTCGGCGGTGCGCATCGCTCCGGACCCGGAAACGCGGATGACTGGCGGCACGGCATCCATGAGCTCCGAGGGCGCGCCAACTGCTGTAATCGTTCCGTCGCGCATGAACGCCAGTCGATCGGCGAGTTCGGCATCGAGCGGACGATGACTCGTGATGACGAACGTCGAGCCGCCGTCGTACCGATCGAGGATGATATCGTGAAACCGCTGGATCATCGAGAGGTCGACGCCGGCCGTCGGTTCGTCGAGCAGGTAGAGCGGCGCGTCGACGCTCATCGTCAGCGAGAGTTCGAGTTTGCGTGTCATGCCGGCGGAGTAATCGTCGACGGCTTTGTCGAGGTCCTCGGAGAGATCAAGTCGGTCGAGATACTGCTCCCAGCGGTCGGTGAATCCGGGGTGCATCCGTCGGTAGAAGTCGATGTTTTCACGGCCGGTGAGCGTCTCGATGGCCATCGTATCCTGCAGGAGAAAGCTCAGGTTCCGACCGCCGTCTTCGGAGACGTCTCGACCGAATATCTCCACGTCCCCCTTAGTCGGCCGGCTGCTGCCCGCGAGACATTCGAGCAAGACGGTCTTTCCAACGCCGTTCGGACCCAGAAGGACGAGAATCTCGTTGCCAGCGACTGAGAGATCGATTCCGTCGAGGACGCCCTCGGTCCCGAACGATTTCTCGATCCCCGCCGCTCGGACGGCAGGCACGTGCTCGCCACTCATGCCAGCACCCCCGTTCCGTAGATCCGAGTACGGACGACGACAATCCCGACGCCGAGTGCCAGCGCGGTGTACAGCGTCAGCGTTCCGACCGACCAGATCGTGCTCGGAAGCGCGGGTGGGGCAAGCGAACTCGCCGGGGCGTCGACGAACTGGTAAACGAGCACGCGAGAGGGTAGTGTGTTCGGGAGGTAGTTCAACAGGACATCCGGGCCGGTGTAGCTCCCGGGGTCGGTCCCGTTGTAGCCGGTAAGCATGTACGCCAGTAGTGCGACAGCGACGGTGAGCAGCGCCGCGTAGCGTTCGTCGGTGATCGCGCTCGCGACGGCCATCGCCAGGACCATCCAGATGACGGCGAAGCCGACGAACGCCAGCATGGCGATCGGAACCGACGCAATCGACCGGAGCGTGTAGGACGCACCTGTTCCCAGACTCACGACGACGACCGCAAGGAACGAGACGGTTGCGAGCAGCAGGCCGGCCAGCATCCGGCCAGCCATATCGGCAGTCGGCGCAATCGGGAGCGCCCGGAACTGCTTGTAGCGGTCGGCTTCGAGGTCGGCCGCGAGTTGCTGCCCGAAACTACTCAGACAGACGATAATCGCGCCGAAGGTCCCGTAGCTGATCGCCGTCGCTGCGAATATGTACGGCCGCTCGTTTGCGGGAATCTCTTCGACCGGGACGAACACCGTGATCGTCAGGAGGTAGAACCCGACCGGAAACGCGATTGACCAGAACAGGACGGTCTTGTTCCGAAACAGTTCTCTGGCGTACCGTTCAAAAAAGGACTTCGCCTGGGCGATCCAGTGTCGAGTACCCGGCGTTTCCGCCATTTTATTCGATCGACGAATCGCAGTGTCGGTTGCCATTGCTCTGTTCGAAAATTTGTTTCCATCCCAATAGAGTTTGCGATCCAAAGTATACCAAAGATTTATATATTAAATGGACTCGCTCGTTCGAATCGCTCGTCGGAAGACGGACGGTCGCACCGCGATTCTCACTCGATCAATGGATACTCGTTGATGTCGACGAAGTCGTCGCTGCCGCAGGCGGCGCATTCGTCCGGAGCTTCGTAGTGACGGTCGCCGGGCTGGCCGTGGACGACGGCAGCGTGGACGCTCAGACAGTCTTCACACACGTACTCTCGTGGTCGGTCTGGTTGGTGGGACATGCACGTCTCCGTGGAGTTTGCTGACTGAAAAGTGGCCGTCCTACGTATGAAAGAGTCTCTAGCGAGCGTTTTCTATCGCGTCCAGGGCGTCTGGATTCTCGATGCTACTCAGATCCCCCATGTCTTCGCCCGTGTGGACGGCCTGGATAGCTCGGCGGATGATCTTGCCAGACTGGGTCTTCGGGAACTGCTCGACGAATCTGATCTCCTGGGGACGGAACGGTTTGCCGAGTTCCGTACCGACGAGACTGGTGAGTTCCTCACGCAATTCGTCGCTCGGTTCCACGCGGGGTTCGAGGACGATGTAGGCGACGACGGCCGTCCCGGTCGTCTCATCGGGGACGCCGATCGCCGCCGCCTGATTGACGGCCTCGTGATCGATCAGCGCACCCTCGACCTCGGCCGGGCCGACTTTGCGCCCGGCGACGTTCAGTGCGTCGTCGGCCCGGCCGTGGAGGAACCAGAAACCATCCGTATCTTTCTGGGCCCAGTCGCCGTGGTTCCACAGACCCTCCCAGCGCGACCAGTACTCCTCGAGATAGCGCTCGTCACCGCTCCAGAGGCTCTTGGTCGTGCTCGGACAGGAATCCCGAGCGACGAGATACCCTCGCTCGTGCTCGTCGGCGATGGATTCGCCATCCTCGTCGACGATATCGATGGCCATCCCCAGTCCCGGACCGCCGAGCGTGCAGGGTTTGAGCGACTGGATCGGCATCGGCATCAGGAAGCAGCCGCAGATCTCGGTCCCGCCGGAGATGTTGATGATCGGCGTGTCTCCGCCGCCGACGTGTTCGAGGAACCACTGCCAGGACTCGGGGTCCCAGGGCTCGCCGGTCGAGCCCAGCAGCCGGAGGCTGGAGAGGTCGTGGCCTTCGAGCCAGTCGTCGCCGTACTTCCGCAGAGCGCGGATCGCGGTCGGCGAGATTCCGAAGACAGTCAGCCCGTGGTCGTCGATCAGCTTCCAGAAGCGATCCGGTTCGGGGTAGTCGGGCGCACCCTCGTACATGAAGATCGTCCCGCCGAAGGTGTGGTTGCCGATCAGCGTCCAGGGGCCCATCATCCAGCCGATGTCGCTCACCCAGAAGAAGCGATCGCTGGGCTTGTGGTCGAAGCCGAAGTAGATCTCCTTGGCACACTGGACCTGCACGCCGGCGTGGGTGTGGACGATCCCCTTTGGCTGGCCCGTCGTGCCCGACGAATACAGCAGCATCGACTCCTGGTCGCTCGGGAGCGATTTCGTCTCGTAGGCGTCGTCGGCCCTCGGGATCACGTCGTCCCACCACTCGTCGCGACTGATCGTCCACGGGATCGATTTGTCGATACTGTCTCGCGTGTCCAATCGATCGTAGACGATGGTGTGTTCGACGTGGCCGGCCTGTTCGATCGCCTCGTCGGCAGTGTCCTTGAGATAGATCGGCTCACCCCGGCGATAGAAGCCATCGCCTGTGAACAGAACCGAACACTCGCTGTCTTCGATCCGTGTGGCGACTGCGTCGACGCCGAACCCCGAGAAGATGGGGACGGCGATCGCGCCCACCTTGAAACAGCCGTAGAGGATCGAGACGACCTCGGGGACCATCGGCATGTACAATCCCACTGTATCGCCGGTCTCGATCCCGCGCTCTTCCAAGGCGTTGGCGACCCGGTTTGCCTCCCGGTGGAGATCGTGGAACGTCTGTTCTCGCACTTCGCCGTCCTCGCCCTCCCAGATCGTCGCGACGTGGTTGCGTGTCCCGCTGTCGACGGCGGCGTGCCTGTCGAGGACGTTGTGCGCGAGGTTGATCTCCCCCCCGGAATACCAGCGGCTGAACTGTGGCCCCTCTGTGTCGTCCCTGACTGTGTCGTAGTCTTCGAAAAAGTCGATCCCCAGGTAGTCGACCACTTCGTCCCAGAACCACTCGATCCCCGACTCCTCGACGCCTGCGACTTCTCCTGTGGTCCGCTCGATCAGTTCGTCGTAGTCCTCGATGTCGTAGGCCTGCATGAACTGCCAGACGTTGGTCGACTCGACGAACTCCTGGCTGGGTTCGTAGACGATCTCGTCGATGTCTTCGAGAGACTGCATAGATTAATCATGCACGACCAGCGGCTTAGCAGTTTGGCGGTCGTTGGCGTCCAGTTATCGCGCCCACGCGACCATCTCGGCGTACGTGTCGTCGCTCGACAGCGCTGCTGCGTCACCGACGAGCACGAGCGACTTCTTCGCTCGGGTCAACGCGACGTTGATCCGTCGGTAGTCCTCGAAGATCGGCCCCTCTAGCTCGCCCGTGGCGACGAACGACACGAGGATGACTTCTTTGCTCGACCCCTGGAAGCGATCGACCGTGTCGACCGCCACTGAATCGTCGAGTCGCTGGCCGATCTCGGCGACCTGTGCACGGAACGGTGCGATCACGCCGATGTCCTCCCGTGAAACCCCCGCCGCGGCGAACTGCTCGACGGTTTCGGTGACGGCGTCGGCCTCGGCAGGATTCGTGTTTCCGCGAGCGCTCCCGCCGGGATCGACTAACGCCACCCGCTCGCGGAGGTGTTCGGGCAATGCCGGCAGTGAAACGCCAGCGAGATCGTCGATTCGCTGGGCCGCGACGTCGCCAGTTGCAGGTCGCAACTGCCCGTCGTAGAACGCCTTCGACGGGAACGCCTGGATCTGCTGGGCCATCCGATACTGTCGGTCGAGCATGACTCCTGCCTCTGGGTGGGCCTCGATCAGGCGCTCGAACAGCGACTCCTGCAGGTCGTTTTCGGCGCGGACGACGGGCGGCAGCTGCTGATGATCACCGATCAGGACGAACCGCTCGGCGAGATTGGTGGCGGCGAGCGTCCCCGGCTCGGTCAGCTGGCCGGCTTCGTCGACCACGGCGACGTCGAACTCCTGTTCGCGGACGATCCGCGAGCCACACGACGCCGTCGTGGCGGCGACGACCGAGGCGTCACGGAGTTTCGACGCCAGTTCGTCGGGGTCGCCCGACTGTTCCAGCCGGAAGGGCTGCATGTCGTCGCGGACGCCGCTCTCGGTTCCGACCCGGACGATGTCTTCGAATCCCTGCTCGACCAGCGCCTCCATGGCATTGTCGACGGCGCGATTGGTGAACGCCGACAGCAGGACGCGTTCGCCCCGGTCTACGAGGGTTCGAATGATCGTCGCGAGCGTGTAGGTCTTGCCCGTCCCGGGCGGCCCGTGGACGAGCGCGAAGTCCTCGGCCCCCACTGCGAGTTCGACAGCCTCGTTCTGGGCTGCGTTGTTGTCGATGAACGTCTCCGAAACAGGCGAGAATCCGGGATATCGCCGGCCGAACAGGACGTCTTTCTTCGGCTGGGGTTGCTTGAGAACGGCGTCGTGCAAGGCTGTGAGCATCCGATCTGTCGACAGCTCGGAGGGATAGATGTCGAGTCGCCGGAGTTCCACTGGCTCGTCAGCAGTGACGATCACCTCCTCGGCTGTCAGGCGTTCGACTCGCGCCAGTTCCGCATCGCCGCGAATCGGATGGCCGTCGCTGGCGAGCACGACGTCTCCCTCGCGGATCTTCGAAGTCGCACCTGTCCCCTTTGCCCGGATTTCCCACCGCCCGCCGTCGATCTCTCGCTGGCCCGTGGGTTCGAGGTCGACCAGCGCGCGGTCGTCGTCAGCCCGTTCGTCCGCGCCCTGCTCCCACAATTTGGCGTACTCGCGGTGGACTTCGCGGCGTTCCTCCTCGATCGCCCGGTAGAACCGATCGAAGTACTCGCGTTCTTCCTCGGGGATCGGGCTGCCGACCTGGCCGGCCTTCGACTCCTGGTCGAGTCGGCCCGAGACGGCCATGCAGGTGTCCTGTTCGAAACAGTACTCACACTTGGCATCGGCCTCGTAGCCAGTCGGGACGTCACTGTCGAACTCCATGGCAGCGATGGCGTTGCGCTGTCGCAGGACGTACTGCAACAGTCCGGAACCGATCGAGAACTCCTTCGCCGGCGAGAGGTCGCCGCTCTCCTCGTTCCGTTCGACGGCCGCGTTCTTGGTGTAGAGGAGTGTGCCAGTATCGGGGGCGGCGGCCAGTGCCGACTCGGTCCCGCCGTCGCCGGCCATCATGTCCGCCGCGGAAGTTTCGCGGGCCGCACGCTCGCCGAGGACGAGCGCGTAAGCTGCGGCCTGGATCTTGTCGTGGAATCTGGGCTCACGACGGGTGTTCTTGCCCGTCTTGAGTTCGACTGGCATCCCGCGACGGATCGCGTCGGCCCGGCCTTTGATCCCGTAGCGCTCGCTGACCAGCGTCATCTCCGAGCGCCACTCGTCCGTCTCGGTGAGTGTGCCCTGAGCCAGCCAGCCCTCGATGGCGCTGGCGTGATCGCGGACCTCCTGGGTGACTTCCTCGACACTGCGGCCGAGCAGGCCGAGTTCGAGTCCTGCGGCGTCGACCTGTTCTTCGACCGCTGCGTCGAGGTCCTGCCCGCGGAGGAGGTCCGCGAACACCTCGTGGACGATGGTCCCCTTTACCACCGGATAGACGAGCGGCAGACCGTCGATTTTGTTGAGATAGTACATCCGGGGGCACTGGACCCACGAGCGGACGTCGGTCACGTCGACGATGAAATCGGGTTCGACGACGACCATCGTGTCGCTGCCGGTCGTGTACTGCTGTTCGCCCTGGTAGGTCCGTTCCTCGGCGTCGTAGAGGGCCAGTTCCATCCCCGTCTCGATCTGGCGGGCGTTCTCGACCCAGTCGCCCCACAGCGTCACCGTGATGGGCTCGTCTCTACCCCTGTCGGGGCGGATCGTCACTTCACAGAGCTCGCGCTCGCCGTACTGCGTGCTGACGGTTTTCGGGTCTTCGAGGTCGACGACGACGCCGCGGACGTTCACGAGACCAGTCACGAGCGCGGGGTGAAAAACGCTGTCGGTGCCTCACGTCCCGATCGGGACGCTCGCGTTCCCGACCGAACGTGCGGCCAGCGTCTCGATCGTCCGACCGTTCGGGCAGAAGCCCGCCACGTCGGGATCCTTGCCGTACCATCTGACGCGGACTGTGTCGCGTTCGTCGAAGGCGAAGCCGGCCTCGGTTTCGGAGAGTCTCACTGTGCCGTTCTCGACCGGCCAGCGCGTACTCGCGGCCGTCGGCGAGTCGGCGTCGCGGACGACCAGCACGACGCGATCGGTCGTCTCGCTATCGAGAGCGTCACCGCCGACGTGGACGGCCAGTACCGACGAATCCGTGGCTGCGATCTCGATCTGACTCTGGGGCGCAGTGAGATCGCCGCCGCCGTGACAGGGACCGCCCGGCACGGCGAACAGCGCGCCGTAGCTCACCAGAGCGAGGACGATCAGTGCGACTACCGGGCCGAAGACCACGAGTGCCCAGCGCCGCCCCTCGACTGGTGCCATCAGTCGATCACGACCACTGATCGAGCCCGGTCTGGACCTGTGCGTCCTCGATCCGCTGGAATCCCCGCGCGACCTCGTCGGGATCGACTTCCCACGTCTCGGTGACGAACGTTCGGGCTGCGTCGACGTCGGGCGAGACGTCCAGATCCAGGTCGGGCGTCTCGGTCACCGGCGGATCGCGAAAGAGGTCTCGGATCCGGTCGGCGTTCGGGACCCCTACTCCCTCGGCTTCGATGACGCCCCAGAGATCGCCGTGTTCCCTGATCGCTTTCACCGACGTCTTCGGGCCGTACCCGGAGACGCCTTCGTTGAAGTCCGTCCCGCAGAGGATGGCGACGTCGATCAACTGCTCCCAGGTGAGATCGTGTTTTTCGAGCGTCGCGTCGAGATCCATCAGTTCGGGATTGCCCTTGCTGGTGAGCTGGCGTAGCGTCAGCGGCGCGCCAAAGAGGAGCGAATCGTAGTCCTCGGTCCCGGCGTAGTCGACGTCACCGCGTCGGGCCATCACGGCCGCCTGCGCCTCGCCCTCGGCCGGGGCGTCGACGATCGGCACGTCCAGCAGTTCGAGCAACTCGCGGGTGGTCTCGATGATCGTCTCGGTCAGTCGCTGGGTCCGTGATTCGAGGCGCGCGGCCGCAATGTCGTCGCCTGCTTCGCGTGCCTCTTCGAGACGCTCCTCGGCCGCTTCGCGTTTCTCGCGGCGTTCCTGTACTTCGTCTTCTTTGAGGTCGGTGACGGCCCCGTCGAAGACGAACACGGGCGTCAGATCGTGCTCGAAGAACTTGGGCAGTCCCTGGACGATCCCGACCAGATTGGCGACTTCCTCACCCTCGCTCGTCGTGTAGACGTCGTCGCTGGTCCACTTCACCGTCGTCGTCAGGTAGCGATACAGCCAGTTGTGGGCGTCGACGGCGACGACTGATCCCTCCAGATCCGCGAAGGGGACGTCCTCGATCACCGCCAGGTCCCGGAGTGCCGCGTTTCCCATCGATGCACCGTTGGGGCGACGGTGGTTTGAATCGTTCGGGGAGAGATCCTCTTCCGGCTGTGATGGGATTAATTTACAAGTACCGGTGACTAACCGACGGGCGAATACCCATGTCCGACCACGGTGGACCCGCGGCCCCAGAGGATGGAACGCACAACCGAGTCGTCACCGACGGCGGGACAGCAGACGTCGAGCAACCGTCCGTCCAGAATCCCGAAGCCACGCTCGTCTCGGTCGGCGCCCTCGAAGAAGCTCCGTCTGGCGATCTCCGTTTGACCGAGGAGTTCGAGTCAGCCTGGGACGAGGCCATCGCCGACGTCAAAGCCGACGAGGACGCCAATCGAGAGGAACTGGTGACGGTCATGGGGATCGATTCTGAGGGCGACGTCGAACTGGAGCCGGTCAAGGACGCCTTCCGAATCACCATCGACGGCAATCTGGTGGGCGCGCTCGAATCCGAGGCTGCCTTCTACGCCGACCTGGCCGGCGCACGCCTGCTCTCGAACCGTCTCGACGAGTGGGACGAGTTCCCCGTGGCCGACCGGAGTCGGCTCCTCAAGGGCCTGCGGCTGTTCCTCGAAACCTGCCCCGAATGCGGCAACGACGTGGTCTTCGACACCAAGGAAGTCGAGTCCTGCTGTGGCAGCCATCAGGTGGCGGCCGTCGACTGTGACGAGTGTGGCTCGCGGCTGTTCGAGTCGGGTCCGATCGATCAGGACCTGTGAGGATCGACGACTGCCGGTGGCTCTTCTCGGCTCCGAATAAACGTCGCTTCGGTATCCGATAGATCACGCTCCAGAAAGCTCTCCAGCCCCTCGCGATATCGAGAGTCGCGCTCCTCGCTCGGCCACACCAACACTCGTTCGGCGACGCCAGTCCGTTCGCCACTATAGCCGAATCCCGCTTTTGTGGCCGCCTCGTAGGCGAAGGGATTGTTCACGGCGATCACTACGCGGTCGAACCCCTGATCGGCCGCCCGCTGGCGGACTGTTCGCAACAATCGGGCACCGATCCCCTCTCCTCGACAGTCCCGACGGACGGTCACGTACCGAATCCGGAGCGTGGCGTCGTCGGTTCGATCGGGGTCGAACGCGGCCGCGGCCACGATTCCGTGGCCGTCGGCTCGCACGACAGCCTTGCCCGTGCTCGACATCACGAACTTCCCGGCGTAGCTGAACTGCTCGTAGTCGAGTTGGAGTGTCGGCCCGTCCTCGGACCAGCCCAGCAGTTCGAACTCCATACACGAACGAGCAACGCCAGCGGCATGACGGTGGCGCTCGGACCGCTCCTGCGTCGCGGGCCGGCCGCTTTTTCACACCGGCGCGCCGAGTGTGGCTATGGTCGGGGTCAGCGACGTCAGTACGTTCGATCGGTTCGCCCGAGTCTACGACCTCGTCATGCCCGGCGCGGACGCGACCCAGCTCGGCCGGGCACTCGAACGTAGCGAGCGCCCAGTCGACCGCCTCCTCGACCTCGGGGGCGGGACGGGCCGTGCCGCCCGGGCGCTCGACGCCAACCAGCGGATCGTCCTCGACGCGGCCCGCGGAATGCTCGTCCGGGCTCGCGACCACGGGTTAGCCACGATCCAGGGCGACGCGAGTCGACTGCCGGTGGCCCCCGCGTCGGTCGACGCGGTCACGATCGTCGACGCGCTCCACCACGTCCACGGCTGGGACAGCCTCTTCGAGGAGGTGTTTCGCGTGCTTCGTCCCGGTGGCGTGCTGGCGATCAGCGACTTCGACCCGACGACGCTGCTCGGTCGATTGCTCGTCACGGGCGAACACCTGATCGGCTTCGAGTCGCAGTTCGTCTCGCCCCAGGTGCTCTGTGACCACCTCGAACGGGTCGGATTCGAGACCATCGTCGTGGACGACGGTTTCGGCTACACGGTCGCTGGCGTCGTCCCGAAACGGGAAAACAAAAGCCGCTCGACGCAGAGAGAGTGAGTATGGAGCAGGTGGTTTCACTGTTCGATCGACGGCTCGACCCGTCGCCGCTGACGGCGCTGGTCGCAGTCGGTGACGTCGTCTTGATCGGATTGTTCGTCGCGGTGGGGGAGATCAATCACGGCACGCCCCCGTGGGAGTACCCTCTCTGGGCGCTGGAGACGTTCGCGACATTCCTGATCGGGTGGGTCCTCGTCGCGTTCGTCGGCGGCCTCTACACGCGGGACGCCTGGCAGTTCCCGCTCAGAGCGATCTCCTGGACGACGCCAGCGTGGATCACTGCCGTCCTGATTGCCATGGCAATTCGAGCGACGCCGCTGGTCCACGGGGGCGTCCAGTTGACGTTCGTCGTCGTCTCTATGGCGGTCGGACTGGTGCTGTTGCTCCCCTGGCGGAGCGCCGTCGCGTACTACGACAGCCGCTAGAAGTCACCGAGGCTGGATACTACCGACTCGTCAAGATATTCGAACGACACTGAAGAAGTGGGTGTTCACACCACTGGCAGGAGCCCAATGGAGGAACGCCACCTGTCGGCGTTCTCGCGTCCCGTCCTACCGGTACTCGTCGATCGTCACCGCCACGGTCGACTGAATCCAGGCCTGGTGGTTCTCCCGATCGTAGATTACGAACTCGTCGTCACCGATTGTGAGTTCGGCGTACCGTTGCGCCTGGTTGTCATCAGTGGCCTGCTCGTTCGTGTTGTCCGTGGCGTTCGTACTCATGTTCGACGTGGACGGGTGAACCCGTCTCACTGTCCCTCCAAGTGAGACTGAGAGGCACACCTGTATAAGTCCTCCCACCCGATTATCATTCGATAAAACGACTCGTTCGGGCCGGCACGTCGGTCGATTTTCACCTGATTCCCAATATGATTGACAGACTGGAAGTTTGTTCCGGGAGAACATACTATATTTTTATTTCTAATCGGTTCATTTACCGACACCGCCTCAGCAGACATTCGACCCTATTATCAGGATAGATAATATCTGGGGAGGCAGCAACAGAGCCACCAGACAGAAGCCTCCGACGGACGAACGGCCGGTATGGTCGACGTTCCATACTATCGGAGTCACGAGATCCAGGGATTCGCCCCGCCCGAGGCCTACGTTGCTGCGGTACGTGAGGGGTATCGCGAGCGAGGCCACGGCGCGCCCGCCGAACCGCGGACGCTCCTGACGAACGCCGACCCGCCAGGACTGTTGACGGGCTACATGGCCATCCTTCCGGAGCGGGGCGTGATGGGTGGGTACACCTACGCCGCCGGATTCGGAGACCGAGACGCCCACTTCGTCCTCCCACTGTTCGACAGCGAGAGTGGTCGGCCGCTGGCGGTCTTCGACGGCGCGAGTCTCAACCCGTTCAAGACCGGCGCGGCGGGGGCTGTCGGCGTCGATACACTCGCACGCGACGACGTCACCACTGTGGGCCTATTCGGCAGCGGGGCGCAGGCTCGCGGGCAGCTCCGGGCGATCTCGACGGTCAGGGATGTCGAGCGCGTGAACGTCTACTCGCCGACGAGCGACCACCGCGAGACCTTCGCCGCCCGGATGAACGACGAACTCGACGCGACCGTCGCCGCCGTCGCCTCGCCCGCAGCCGCCGTCGAGGGTTCGGACGTCGTGATCACCGCGACGGACGCGAGCGAGCCGGTCTTCGACGGCGACTTGCTCGAACCCGGCACCCACGTCACCGCGATGGGCCAGTACCACCCCGAAAAGCGTGAGGTCGACGCCACGACGGTCGAGCGCGCGACGTACGTCCCCGACCTTCGGGCGCGCATTCACCAGGACGCCGGCGCGTTCATGCTCGCTCGCGAGGAGGGTGTGATCGACGACGAGCACGTCCACGCCGAACTGGGCGAGGTCGTCGCCGGTACTGTCGAGGGCCGGACCAGCGAGGA
This sequence comes from Halapricum salinum, assembly GCF_004799665.1. Lineage (NCBI taxonomy): Archaea > Methanobacteriati > Methanobacteriota > Halobacteria > Halobacteriales > Haloarculaceae > Halapricum > Halapricum salinum. The sequence goes on from NZ_CP031310.1 coordinate 3,094,816, forward strand.
CGAGATCACGCTGTTCGACAGCGGTGGGACGGCGATAGAGACCGTCGCCGCTGCACACATGCTCTACGAGCGGGCGAGTGAGCGGGATCTCGGCCGGACGATCTCCTTTGCACCCGCGAGCGAGGCGATGGAGTAACCGCAGCTCACAGACCGACTGCTTGCATCAGCGTGAGTCCGCTGGCGAGCGCACCGACGAGATACCCGCCGATCGCCCCGCCGTTGAGTAGCGGCAGGCCAGCGTGCGCCCGCCCTTTGAGAACCATCCGGAGCAAGATGGCCAGTCCGAGAAACGTCCCGACCATCGACGCCGCGGCCGTCAGCGGGAGAGCGATCCCCGGAACGTCCAGCGAAGGCACCGACTCCGGTGCGAAGAAGGCCGCGCTCGCGATCAGCACCGTCGGGATCACCGCGTCACCCAGGCCGATGAACAGCGCCTCGCGATCGAGCGGATCGGGGTCGTCTCCTGCATCCGCCTCGTTCGACTCGGCTTCGGTCGACTCGTCTGGTTCTTCGCCGTCGGTCTCGCCGTCCTCGGCGACGCTCGCCGGTGTTCCGGCGTCGAGAAACGAGTACGACAGCGTGAGTGGGACGACCAGCACCACTGGGACGCGCAGATCCATCACGCCTTCGGCGAGGGTGAGCATGTGTTCGGTGCCGTAGACGCTGATCGCGTCGTAGACCGCGAGTACCGAGAGCAGCACGAGCGCGGGTAAGACGCCGAAAGAGATCCCGAACAGCCCGGCCGCACCGGCCCCCATCACGATTCCGGCGGCGTCGATGACGTACCACTCGGGATGGACGACCAGCCCGACGACGATAGCGGCAGCGGCTGCCCACGCGAGAGCGCTCGCACCCGCGACCGGAACGACTGTCGAGGGAACGATCGCCGAAAGCACGATGAAGCCGATGTACCCGCCGGTAAGGACGATGAATCCTCGGATGACGACATCCAGATCGTACTTGAACGCCAGCAGCATGAACCCGGTCATCACCAGGAGTGCAGCGACGTAGAGGACGCTGTTGCCGGCATTCTGTGGATTCTCGGTCGCCTGCAGTCCGGCGTCTTTGAACGGCTCGACCAGCGCGAGAGCCCCGAGCTGGACGAGCAGGAAGATCACGCCGATTGCGAGCGCCGCGACCGCCGCGCGCGTCCGTTGTTGCATATACGCTAGCTGCAGTCGGCACCCGAATAAACGTGTTCAGTCACGGTAATACAACACTGCCCCGAGCAGCGAGGCCAGTGCGACGCTGTCGGGCGGCGACACTGCCAGATACGGCTGGTCGGTCGGCCCGAACACGTCCACGACCCGGCCCGCCACGTCGAGGTTCTCGTCGAGGAGGGTCGCCCCGAGGTCGGGATGGTCGGCGTCGGGACTGCGGACGACGGCGACCCCCTGTGCGACTTCTTGGACCTCGCCAGCGCGCTGCATCACTCGCGCATGACCCCGAGGTAGGCCGCGACGGCACCCAGGAGATCGCTCTTGGTCGCGTCGTCGGCGTTCTTGACGAGGACGCGCCCGCGCTGTTCGTACTCGCGGGGATAGGTCTTCTCGCGCTCGATCTTGGCGTCGTATCCGACCTGCTGGACGGCTTTGGCGATCTCGTCGACCGTTGGCTCGGCGACGGCGAGATCCTTCGCGACCCGGCGTCCCTCGGCGCGAGTCAGATTCGCGTCCAGGGCCGCGGGCCAGATGACGTTCTCGACCATGTTCCAGGGTGTGCGGGCCGCACGTAAACGCCTTACTGGTCGGCAAGATCGCAGTCGAGACGGCTGTCTCGCACCACTCACCGTTGCCGCGAGGCCAGCCCTGCCATCGCCAGCGCGAGCAGTGCCCCGACGACGCCGAAGCCGGGACCGAAGCCACTCCCCGTGTCTGAGCTATCGGTCGTCTCTTCCGTGTCGTTCGGGTTCGTCGGCGTCTCCGGTGTCGCGGTCGCCTCGGACGAGTTGTCAGGATTGAACACCGCCGACAGTCGCTGGAGTGGTCGGGTGATCCGCGGCCCGGGTTGGCTCATGTAGTTGCCGTTCAGCGTAACGATCTGGTCTTCTTGAACTGCGGTCGTGCTGTTGAGGACCTCGCCCCAGCGGACGCGGCTGGGACTCGTCGTCACGATCCAGTCGGGGTTCTCCGCGGCGACGACCTCCAGGTTGATCTCCCCGTACGTCCGAATATCCGCCGCGGTCGCGATGTTCTCGCCACCGGCAGTCTCGACGACGTCGCCGACGAACGTGTCCGGACCGGCCGTGTATCCACCGCCCATCGCGTAGTAGACGGACGGATCGTCGCCACCACTGGCCTCGGCGCGGACCTGTTCGATGGTCTCGTTCATCTCGGCGTTGGTCTGGGCGGCCTGCTCACAGTTCCCCACGAGTTGTCCCGTGAGCCGTGTCTTCGCGATCACGTCCGCCAGTGACGACGCGGAATCGAACTTGACGACCGTCAGATCGGCGTCTCTGAGGCTCTGGATGCTGTCGTTGAAGTTGACGTTCCCTGCGAGTACGATGTCGGGCTCCAGATCGACGACCGTCTCCGTGACTGGCTGCAGTTCGCTGTTGAGCACGTTCGTCTTGTTCTCGGTCCCGTTGAGATAGGCCGTCGTATAGCCTACAGGCATCCCGACGACCCGATCCTGTGCACCGACAGCCCAGGCGGTCTGGGCAGCGCTCGGTGCGATCGCGACGATCCGCTCGGGCCTCTCGTCGATAGTCACTGTCTCGCCCGTCGCATCCGTCACCTCGACCGGATACGAACAGTCCGCTGTCTGTTGTGTCTGAACAGCTATCTTCCCCGTTGACGACGCGTCTGTCGGGTGGACTCCGGCCACGACGCCCCCGGAGGACAGCACCACGACCAATACCACTACTGTGAGTCCTGCACGTCTCATTGTGGATCCCCCTTGCGAGCTATCCAATAAATATTTATCTAAAGCAAATCGACTTGGGTTAGATGCGGACTCGCTATCGAACCACAATCTGGTCGAGCGGGTTAGCGGCGGCACTGGTAGCTGTGATTCTCGTCAGCGCCAGTATCGGCCCCGTCCCCATCGATCTGCCGGTGGTCGCGATGGCGTCGCTCAACGCGATTGGAATCCCGACGGCCGCGTCGGTGTCGATCGAGACGGCGCCCCTTGCGGGGTTAGCCGTCCCGGTCCCCGACCTGGCGATCGGCTACACGTATCCGTTCTCGTTTTCAGTCCCGGCCACGAGCGAACTCATCGTTCGGGAGATCCGCCTCCCGCGGATCGTCCTCGGCGCGGTCGTCGGCTTCGCGCTCGGGACGGCGGGCGCGGTCATGCAGGGGTTCTTCCGGAATCCGATGGCCGATCCGTCGATCATCGGCGTCTCGACCGGTGCGGCAGTCGGTGCGGTCGCCACAATCGCGCTCCCCCTGACGATCCCGTTCGGCCTCCAGACGGCCGCGTTCGTCGGCGCGGTCGTGACGGCGTTCGCCGTCTATCTGATCGCGACCAGCGACGGCCGGACCCCCGTCGCCACGCTCCTGTTGGCAGGGGTCGCCGTCCAGACGTTCCTCGGCGCAGTCGTCTCCTTCCTGCTGCTCCAGAGCGGTGAGAGCCTCAGAGAGGCCGTCTACTGGCTGATGGGGCACCTCTCTGCCACCGGCTGGGACGAAGTCGAGGTGACACTTCCGGTGGTCGCAGTGTTGTTCGTGGCACTCGTCCCGTTCGCGCGCGATCTCAACGTCCTCATGCTCGGCGAAGAAGACGCCCAGACCCTCGGAATCCCGGTCGAGTGGACCAAGCGGGTCCTGCTCGCGGTTTCAAGCGTGATGACCGCCGCGGCGGTCGCCGTCGCGGGCGTCATCGGCTTCGTCGGCCTGATCGTCCCGCACGTCATGCGGTTGCTCGTCGGGCCCGACCATCGAATTCTCCTGCCGACCAGCGCGTTGGCCGGCGCGACTTTCCTCGTCGCGACCGACACGCTCGCTCGATCCGGCGGTCAGGAGTTGCCCGTCGGGATCATCACGGCCGCGCTCGGCGCACCGTTCTTCCTCTTTCTGCTCGTCCGCCGGGAGGTGCACGAGCTGTGAGCGATCTGCTGTCTGTCGAGGAGATCACCGTCGGCTTCGGCGAGGCCGGCGTTCTCGACGGCGTCTCCCTGTCGGTCGACGCGGAAGAGTTCGTCGGCCTGGTCGGCCCGAACGGCGCGGGCAAGACGACGCTGTTGCGGGCGATCAACGGCGTCCTCGACCCTGGCGCTGGGACTATCCACGTCGAGGGTCGCGCCCGCGATGCGTGTTCGACACGGCAGTGGAGCCAGCGCGTCGCGACGGTGCCACAGGACACCAGCGTCTCCTTCGCCTTCCGCGTCGAGGATATCGTCGAGATGGGGCGGACCCCACATCGAAGCCGCTCACAGTTTGGCACCAGCGAGTCTGACCGCCGCCGGATCGTCGATGCGCTCGATCGGACCGACACGGCACGGTTCCGCGAGCGATCGATCGACGAACTCTCTGGGGGCGAACGCCAGCGCGTGTTCGTCGCTCGCGCGCTCGCCCAGGACACGCCCCTACTCCTGCTCGACGAACCGACTGCCAGCCTCGACGTCAACCACCAAGTCGAGATCCTCGAACTCGTTCGCGACCTCGTCGGTGAGGGCCGCGGCGCGCTCGCGGCGATCCACGACCTCGACCTCGCCGCCCGGTTCTGCGACCGACTCGCGCTGCTGTCCGACGGGCGGATACGTGCAGTCGGCCCGCCCGAAGACGTCCTCGATCCTGGCGTACTCGACGAGGCGTTCGCCACGAGCACTACCGTAACGACGAACCCTGCGACGGGGACCCCGACGGTGACCGCCCGCACCGACCGCGGCGACAGCGACAGGCGCGTGCACGTCCTCGGCGGCGGCCGCCTCGGCGCGCGAGCGATCGCGACGCTCGATGCCGCCGGCCACACCGTCAGCGCGGGTGTCTTCCGCGAGGGCGACGTGGCAACCGAGACGGCGTCTACACTCGGTGCCTCAGCTGTGACGAGCCCACCCACAGGCGAAGTTGGACCGGACGCGATCGCCGCAGCCCACGACCTCGCCAGTGGGGCAGACGTGGTGGTGCTCGCAGACGTGACGATCGGCTCGCGCCAGTGGGCGCTCGATGTCGCCGAGTCCGTCCCGTCTGTGGTCCTCCTCGAAGAGCAGCCACTCGAAGACCGAGTGCTCGCTGGTGAGCGCGCTCGCGATCGGTATCAGACGCTACGCGAACGCAGTCGAATCGCCGAGATCGAGTCGCTGCCGCTGGCCGTCGCCGAGGCTCAGAACCAACTCCAGCGCCCCGCAGACGACTGAGAAACGACTGTCGCTACTCGCCCTCCCGACGACCGAACAGGACCAGTCCCACCATCGAACAGACGACGTCGCCGTCGACCAGCGTCTCGATGCGAACGTCGACTTTGCCGTACTCCTCGCCCCACGGCTCTTTTTCGACGATCTCCGTCCGGGCTGTGAGCGTGTCGCCCGGTCTGACCGGCGCGAGCCACCGCATCTCGTCGACCCCGAGCGCGCCGCGCGTGTCTGCCTCCTGGAGAATGCCGGTGACGAGCAGTCGCATCGTCATCGACGCCGTGTGCCACCCGCTGGCGACGAGGCCGCCGAACGGTGAGTCCGCGGCTGCCTCGGGATCGACGTGGAAGGGTTGTGGATCGTACTGCTCGGCGAACTCGACGATCTCCTCGCGAGTGACGGTGTAGGAGCCGAACGTCTCGGTGTCGCCGACGGTGAGGTCTTCGTAGGTAGTGGGCATACCATTGCTACGGCCGCCGACTCAAAAAAGCAAAGTGATGGCGTGAGTGGTTTCTACCGCTATTCGCTTGCGTTCTGCTGGGACTGGATCCAGTCGTCGAACTCCTCAGACGGGAGCACGCGAACAGTCTTGGTCATCTGGGAGTGGCCCGACCCGCAGTATTCGGCACAGTACAGCTGGTATGTGCCCGGATTCTGTGGCGTCGTGAGGAGGTAGTTCGACCCGCCGGGCATGGCGTCGGTCTTCAGCGCCAGTTCCGGGACGTGGAAGGCGTGTATCACGTTCCGTGAGGAGACGTTGAACTTCACGCTCCGGTCGGCCGGAATCACGAGTTCGTCGTAGGAGGTGACGTTGTACTCGGGGTAGTGGAACTCCCAGTTGAACTGGAAGGCGTTGACTTGCACTTGCTCGTCGGACGGCGTCGCGGCACTCGCGGCGCTACCCCCGTCGTCGGCTGCCATCACGCCGTAGGAGCCGATGCCGACGAACAGCAGGATGATCGCCGTCGCGACGGTCCAGGTGATCTCCAGCCGGCGGTTCTCTACGGTCGGTTTGGCCGATTCGACGTTGCCGTCACGGAAGCGCCACACAGTGTACAGGAGGATCGCCTCCACGAGGATAGTGATCGGGATGGCGACCGCCAGCAACTCGAAGTTCAGCCCCCAGACGAGTTCCTCTGTCGACGAATCCGACGTCGATTGTGCGAGCGCGGGCTGGGACGCCAGGGTGACGAGCACACCCGACAACAGCGCCACCAGTCCGGCGCGATTGCGGTTCATGTTGGTTCGCCCTTAGGATGACCCGTATAAATAAGCTATTGTCTGGCGTCTCCGAACAAGGTCGGACACCCATGATATTGGGGGTGACTATAGGGGTGTCGTGACCGACCACGGACGGAAACGCGACACCTAAGTATCGCCGGCCGAAGTGTCTCGTATCCCGTGCGCGAGACAACTCCCGACACCCGGTTGACGAGGTTGCTGACCGCGGCAGTCGTCGGTGTCTACGTGCTCATCGTCGCTGGCGCGACAGCGGCTATCGCCGACGCGGCCCGCGCGTGTTCGTCCTGGCCGATCTGTCACCAGACGCCGACACTTTCCGATCCGGCGCTGCTGGTCGCCTGGGGCCACCGTCTCGTCGCGCTGACCGTCGGCCTGCTGGTCGTCGTGACGGCCGTCGTCGGCTGGCGACTCGCCAGTCGGCCCCGAGTCAAATACACGCTCCTCGCGGCGCTCGCGCTTTTCCCAATCCAGATCGGGATCGGCGCGCTCGTCGCGACCTCAGGTGCAGCTGGAAATCTGCCGACCGCCCATCTCGGTGTCGCGATGACCATCTTCGGAACGCTCGTCGCGGCGCTCGCCTGGCACCTCGAAACCGGCGTCGAGGACGACGAGCCAGTGACGACCGATCCCGAGCCCGCGCCCGACCCGGTCGACGGTGACCTGACGGTCACGCGACCCAGCGGCTTGCTCGACACTGCCCGCGCGTATCTCAGCCTGACCAAACCCCGACTGATGTGGTTGCTCTGTCTGGTCGCTTCGGCGGGCATGGCACTGTCTGCCAGCGGCTCGATCGGCGTCCCGACCATCCTCGCGACTCTCGGCGGCGGCGTTCTGGCGATCGGCGCGAGCGGGACGTTCAACCACGTCCTCGAACGCGACGTCGACCGGCGGATGAACCGGACTGCGGATCGCCCCGTCACCACCGAGCAGGTCCCGGTGACGAACGCGCTCGTCTTCGGATTCGCGCTCGCGGCGGCCTCGATCGCGGTGTTCCTGACGGTCAACGTCCTCGCGGCGGTGCTGGGACTCACCGCGATCGCCTTCTACAGCGTGATCTACACGCTCCTCCTGAAACCCAACACCGTCCAGAACACGGTCATCGGCGGAGCCGCCGGCGCGCTTCCGGCCCTGATCGGCTCGGCCGCAGTGACGGGAAAGATCGGTATCCCGGGGCTGGTTCTCGCGGGGCTGGTCTTCCTCTGGACGCCCGCGCATTTCTACAACCTCGCGCTGGCATACAAGGACGACTACGCCCGCGGCGGCTTCCCGATGATGCCGGTCGTCCGCGGTGAGGCCACGACCCGCAGGCACATCCTCTGGTATCTCGCCGCGACGCTGCTGGCTGCCACCGTCCTGACCGCCGTCGCGGACCTCGGCGCACTCTTCGCACTCACGACAGTCGCCCTCGGCGCGGTCTTCCTGTGGATGGTCGTCCGTCTGCACTACGAGCGGACCGAATCGGCAGCGTTCCGGGCGTTCCACGCCTCGAACGCCTACCTCGGGATGATCCTCGTCGCGATCATCGTCGACGCACTGGCGATCTAAGATGGCGTCGAACACCGTCGCCTGGCGCGAGCGCGTCAGTCCGAACGGAGAGACGGCCCTGGCGGCCTTTATCGTCGTCAATCTCGAACTCGCGATCCTGTGGACGTGGCTGTTGATCACGAACTGGCAGTTCGACTCCCTGTTGGGCATGCGCCAGGTCGTCTATCCGTTCGTCTGGATCAACGTCGGCCTGTGGGCGCTGTGGCGGACGACGCCCGCGCCGACGACGCGATGGCGACGCCTGCTCGCCGGTGCGCTCGCGGCCGTCTACTTCTTCGTGCTTGCCTACGCGGGCGGTTTGGTCGGCCCGGCGACGCAGTTCTCGGTCGGTCCGACAGTATCGTTCGGGCCGCCCCCTGGCTTCAGTCCCGCGTTGTTGTACGACGGGGATCTGCTCAAGCTCACACTCTTGCCGTACAAGTTCGTCGGCTATCTCGCGCTGGCGTATCTCGTCTACGCAACAATCATCGACGCGGCTGGCTCGGCAATCTCGGGTGTGCTCGGCCTGCTCTCGTGTGTCTCCTGCACGTGGCCCGTCGCGGCGTCGCTGCTGTCTGGCGTTCTCGGCGGTGGCGCTGCCCTCACATCGGCAGCGTTCGGCTACTCCTACGACCTCGGCGTGGTCGTGTTCGTCGTCACAGTCGGGCTGTTGTACTGGCGGCCGACAGTCAGGTAGAATCGAACCGGCTTTCCCGCCCCGTGTCCGAGACGGAGATATGACTGCCGCCATCGTCGCCGAGGACGTCGCCCGGACGTACGGCGACACCGTCGCACTCGACGGCGTCTCTCTCACTGTCGAGGAGGGCGAGGTACTCGCGCTGGTGGGACCGAACGGCGCGGGCAAGACGACGCTCGTCCGCGCGCTGACAGGGACGACCGACGCAGAAGGTCGTGTGGAGCTGTTCGGTCAGTCCCCGCAGTCGGTGGCCCGCTCGCGAGTTGGCCTCCTCCCGCAATCGTTCGATCCACCCGACCGACTCACGGCTCGCGAACTGCTCGACTACTACGGTGGACTGTACGACGAATCCCGAGACATTCAAACTGTGCTCGCGGACGTTGGCCTGCAAGACAGCGCCAGCACGGCATACGAGAACCTCTCCGGTGGCCAGCAACGCCGGGTCTGCGTCGGGTCGGCGCTCGTGAACGATCCCGATCTGCTCGTACTCGACGAACCGACGACCGGGATCGATCCCGCAGGTCGGCGTGCGCTCTGGCGACTGCTGGAGAGGCTGGCCGACGGCGGAACAACCGTCCTCCTGACGACCCACTACATGGCCGAGGCCGAACGGCTGGCCGACCGCGTCGGACTGCTCGACGACGGCGAACTAACTGCACTCGATTCCCCGCGGGCGCTGGTCGAAGCCCACGGCGGAGAGACGCGGCTCACCGTCGACGTCGAGGACGCGATCCCAGAGCCTCTCGATATCGGGTTCGAGACGCTCCGTCGGGATGGACAGCTGGTCGTCAGGGACGTTCCCCCGACGGCGATCGGGGACGTGGTCGACGGGCTCACTGAAGCTGGCGTCGGCGTCGCCTCACTCTCGTGGCGCGAACCCGACCTCGAAGACGTCTACCTCGACCTCACTGGCAGAGCGGTCGGCTTCAGTGGTGACGCGGTCGACCCCGAGGAACTGGACGCGGCCGGACCAGTCTCGACGGACGGAGGTAACCGATGAGTCGCGTGGGTCGCCTCAGTGCGTCGGTGCGAGCCGCCGCGCTCTCGTTCCTGCGGCGGCGGACGGCCGTCTTCTTCACCTTTCTGTTTCCGCTGCTGATCGTCCTCATCTTCGGGGCGCTGGTCCAGACTCAGCCGACCGATGGCGGTCTGTTCACCGAACCCCCGGGCTACTACGTCCCAGGGTATCTCGCCGTCGTCGTCCTGTTTACGCCCCTCTCGCGCGTCGGGAGCGAGGTGGCACGCCATCGCGAGGGTAACCGCTTCGAGAAACTGGCGACCACGCCGTTGCGGCGCTGGGAGTGGCTGCTGGCGCAGACGATCGTCAACGTGTTGATCATCGGGCTGGCCGCGCTGCTGTTGCTCGGATTGCTCGTCGTCGTCACCGGTCCTGAGATCTACTTCTCGCCGCTACTGGTCCCGTTCGTCGCGTTCGGCGTGGCGCTGTTCTGCGGGATCGGCGCACTCCTCGGGTCGTTCGCAGACTCACAGGACGGCGTCATCGCCGCGAGCAACGCGCTGGCGCTCCCGCTCCTGTTTCTCTCGGAGACGTTCGTCCCGCCGTCGCTCTTGCCGGAGTGGTTTCGGCCGCTGCTGGATCTGTCGCCGCTGACGTACTTCTCGCGCGGCGTCCGAGCGGCGACGTTCGATCACCCCTCACTGGTCGACGGCGTCGTCCTCGCTTCCTACGGCGGGGACGATCCGCTGGTCAACCTCGCGGTTTTGACTGGACTCGCGATCCTCGCACTTGCGCTCGGCGCGTTCGCGCTGCCGACGACGGACTGAGAGGAACGGACTCACGAAGACCTCTTCCAGCGTCGGAGACGATTGCAGCCACCGCCGAGGACTTACCCCTCGAACCCCTACGGAGAGCAATGACCGAGACAGCGACGTTCGGCGGCGGGTGCTTCTGGTGTATCGAGGCGGCGATGAAAGAACTCCGGGGCGTCGAGGCAGTCACCTCTGGCTACGCGGGCGGTAGTACCTCCAGCCCGACCTACGAGGAAGTCTGCTCGGGCGAAACGGGCCACGCCGAAGTCGTGCAGATCGAGTACGACCCCGCGGAGATCAGCTATCTCGAACTCCTGGAAGTATTCTTCAAGGTCCACGATCCAACCACGAAAGATCGACAGGGGCCAGATGTCGGCAGCCAGTACCGCTCGATCGTCCTCTATCACGACGACGACCAGCGCGAGCAGGTCGAGGGATTCATCGAGCGCCTGAACGAGGACGTCTACGACGGAAATATCGTCACCGAGGTCGAACCCCTCCGCCGGTTCTACGAAGCCGAGCAGTACCACCAGGACTACTACGAGAAGAATCCCGCGAAGGGGTACTGCCAGATCCAGGTCAAGCCCAAGGTCAAGAAGGTGCGCAAGGAGTTCGCGGCGTTGCTGGCGGAGTAAATAGTCGAACGTCTCGTTCGCGAATCGACTGCCTGCAGGCCAACCTTTACGTACTGGCCGGAAGTGTTTACACGTACCATGCCGATCGATCCGGAGTTCGAGGAAAACCGTGAAGTCGTCGAGCAACACGACGGGCACAACGTCTGGGGACCAGTCGAGGAACCCGAAACACTGGGTATCCACGGGACGCACGTCGCCGTCGACTTCGACATCTGTCTGGCCGACGGGGCGTGCCTGGAGGACTGTCCAGTCGACGTCTTCGAGTGGGTGGACACACCGGGCCATCCCGAGAGTGATATCAAAGCCGACCCGGCCCACGAGAGCCAGTGTATCGACTGTATGCTCTGTGTCGACGTCTGCCCAGTGGACGCCATCGACGTCGACCCCGGTCGCGCCGGCCGAACCTGAGCCGATATCTGTCAGCTTTCCCGTTCCATTTGTGTGATCGCCCCCATCACCGAGAAAGTCCGAGACGTAAGAGCGATCCGTCTTGTTCGTTGGTGAAAGATTATTAGGCTCCCTCCCTGAGACACACTCACGAGGGATAGAGTATATGCGCACAGTAGTGCTGACGAAAGGCGTCCCCGACTTTCGCGAGGGAGTGGTCAGTTTCGACGAGGACGGCCACCTCGAACGGGGAGAGACGCCGACGGTGATGAATCCCAACGACAAACACGCGTTGCGGGCGGCACTCCAGACGAAGGTCCGCCACGGCGGGGACGTGAGCCTGATGAGTATGGGCCCGCCCGGCTACGAGGAGATCCTCCAGGAGGGCATGGCAGACGTCTACGCGGACGATCTGTACCTGCTCAGCGATCGCGAGATGGCCGCCGCAGACACCTGGGCGACGGCGATGACGCTCGCGACCGGGATCGAGAAACTCGACGACCAACCCGACCTCGTCATCGCGGGCTTCAAGACCGCCGACGGGGAGACCGGCCATACTGGCCCCCAGACGATGTGGTGTATGGATCGCCCGTTGATCACCCACGTCATCTCGCTCGACATCGACGAGGACGAAGAAGTGGTTCGGGCGAAACGGCTCGTCGAGGGTGACGTCGAGGAGATCGAGACCGTCGAAGCGCCGCTGCCGGCGTTCGTCGTGACCGATCCGGAGTTCGAACCAACCTATCGGACGGCCTCCTCGCGACTGAAACACAAAGACCTGCGCGAGCAGACCCAGGAACGCGCAGAGAACTACGAGGAGGTGCTGACGACGTGGGACCACGAGGATCTGAACCTCGATCCGGACTACATCGGCCTGGATGGCTCGCCGACGATCGTCTCGTCCGTCGATCCGATTCCAAAAGCACCCTCCGAACGTGAAGCCGAGCTGATCGATGCCGACGACGAGGAGGGGCTGAACGACGTGCTGGACGAACTCGCGCCCTTCGCAGAGGGCACACCGGAAGCGGCAGGTGACTGATCATGCCCGAAATCGACCCTACAGAGTACGAAATCGCGGAACTCGGCCCGAAGATCAAAGACGTCGACGACGCCGACGAGCTTCGGGAGATGCTCGACCTCGAGGAAGCAGGCGAGGATCGAGCGCCTGTGAAGACGCTCATCGAGAGCCGAATCGAGAAACTCGAAGAAGAGCCCGACGAAATCGACCCCGAGTCGGTCGATCTCTCGGAGCTCACCGTTGCGGACATCGCTAATCTGGTCCGGGACGTCGACGACGTCGCCGTCCTGGAGGACATGCTCGAACGCGAGAAAGAAGGAGACGAGCGCAAGACTGCCATCTCCCAGATCGAGAACCGAATCGAGTCCGTCTCGGGGACCGACGAAGAAGACAGCGAGGAGTCGATCTTCCAGCCGCCCGAGGAGAAGTATCCCGAACTCGACCACCCGACCGCGGACAAGCGTTGGGTGAAGGCCCTGGAGAACGGGACCTACGGGGACATGTGGGTCTACTGTGAGACCCAGCACGGCGAGCTGATCGACGTCAGCAAGGAGATGCTGGGCAAGGCCCGCGAGCTGATGGACGGGTACAACGACGACTACGACGCAGAGGAACGAGTCGTCGCGGTCCTGATCGGCGACGAGATCGAAGACCTGACCGAGGAAGTCATCGCCTACGGCGCTGACGTCGTCGTCTATCAGGAGGGGCCCGAACTGGCTCGGTTCCGCCACAAACCGTACACCGAGATTTTCGTCGACATGGCGCGTTCGGCGGACAATCCGCACGCCCGCGAAGATCGCGCGGAAGACGACTGGCGCGACTACCAGGAGCCCCGCTACACGATCTACCCGGCGACCAACAACGGCCGGGACCTCTCGGCGCTGGCCCAGGGAGAACTCGACTCCGGGCTCGCGTCGGACTGCTCGGACCTGTATATCGAGGACGCGATGATCTCGAATCCCGCGAAGACGGGCAAACCCGGCGAGAAGAAGGAGTTCGAGCGCATCCTCCATATGCCGCGGCCGGACTTCTCCGGGTTCGAGTACTCGACGATCCTCTGTATCGACAAGCCAAACCGGGAGTTCCACCCGCAGGGCGGCTCGGTGATTCCGGGGGCGTTCGACCTTCCCGAACCCGACTTCGACCGGGAGGGCCAGGTCGTCGAACACGAGATGCCCCTCGAGGACGATTGGTTCCAGGTCGAGGTGACCGATCACGACACGCTCGAATCCGGAATCGATCTCACCGGCCACGAAGTCGTCGTCGCGATGGGGCGTGGCATCGGCCGCAGTCCGACCGAGGGGATCGAACTCGGCCTCGATCTGGTCGACGCCTTCCAGGACGCAGCATTCGGCCTTTCACGAGGTGTGATCACCTCGAGCTACGACTTCGAGGGCCACGTCTCACAGTACATCTCCGAGGAACGCCAGATCGGCGAGTCAGGCCAGGAGGTCGAACCGGACATCTACATCGCCGCCGGGATCTCGGGTGCGGTCCAGCACAAGGTCGGGATGGACGAGTCCGACACGATCATCTCGATCAACACCGATCCCGACGCGGATATCCGGGACTTCTCGGATTACTTCATCGAGGGCGACCTCTTCGAGGTACTGCCGAAGCTGACCGACGCGATCGAATCGGGCGAACTGAAGATCGAAGCAGTGGCGGAGGGACCAGCAGATGACTGACTATACAGCGGAGGACTGTCGATGACAGAGCACGAACACTACGAGGCGCTTGTCGTCGGGTGTGGACCCGGCGGCGCAGCGGCGGCAGCGGCACTGGCGAACAACGGCGTCGAAACCCTCGTCTTGGAACGCGGGGTCGACGCCGGCTCGAAGAACGTCTCGGGAGGGCTGCTGTACGCCGAGGAGTCCGCTCCGTACACGCTCGACAGTCTCTTTCCCGGACTCCGGGAGGAGGCGACCGAGCGGCCGGTCACCGACCACTACATCCACAACGTCGCTGGCGAGACGGTCAAGACGTTCGACCTCGGGGGGATCCACCACCACGACACGGTCTGGTCGGATTCGGTCCTCCGTCGGACGATGGATTCGTGGATCGCAGAACGCGTCCACGAGAAGACCCGTGAGACCGGCGGCGGACTCCTGACAGACGTTCGTGTCAACGGCCTCCTCCGCGAGGCTGGTGAGATCGTCGGCGTCACCTGTGACGAGATCGATCCGATCGAAGCGGATCTGATCGTCGCCGCGGACGGCGTCAACTCCGAACTGGCTCGTGACGCCGGGTTGATGGACTGGGACGAACCCGAGGAGTGGTTCCAGGGCGTCAAAGCGGTCGTCGACATGCCCGAGGGCGCAGTCGAGGAACGGTTCGACATCGACGAAGACGAGGGCGAGGCGCACCTGTTCAGCGGCGACCTCTTCGAGGGCTGTCGCGGCGGCGGATTCCTCTATACCAACGAGGACACGCTCTCGATTGGGACGGTCTTCCACCTCGACTCGATCGCAGAAGGGCAGTACGAACCGCACGAACTCCTCGATAATCTGCTCACGCACCCCCTTCTGGGGCAGTGGCTCGACGAGGAGTACGACGAGATCGAGTACAGCGCCAAACTCGTCCCGGACTCGAAGAAGGTCGCCCACCCCTCGCCACATCGAGGGCGACTCTGTCTGGTCGGCGACGCGGCCGGGCAGATGCAGGCCCAGGGACCGATCATCAAGGGGATGAACCACGCCGTCTCCGCGGGTGGACTCGTCGCCGAGGCGTTCGTCGAAGCCCGCTCGCGCGGCGACCCAACAGCGGCAGGCGATCTCTACGAGCAGAAACTCCGCAGTGAGGGAGTGATGGACAAGCTTCGACCGACGAGCTACAAGGTCTCCAGTGCGCTTGCGGAGAACGGCCCGATGACGAAACTCGCGGACACGCTCGTGAAGTCACCCATCGGGACGACAGCGATCAAGCTCATGGGCGGCACAGTAGAAAAGCTGTTCAACTCACCGCGGATGATGGCGCTCATTCCGGACACGAAAACGCCGTACGTCACCGTCCCCACGACTATCGCGAAGGCGCTGGGTGAACCGATCACGGAGACGAATTCCGTCGAGCCGCCGGAACTGGACGATCGGATCGGCGATCTCACCTACGACATCGACGAGGGCAACCCCCACATCGAGGTGCTGGACAACTCCTTCGAGGCCTCCGGAACTGCCGTGACGGCCTGCCCCGTCAGCGCGAAGGACTTCGGCGGGGGCTGCTACCGTGAAGAGACAGTCCAGCGGAACGGCAAGGAGGAGACGGTCGTCAGCCTGGACACCCAGCCCTGCGTCGAGTGTGGGACCTGCGCGGTCGTCGCCGACACCGACTGGACCCACCCGCGCGGCGGCAAAGGCGTCGAGTACCGACAGGGCTGAGGTCCGATGACCTATACCGCGCGAATCGAATCGCTCGCCGACCAGGCGGCTCGGGATCGAGAGGCGTTCGAATCGCCAGCGGATCCGCCGGACGAGGATCGAGCGATGGGCTACCTCAGAGGGGGAGTTGGCCCCGCGGTGATGGTCTACGTCGACGCCCGGAGCGACGACTGGCATCGCTTCGACCCCGCCGACTTCGACCGGCTCGAAGGCGCGATGAACACCTGGCTCGAACTCTACGCGGCCTGTTACGGTGTCGACATCGAAGCCGAGTTCACGATCCGCAAGGCCGCCGAAGCCCTGCTCGAAACACACAACGTCCACGACGTGGCGCAGGTGCTGACACACGTCCCAGAGAAAGATGCCCGGTGAGAGGATCACACCGCGGTGAGACAGTCGATCAGGGCGGCTCTTTCGGCGGCAGGTAGAAGTGGACGACGTTGCCTCGCGGCCGATTTCGAACGATCTTGAGTTCACCGCCCAGCGATTCGATACACCACTTCATCACGAACAGCCCGACACCGGAGCCGTGAGAGGTCGCCGTGTTCTCGGACAGTTCGTCGATGGCGTCCAGTTCCATCTGCGGAATAGCCGGGCAGGCGTCTTCGATACGGATTTCGAGACGGCCAGTGTTCGGGGATTCGTCGATGGCGACCCGAACTGACGGCTCGTCCTCGGCGTGGACGATCGCGTTCTCGACGGCGTGACTGACCGCGTGCCCGAGTGCGTCTTGCGATTCGACCCACATTGCGGTCTCCTCTTCCAGGTCGATCGTCGCCTCGGGATGTGCCGCCGAGATGGGTGCAACCACGTCAGAGACAGCTTCGGAAGCCCGCCGAATTCGCCCTTTGTCGGACGACTCGATCGTCGCGTGTTCGATCTCCCGAACGGATTCGTTGAGCCCGCCGAGGTCGGTCGCTTTCGAGCGAATCGTTCGTGCGTACTCCTCGACGTCGTCGTCGTCGGTCGCTGCTTCGATCGCCTCGGCGTAGCCGTCCAGTACTGTGACGTCGTTGCGGAGGTTGTGTCTGATGATTCGCGAGAGCAGGTTTACACGCCGGCTCGTCGCCGTGTACGCCGAGACGTTTCGGACCTCGCCGAGGACCGGTGTCGAGTCGCCGAGTTCGATCTGCGACAGGTGAATCTTGACCCAGATGAGTTCGCCGTCGCTACGCTTGATCCGCCAGCGGAACGACTGTGGGTGACCGTTCGCAGCCTCGTTGATCCGTGCGCGCATCTCTTCGTCGGAGTGTGAATAGGTGTTCGCACTGTACGCCTCGACCGAGAGGTTCTGGAGCGTCGATGTCGTGTATCCGTACATCTCTTCGAGGCGGTGGTTGGCGTCGAGGACGGCCCCCGTCTCGGGGTGGTGCAGGAGCACGCCGACCTCCAGCGAATCGAAATACGGTGGGAGTGTTCGACTGGCGTTGAAAGTCATAGGAAGACGGAACACCACACCGTTCGCGTCCTCAGGGTGAGTACGTTCCTATGACGGCTCTGGAGCGAAACTGTGGGAACTATTGACGTTCCGGTCGGTGGCGTTGAAGAACCGTTAAGTATCGGGGTGTGATACCTACCCGCATGGAACTCACCGACGACTTCGAATTCGGCCACAGGGATCGCGAGGACATCTACAGGTACGTCGAGCGGGCAGGGACAGCCGACCCGGAAGACCTCAGACAATCGTTGCACATGGACCCACGAGCGTTCGGCCATCACGTCGCGATCCTCAAACGCGACGGTATTCTCGAAGAGGGCGGGCAGGGAGATCTGCGCGTGGCCTACGAGGCCGACGTCGAGGAGGAGTTCAGCGAGGACGACGTCGAGTTCACGATCCGCCAGGCTCGACAGGAGGACCTGACGGGGCTCGTCGGTGCGATTCGCCAGGCCGTCGAATCGAAGACCTACGTCGACGCCGAGACCGTCGCGGACATTCTCGACAGCGAGGGCGTCCTCTTGCGGCACAACGAGGTCGAATCGCGGATGTTCTTCGTCGCGACCGTCAGCGACGAGGTCGTGGGTTGGGTCCACATCAAACACCCAGAAACCGACAAACTCAGTCACACCGCCGAGTTGACCGTCGGCGTCCTCGATGAGTACCGCGGCCACGGTATCGGCAGCCACCTCCTCGAACGCGGTATCGAGTGGGGCGCGACACAGGGCTACGAGAAAATTTATCAGAGCGTCCCAGCGACCAATCAAGACGCCATCGAATTTCTGGAAACCCACGACTGGGAAATCGAGGCTGTCCGGGAGGACCACTACAAGATCGAGGAGGCCTACGTCGACGAAGTGATGCTCGCGCGAAACCTCTGAGACCTTCCGACCTCCAGACACCCATTGCAAACCAGCCATATCGAACTAGTCAGCACAGGAGATTGTATTCGACACTAACAGGAATGCAAACATGCAATGGATTTACTATTGATTGATAGTACTGTACTGGCATGGTAAGTGCGACAAGCCATGCCATAGCGTATTACTTCAAGGCAGTCCTCGTCGGCGTGATCCTGTTTTTGATCACAGCGACGATGATCGACGGCGGCGCGGAGGGGGGCGGACTTCTGTTCGGTGCGTTAGTCGTCCTGGGTTGGCCGTTCATCATGACAGTCCTGTTGTTCCATCAGGTCGGGAGCGTCGTCGACGATAAGTTACAGGAGCAGCGTGCGGCCAGGGCACAGGCCAATCGCCATCCGAGACAGAAGCGCCAGTCCAACTCCGGCAAGCGCCAGTCGAACCTCGGCAAGCGCCGGACGGCATCGGATATCGATTCGGGTGGCCAACGGGGTTCCAACAGCGGTCGGCGGTGATACGTTGCGACCGGCACGGCGCTAGCCCAATGGAAGTTCCATCTCGTGTTCGATCCCGGCCGCACTCGATGTCTCGAACCCGACGGATCGATAGAGGTTCATGGCCACGTGGTTCGAGCGCTCCACGGTGAGCCACACCCGCTCGACACCCCGGGCCTGCCCCTCGCCGAGCAGTCCGCGGATGAGCCGTGAGCCGATCCCCGCGAGCTGGTAGTCGTGGTGGACGAAGATCGTCAGTTCGGACGTTCCGTCGCCACAGTCGAGCAGACAGGCGTGGCCGACGGCGACGGGATCGCCGTCGGCCCTGTTCTCGTGGAAAGCAACGACGTTCACACCGTCTTCGAGGACGTCGAGCCACTCGCCGATCCGCCGCTCACCCATCGGGGGGAGACCCTGCGCACGGCTATCAGGTGCGAAATCAGCGTACATATCCCCGAGCGCCTCGGGTGTGAAACCCGCTCGAATCGCTATCTCGCGATCGTCGTAGTCAGTGAACGTCAGTGGTGGACGATCGAAGTGAGGCGCTGACGTGGGGTCGTCGTCGTTCTGGCTCATCGAAGCGAGATCACCTCACGCCCCGGCCGGACGAGACGTCCATACACATCCATTGTGGTGTCGAGAGTAAATACCTCGCCGTGATTATCAGCGAGTGAGGACGCTCGATCACTCGATGTCTCGCCTGCGGAAGTACACCGCGCTGGCGGCGACGAGTGCGATTGCTCCGACCAACAGGACCACACCACCGAGCAGGTCGTAGCTGCTCTCGACGAGTACGTCTGTGGGGTTGAAATATCGCATCGGCGCGATCGATCCCAGCCAGTCGTAGCCGGCGACGACCGTCAGCGACTCGAACAAAAAGAGTCCGAACAACAGTACCAGCGAACCGCGCTGGGCGATCGTCGCCCGATCGACCAACACTGACAGGACGATCCCGATTCCCCCGCACGCCAGTAGATACGGGATCGAGAGTGCGTGGACGATGGCCAGATTCACCGGATCGATCGGGTAGCCGATAGCCGCAGTCCCCGCGAAGACGACGACCGGTACGACGACGTTTACGACGACGATCGGGACGCCTAATGCGAGGAACTTCTCGCCGAGCAGTCGGGCGCGCGAGATCGGTAGCGACAGCAGGATGTCCATCCGCTCTCGGTCGACGTCCTCGGCGATCAGCGACGCCGCGCTGTAGGCGACGTACAGTCCCAGCAGCAGGGTCCAGCCGATCGAGTACAGCTCCGCAGCGAGAAAGCCCTCGATCGTGTTCATCGTCGCGAGGTTGAACAGTTCCTTGAAGATCTCCGGCATCTGCTCGATGAACTCGTCGAGGTCGATGTCGGTCGCGATCGACGGGAACGTCCCGATGTACATCCCCGCCAACAGTGATAATCCGACGCTGAGATACAGTGCCCCTCGAAGCCGTCGGCGCGCCTCGTAGCGGGCGAGTTCAAACATCGGCGTCACCTCTCTCTTCCGCAGTCGATCCATCCTCTGCCCCGTAAAAACGCATGAAGACCTCTTCGAGCGGCGCTTCCTCGATGTCGAGATCCAGCAGGTCGTGATTCGCCAGTGACGTCAGGAGGTCGTTGACGTCGCCGGTGTAGGTGAATCGGACTTCGGTCACGGTCGCCAACTCACCGCCGTCCGCCCCGTCGATCGCATCTCTGTCACCATCCTCATCGTCGACGACCACTCGTTCGAGGTCGTGGACTGCGCTGCCATCGAAGGCGTCGGCACCGACCCGGCCCCGGATCCGGGCGTGGACGAACTTCCCGCTGCGATCGAGCAGTGATTCGATTTTCTCCGTCGTGACGAGTTTCCCGTTCCGGAGTATCGCGACCCTGTCACAGACCCGGCGGACCTCGCTGAGGACGTGCGAGGAAAAAAAGACCGTCGTCCCTCGATCACGCTCTTCGCGGACGAACTCGTTGAACCGCTGTTGCATCAGCGGATCGAGTCCACTCGTGGGTTCGTCCATCACGACCAGTTCGGGGTCGTGCATGAACGACTGGATGATCCCGAGCTTCTGTTTGTTTCCCGAAGAGTACTCCCGAACACGGCGATCCAGCGGTGGATCGAACAGTTCGAGTAACTCCGCACGCCGAGACTCGCCTTTGATCGATCCATGGAGGTCCAGAATCTCCCGGCCGGTCGCGCTCTCCTCGAACGCGGGATTGGCTGGCAAGTATCCGATCGACCGTTTGGCCTCGATCATCGCCGGCTCGTCCGTACAATCCGAGCCCAGAACCGTCCCAGATCCGTCCGTCGGTTCCAGAAAACCGAGCAGTGTTCGGATAGTCGTCGTCTTGCCCGCACCGTTGGGGCCCAGAAAGCCGAATACCTCGCCCGCGTCGACGGTGAAACTGACCCCATCCACTGCGCGCACGTCGCCGTAGTGTTTCGAGAGGTCCGAGACTTCGATGACGCCCATTGCCGGGAACACTCCCGGAGAGAAAATACGTGTTTCGCCGTCTAGAGTCGCTGCGCGCCGACGGCGTCGCGATAGAGGACGCCTCGCTCGGCGTCCAGCGTCACGACGGCGCCGTCTTCGACAGCATCCGGGAGCGTCGCGTTCGAGATCATCGGAAGGTCGAATTCGCGCGCGAGAACGGCCGCGTGGCTTTTCGTTCCGCTGTGGCCGTCGACGATTCCTCTGATTCCGTCGGCGTCGCCGACGAGTTCGCCGTCGTAGTCGGCCGGCACGGCGACGATCGACCCCTCAGGTGCTTCCGAGAGATCGCCGTCTTCGAGTCGGTGAAGGTCGCCAGTGACGAGCCCCTCGACCACTGTCGTCCCGGAGACGATGGTCTCGGCGGCGACGTGGACCTTGAGCATATTCGAGGTCCCGATCCCGTCGAGTTCGGTCATCATCCCGGAGACGACGACGAGCGTGTCGCCGTTGCGGGCGATGTTCGTATCCAGCGCCGACTGGACGGAATTCTGGATGATCGCGTCAGCGCCGCCGGTCGTGTACGGTGCAGAAGTCGGGTGAATCCCCCACGAGAGCGCGAGCTGTCGTCGAACGCGGTCGTTCGGCGTCGAGGCGATGATGGGGATGCCGGGTCGGAACTTCGCGGCTTTCAGCGCCGAGTAGCCGGATTCGCTGGCGGCGACGATAGCTTTCGCGCCGATGTCCTCGGCGAGGAACCGCGCGGCGTGGGCCAGCGCGTCCGCCTGCGTGTCGTCGGCTTCCGGGATCCGCTGTTCGCGCAACTCTTCGTACTCCTCGCTTTTTTCGACTTCCTCGACGATCCGGGCCATCGTCGAGACGACTCTCGGGGGATGGTCACCGATGGCCGTCTCCGCCGAGAGCATGACCGCGTCGGTCCCGTCGAGGACGGCGTTGGCGACGTCCGAGGCCTCCGCGCGGGTCGGCCGCCGAGCCTCGACCATCGAATCGAGCATCTCGGTGGCCGTGATGACCGGCACGCCGGCCTGGTTGCACTTGCGAATGATCTGCTTCTGGATGATCGGCACCCGTTCGAGCGGAAGCTCCACACCGAGGTCCCCGCGCGCTACCATGATCCCGTAGGCCGCGTCCATGATGTCTTCAAGGTTTTCGACAGCCCCCGCGCGCTCGATCTTCGCGACGATCGGGATGTCCGCGCCCAGTTCGGTGAGTGCGTCGTCGATCTCGCGGATGTCCGAGCCGTCCCGACGAACGACGCCGCGACGAAGTCGACGTCTTTCTCGGCGGCGACCTCGATCTCGCGCTGGTCACGGGCCGGAATCACCGGCAGATCCAGCTCGACGCCGGGGACGTTGACGCCTTTTCGGGCCGACAGCGTTCCGCCGTTTTCGACGCGGGCGTACACGTCGCTTCCGTCGACTTCCTCGACTGTGGTCTCGATCCGTCCGTCGTCCAGCAACACCTTGTCGCCGGGTTCCACCGCCGAGATGTCGAGCGAGAGGCCGACCGCTTCCGGGCTCGCGTCGTCGCCTTTGTAATAGCGGATCCGCGACTCAGCCGCGAGCTCGATCGGTTCCTCGATATCCGCGGTCCGAACTTCCGGACCGGGGAGGTCGTGCAGGACTGCAACTGGCTCGTCGTGTGATTCGTCGACTGCCCTGATCCGGTCGATCACGTCGCGTCGGTGCTCGGGCGTTCCGTGACTGGCGTTGAGTCGCGCGACGGACATGCCTGCCTCGGCGAGCGCTGCGATGTCCTCGCGGGAATCGGACGCTGGGCCCAGTGTACAGACGATCTTGGCGTTCCGCATCTTATCGCCCTCCCGCGACCGAAGGTGAGTGTTTGCTGGCGTCGTCTATCATGTCCCGAACTGTGCCCGCCTGGGATATGAAGCTTGTCAGAGCGCGCTGGACCTGTGGTGGGACACCTATTCACACATTCCGGCAAAATTTACACCGTTCGTGTCCACACCGAGTCCTCCCTCCTCGAACCCACCTCATCGAGAGATGTCAGGTGTGGCCCCATCGATGACTTCCCGCACTTCGTCCGGGGTGATAGTCGCGATGTCGCCCGGAATCGATCGTTTGAGAGCGGCCGCCGCCGCACCCCACGAGAGCGCCGTGTCGAGGTCGTCTGTCTCGACGAGGGCCGCAAGAAACCCACCGACGAAGGCGTCACCGGTCCCGATCGGCCGCCGATCCGAAGCTGGATAGACCGACTGCTCGTAGCACTCTCCCTCGTGGAGTGCAAGCGCTCCGTCACCGCCCATCGTGACGACTACCGTCTCGATTCCGTAAGTCCCGGCGAGGTGGCGCGCCATCTCCTGGGCCGCGGCGTCGATTCCGAGGATCGACTCGGTGTCGCGCCGCGGCGCGAACAACAGATCGACGTCCGCGAGTAGTGGTTCGAGCGTGTCGCGGGCTTCCGCGTGCGACCAGAGTTTCGAGCGATAGTTCAGGTCGAAACTCACCGTGGTTCCCGACTGAGAAGCGATCGATAACAGCTGGGCCGTCGTCTGCGCGGTCGCGTCCGACAGGGCAGGCGTGATCCCCGAGGTGTGAAAGACCTCGGCCGATTCGACAGTCTCGGTGTCGAGGTCGCCGGGCTGGACGGTGGTCACTGCCGAGCCGGCCCGGTCGTAGACGACGTCTGTCCCCCTCGGTGGATCGCCCGATTCGAGGTAGTACGTCCCGACGCGACCCTCGTCGCTCCAGCAGACTACTGGCTCGACACCGTCACGACGAAGTTGACCCGCGACGCGTCGCCCGAGAGGATCGTCGGGAAGTTTCGACAACCAGATCGCGTCCCGACCCAGTCGACTTGCAAGGGCTGCGACGTTGCTCTCCGAGCCCCCGACGGTGACGTCGAACTGTGGCGTCGTCTCCAGCCGACCGTCGGCCGGTGGTGAGAGCCTGAGCATCGCCTCGCCGAACGTGACTACCTCGACCATGTCTCCGGGTCACACGCCGCGAGTATATAAACGACGGCGCTCCGGACGGGTGCCGATTCACAGAAGCGATACTCTGCCGCAAACCTTTATAAGTCGACCGAGTAAATCGACGGGCAATGGTGCGTTCGTGGAGGAACTTCTTTCGGGCCTGTATCGGGGCAAGAAGAAACCCCCTCCGAGCCCGATCGGCTCTACGGACTCACAACACTTATGTAACGATACGTAACACAACTGCATGTAAAACCGTGGCAATGTTCGGACGAACCGTGAGCGAAAACATCGGGCGTGGGCGCACAGACGGGAAGCGAGACAGACGGACCACACATATATGAGTACTGACGAATCGAGTGACACAGGAGACGAATCGAGAGGCGGCGGGCCGATGGGCGTCGTTCGAAAGATCACGCCCGGCTTCATCCGGCGCAGTTTCGCGATCAAGTTCGGGATTGCGCTGTTGATATTGGGCCTGGCAGTCGGTGCCGTCGGCTTCGTCGGGTCGGAACTGGTCAAAGACGAGTTCCGGGACGAAGTCAACGAACAGTACGGGAGCATCGCGTTACAGGACGCGAACAACGTCAATAGCTGGATCCGGGAGAACAGCCGCGAGGCGACGCAGTTGAGCCGGATGCCGATCATGACCAGTGCGAACGTATCGAGGATAGACGGCTATCTCTTCGACGAACGGAACGAAGGGAATACGTGGGGCGGGACCGGTCCCGTCGTCCACTACGCGGACGTGACGAACGGAGAGATCGTCCGGAGTAGCCGGGACGCCTACGACAACACGTCGTTCAGTGAATTGAACGACTCACTGGCAGTTTCGTTGGATGGCGTCGAGATCGGTCAGGGAGTCGTCCGGTCGGAAGCGTACGTCGACCAGCGAGGAACGGTTCGGATCGCGTTCATCAGCCCGATTCGAGACGATGACGAAAATCAGCACGCGATCGTGTACACGATCTCGCCGACGGACTTCGCCACCCAGAGCCTCAGCCAGACGGGGCAGGACGGCGTCACGATGGTCGTCGACGGCCAGAACCGAATCCTCATGGAACACAGTGGGACGACCCAGCTGTTGCTCCAGAACTACTCCGACAGCGTCTGGGGTCAGCCGATCACCGACGCGCGTGGGGCCGGCAACGGCGAATCGGTCGTCCAGCTGGCACCCAACAAAGGGAGTGGCGTACTGAGTGGCGAAGCGAACAACCGGGTCGGCGAGTACAACCTGCGTGGCGAGAACTACCTCGTCGCGTCCTCGAAGGTGCCGACGATCTCCTCCGCCGGAATCGGGCAGTCTGTCGACTGGGTCGTGCTGGTTCACCAGAATCAGAACACTGCCTACGGTCAGGTCGAGTCGGTCGCCAACCAGCAGTTGATCGCGACGTTCGTCGGGATTCTGTTCATCGGCGTGTTCGGGATCGTCCTCGGACGCAACACGGCCAAAGCGATCGACCGCCTGAAAGGCAAAGCCGAGGAGATGGAGGAAGGCAACCTCGACGTCGATCTGTACTCGCCGCGTGACGACCAGATCGGCCGGCTGTATCAGGGCTTCGCCAACATGCGCGACGCACTGAAACAGCAGATCGAAGAGGCCGAGCAGGCCCGCAAGGAAGCCGAAGTCTCCCGCGCGGAGGCGATGGAGATGTCCAACTATCTCCAGGAGAAGGCCGACGAGTACGCCGAAATCATGCAGCAGTGTGCCTCCGGAGATCTGACCCAGCGGATGGATCCCGACGGAGAGAACGAGGCGATGGATCGTATCGCCAACGAGTTCAACGAGATGATCGACGAACTCGAAAAGACCACCGGCCAGCTCAAGAGCTTCGCCGACGAGGTCGAAACGGCCGGCGAGGTCGTCCAGACCTCCTCAGAGAGCGTCCGGGACGCCTCCGAGCAGGTCGCCGACTCCATCCAGAAGATCTCCGACGACGCCTACGACCAGAAAGAGCGTCTCCAGGAGATCTCCGGGACGATGGACGAGATCGCCGACGACCTCGAACAGTTCGCCGCCGAGAACGACGTCGACTTCGGCGAATCCCTCGACCGGATCGAGGAGATTGCGACCATGCTGAGCGACCTGACCGAGCTCAGCGAGGAGACCATGGCCGAAGCCGAGAACGTCGCCGGCGCCGCCGAAGAACAGGCCGCCGAACTCAACGAGGTCACCCAGCGCGCCGAAGACCTCTCGCGGTACGCCCGCCCGCTGCGAGAAGTTCTCGACCGCTTCGAGACCGAGTCCGAACACGAGTTCTACTTCCCGACCGGCCCCGGCTCCGGCGACGCCACCATGCCGGACACCGACGACGAGTAGTCGTCCGGTCGGCCTAACGCTATTTCGCGGACCCATCTTTTATATACTGGCACTCGATGCCGTCGCTACAGCGCGACGCTTGCCGTGACTCGTGACTGTCGAGCCGTGCCAGTGTGGTTGTCACTCGAGGCGAAGGCAGGACGAGCCGCGCGGGGTCGCGCAGGGAAACCGATGTCACAGCTTACGGTATCCAGTCCGGCGTTCAGGGAATGGGAACCGATACCCGACGAGTACGGCTACACCGAGCGGAACGTGAACCCACCGTTCCGGTTTGCAGGCGTCCCGAACGACGCCGAGACGCTCGCGATGATCGTCGACACAGCGGGGAAGGTCTGGGACCACTGGGTCGTCTGGAACATCCCCACGGCACAAGCCGAGATTCCCCAGGAGTGGAGCGCTATCGACGCCGAGGAGAGCGTCAACGGCACGTCCTCGCGGAGGCGACACTCGAAGGAACGTACCCCCTGATCGCGTCGCACTCCACCACTCGTTCTACCCGACAGCGCAAGGTACAAACGACGCGCGGCAGTATCTCGGATCATGAGTGAAGACGCCGAGCACCACCGACTCGTCATCGCCGGGTCCGGCATCGCCGGCCTGACAGCCGCCATCTACGCTGCCCGAGCGAACAACGAACCACTCGTCCTGGAAGGCGACGAACCCGGTGGCCAGCTGACGCTGACGACCGAAGTCGACAACTATCCGGGCTTCCCGGAGGGATCAGCGGTCCCGACCTGATCAACAACATGAAAGCACAGGCAGAGAAGTTCGGGGCCGAGATCGAGAACGGCGTCGTCGAAGCCATCGACGACGACGCCGACCCCCTGGAGATCCAGCTCTCGAACGGTTCGACGCTGACCGCAGACGCCTTCGTCGCGGCCTCGGGGGCGAGCGCGCGGACGCTGGGTATTCCTGGCGAGGACGAGCTGATGGGGTACGGCGTCTCGACGTGTGCGACCTGTGACGGTGCGTTCTTCCGCGGCGAGGACATGCTCGTCGTCGGCGGTGGTGACGCTGCCATGGAGGAAGCCAACTTCCTGACGAAGTTCGCAGACACCGTCTACATCGCCCACCGCCGCGAGCAGTTCCGCGCCGAGGACTACTGGGTCGACCGCATCATGGAGAAAGTCGACGCTGGCGACGTCGAGATCCTGAAAAACACGGAAGCCGTCGAGATCAACGGCACCCGGGAGGACGGCATCGAGAGTGCCTCGCTCGTGCGTCATCCCGACGGCCATCCCACCGAGAAACTCGATACCGAGCAGGCAGAAGAGGTCGAGCACTTCGACCTCGACGTCGGTGCAGTCTTCCTCGCGATCGGTCACACGCCCAATACCGAATATCTCGAAGGCACGGCTGTCGAACTCGACGACGCCGGCTACATCCAGACCGAGGGCGGCAAAGGTGGCGGCCAGACCGAGACCGGCGTCGAGGGAATCTTCGGCGCCGGCGACGTCGTCGACTTTCACTACCAGCAAGCCGTGACCGCTGGGGGAATGGGCTGTAAGGCCGCCATCGACGCCGACGAGTACCTCGAATCGAGAGAGTCGGCCACGACTGAAGCCGACGCCGACGCGGCCGCCGAAGCCGACGACTAACGCGAACCCGCCGTCTCACAACAGGTTGCCGTCAGTAGCGACGTTTCCCTCGCCGACCGCTCGGGCACACGAACCCGACAGTTGCATATGGGCCCGGCGAAAAGACGTGTGCATGGCAGAGACAGTGACGCTCACGATCGAAGCCGACGACGGCACAGAAGACGAGCTGACAGTCCCGACCTCGCTGCTCGCGATGCTTCGGGAAGAGGAGGACGAGACGCCGCCGGAGATCGTCGGCGACATCGCCATGTTCGGGCTGGCCCAGCGTGTTCACGGCGCGATCCACCACGGCCAGGGCGACGCGCCGGAAGAACTCGTCGACGCCGAAGACAAGATCATGGAGCTGTTCGAGGAGCGCTTCGGCGCGACGTTCGGTGAACTCACCGGCCACAGCCACTGACTGGCTGGCAACCGACTCGCTTCTCAGAAGACGTCTTCCGGGTCGGCCTCGACCTGGTCGGCTCGCGCGACGAGTAGATCGTCCAGCGCCGCGCTCAGCTGGGCTTCGTTGGGGAGGGCGTGAATCTCACAGTCGAACGCGACCGAGTCGGTTGTGATCCGCGACTCGATCGTGTAGGCGTGGGTCTGGAACGGCCCGAGCTGGTCGGTGACGACCTCTAATAGCGTGAGTTCCATGTCGTCGGAAAATTCGGGTGGCGTGTGATCGACGCTCGTCTGGAGGACGTTCGCCCAGCCGTCGATGAACCCCGAGGTCATGATGTTGCCCAACTCTTCGAGCGCGCTCTCGTGCATCGGCGTCAGCCCCTCGCCGTCGGGGATCGAAGGCATCATGGCCTCGGCGATCCGTTTCGCGCCGTCTTCGGGGAACATGATCACGAGGTGGCCGCTGGGCGTTCCCTCGAACTCTGTGGTCGTCCCGACGTAGGTCTTCCCGCCGAGATCCGCCGAGATGTCGTCGATCGGCGTGAAGCTGATCCCGGCGATCTCCGTCTCGGTCTCGATCCCGGTCATCATCGTGACGCGCTCGGCTGCGGCGTGCGTCCCGGCGCGCGTTAGGTCGCTGAACACCGAGAGCTTGTCGAGTGGGAGCGGTGGTGTCTCCTCTTCGGCGTCGTCGAACAGCCCGCCATCCCCGTTGCTGTCGCCCATCCCGAATGCTCCCTCCGGCTCGGAATCGTCGAGCGTTCCAGCGAAGCCATCGTCTTGGCTGGCCCCGGCATTCTCGTCAGCGTCGAAGTCGTCGGTGACATCCAAACTGTCACCGTCGCTCTCGTCGACGCTCAACAGTGTCTCCAGTGACGTGGCATCCGGCAGGAGATGTAGTTTGACCCGACCATCACCGCCGACGGCCTCGATCCGGCCCTGGAACAGCGGCGCGCTCTCGGTTTCGTCGCTAATCGTCTCGAAACCAAAGTCGTGTGTAGCGGGATCCGGGATATAGGTCGCCGCTTCGACCGAGAGTGTCCCGCCGACGTGGGCCTCCCACTCGTCGACAAAGGCGTCGAGCAACTCCGCGGCCAGGCTTTCGAGCCCGCCGCGTTCGGCCATCGCCTCCCCGATCAACGCTTGCGCTGGCTCGTCGAACGCCAGGATCGCCGTCCCCGACAGTGGACCCCGGAGTTCGAACTCAAGACACTCCTCGCCGGCCGTTATGAGCTCCGCGACCAGATCACCCTGGCTGGCGATGGTGATCTTCGTCGCGCCAATTTGCGTCTCCGTATCGACGGCCTCGGCCAGCGCGCGCCCGGCTCGTTCAGCCCCGTCCCGGGTACGGAGGTTCAACTGTTCGAGCGAATCAGCGTCAACGTGCACGGCTTTCACCCCGATTGTGAAGCCCGAATACCCCATCGAAAGACGGTCTGTGATGAGCCAAACCTCTTGCCATCATTACCATCAATCTATAATGCGCTATGTAGAGTGTTTGGGTCCCATTCTCACGAATAGAAATGGATCGATCAGTCGCGCCGGCCAGTCTTCTCACGGACGCCAGCGCCGAAGAGGCCGAAGATCGCACCAGTGAGACCGACCCCGCCGCCGATCGCGAGCAGTCGGCCGGAGCCCCGACGCGTCTGCCCGTCTCCGCCGCCGACGACGACCGCACCGCGCATCCCCATCTCCGTGTGCGGAGTGCAGGCGTACTTGTACGTCCCCGACTCTGCGGTGAACTCGAAGGTGTGACCAGCTTCGCCGGTGAGTTCGCTCTCGAAGGAGCCGTCTTCAGCGACGACGTTGTGAGTCCCACCTGCGCCAGTCCACTCCCAGACGATCGTCGTCCCGGGGTCGACCCGGACCGCTGCCGGGCCGAACGCGTAGGGGCCCTTGTTCCCGCCAGCGCCGACCTCGATTGTCACCTCGTCCTGACCAGTCTGGTCGACGGTCCGCTCGAAGTTGCCCGTCTTCGCGAACCAGTCGCCGTAATCGGGACCACTCGTCTGCCGGTCGGATTCGTCGCCACCGCCGCCGCCGACGCCGGGTTCGCCGACCACGACGACGCCTTTCATCCCCATCACCTTGTGTGGGTTGCAGTAGTACTTGACGACCCCTTCAGACTCGACGGTCTGCTCGAAAGTGTGTCCGGCTTCGCTGGCGTACTCGCTCTCGAAGGAGCCGTCTTCGGCGACGACGTTGTGTGTGCCGTCGCCGGTCCACTCCCAGACGACAGTGGTTCCGGGATCGACCCGGACCGCCGCGGGACCGAAGCCGTTCGGGCCGTTGTTAGCCGAGACGCCGACCTCGATTGTCACCTCGTTCTGGCCAGTCTTGTCGACGAGATCGTCGTAGTTGCCGGCGTTGTCCAGATAACCGTCGAAGCTCGGTTTGGCCGCGGCCGTGGGAACGCCGGCCAGTGCCGCCGCACCAGCGGCACCTGCGACGCCGCTGAGAACCGTTCGCCGACTCACCCCTCTGTTCTGACCCATGTCTCACACCTCGTATCCCGCGTATTCCATCAGGTTCGCGAAGATGTCGGTGTCCATGACTTCCTTGTAGACGACGCCGGTCAGCATCCCGCCAGGGTAGAAATTGCCGTTCATGACGTGGTTGACCTTGTGGCAGTGCATGAGGTAGATCCCGGGGTCGGCGTCGGCCTCGAACTCGATGGTGTGGCGTTCGGCGGGCGCGACGTTGGTCACGTCCATCTCGTGGCGTGCCGCCTCCGGAATCACGCCGCCGTCTTTCTCGACACGCTCGAAGCGGTGGTTGTGAATGTGCAGCGGGTGACTCATGTACCCGCCGTTGACGAAGTGCACCCGGACGGTATCGCCCTGTTCGACGATCAACGGTGATCCATCCTCGGGGTGGAGCGTCCGTGGTGCGACCTTTCCGTTGACGGTGAAGACGTCGGGCTGGCGGTCGCGCGGCGAGTAGCTGGCGTCCTGGCCGGCCATCATCTTGTTGAGCCGGGAGTCCCACTCCTTGACCGTCATGAAGTACTCCTTGTCGGCCGGCTCGTAGTCCTTGGGATCGACTCGGAAGATGCCGTACATACCCATGTCGATGTGACGATGGGTTTGGAAGTGGCAGTGATAGAGGTGGGTTCCGGGGACGTTCGCCGGGATTTCGTAGGTGTGTTTCTCGCCAGGTTCGACGGTGATTCCCGTCGTCGTCGGGACGCCGTCGTCTTTCCACTGCTTGGTGACGCCGTGGAAGTGAACGGTGTGTGGCCGCTGGCCGTTGGTGTTGTCCAGCGTCACTTCCATGTCTTCGCCCTCGGTCGTCCGCAGGATCGGTGCCGGGACGCTGAGGGGGCCGTCGTCGGCCTGGAAGGCCCACACTCGTGGGAGTTCGACCGGCCCGCCCATCGTCTCTAGCGGATGGGCCTGGTGGACGGCCGGCTGCGTCCCGAGCGTCACCTGGTTGCCTTGCTCGTCGACCTGCACGACTTCGGGCGGACTCGTCGTCGGGAGATCGCTTTGCTGGGCAGCGCTGAGATTCTCGGTCCTACCGGTGTCGTCGACGCTGCTGGCCGGTGCTGCACAGCCTGCGGCAGCGAGTGCTCCGGTGGTCCCAGTCGCTGCGATAAATTCTCGTCGAGACAGTCCCGTTCCGGGCGCGCCGATGCGATCGGTCATTACACCCGAGCATTTGAAGCCCCCTCATATAGGGGGTCCAGCACATTCCAGCGGATCGGGAATCGGGTGAACATGTTCGTCACCCATTTATAAATGAGTGGCCGAACTCAGGATTCGATCTCCGAGCGGAGTGACTCGATGCGTTCCAGCAGCTGTTCGATCTGTTCGTCGACCTGGGCCTGACTCTGTTCGCGGAGCTGTTCGAGCTGTGACTCGGTCTGGTCGAGAAATTGTCCGGTCTGGGCCTCCAGATCTGCGTGGGCGTCCAGCAGTGCCGACAGCTGCTCGTCGAGCGAATCGACGTAGGCCTCGGTGGCCTCTTCGGCGTTCTCGATCCCCTCTTCGGTCATCTCCAGGGCCTGTTCGCCGGCCTGTTCGACGGCGTCGAACTGCTCGTCGATCGCCTCTCTGACCTGCTCGATGCCCGCGACCGACCCGGGAACCGTGGATTCGATCATATCCAGTTGGGAGTGCATCGCGTCGCGGGTCATCTCGGCGCTGCGTTGCTGGGCCTCGGCACCGCTTTCGAGGCCGCCAACGAGTGACTCCGAAAGCTGTTTCTGGAACTGGAGACTGCGCTTGAAAGCCTCGTTGCTCTGTTCGATCGCCCGGCGCTGTACCTCGAAGGCCATGCTGAGGGGGTTGTCCTCGGGCATACGCGTGTGCTCGGCGGCCTCACATATCAAACCAGCCCCCGGTTCACGACGTCGCCCAGACGAAACTGCTCGCGAGACGGCCGTCGACAGGTCACGTCTCCCGGCTGGACTACTCGCGCATAAAATCGCTCGCGGGCCGCCGTTGACAGGTCACGTCTCCCGGCTGGACTACTCGCACGTGAACGTGCTCGCGGGCCGCCGTCGACAGGTCACGTCTCCCGGCCGGACTGGCTGCGCATACACGCGCAGCCGTGCCACCGTCGACAGGTCTCTTCACGTGGACCTGTGTCTTTATTGTCCAATACACCAATGTATGGACGACTGATGGGGTCCCGGATCAACTACAGCGGTCTCGTGATCGCTGGCGTGGGATTCTTTCTGACGCGATTCACTGTCACGCTCGCGATCTACGAGGACCCATTCCGGTTCTACCTCGCCGGAGTCGTCCCGCTGTTGCTCGGACTCGGTCTCGCCGCGTTCGGCGTCGCGCTGACAGTCGCAGATGTCGACGCGGCGCTAGTGCGGACCACGGCACTATGGTGTGTCGTCGGGGCCGGGACGATGCTCGTGTTAGTCACGCTCACGCTCGTCGGCTCGGCCGTCGACGGAATGTCGAATCTGGCAGCCGCACGAGAGCGAGCATACATGTCGAACTTCCTCATCGGTGGCAGTATCGGCGGCACCCTGACGGGGTTGTACGCGGCACGAAACCGACAGCAACGCACCGAACTCGCCCGGCAGGCCGACCGACTCGAAGTACTGAACCGATTCCTCCGTCACGAGGTACTCAACGCCGTCGCCGCGATCCGTGGCTACACGGCAATCAAAGACGAGGATCCACGGGACGCGGACGCGCTGGTCGATCGCCACTCCGACTCGATCGCCGAGACGATCGAAGAGGTGAAGTATCTCACTAGAACTGCACGAACGAACGAGCACCAGCTTAGCGCGACCGACGTGCGTAGCTGTCTCGACCGCAGCGTCACGGCCGTCCGCGAGCAGAATCCCGGTGCGGAGATCAGTGTCGAGGCAGACAAAGGGGTGTCAGTGCGCGCCACCGACCGCCTCGAACGAGTCTTCACCCATCTGCTGGAGAACGCGGCAGCCCACGCGGGGACTGCCTCGGCGTCGATCGACGTCTCGGTCGTCGAGACGGCCTCGACCGTGCGCGTCAGTATCGCCGACGACGGCCCCGGACTCCCCGACGACCAGCAGCGTTTGCTCGAGACCGGCGACATCGACTCCTTCGACGATCCCGGCACTGGATTCGGACTCAACGTCGTCCGCTTCCTCGTCGAGAGTTACCAGGGTTCGATCGAGACGAGCGTCGACGACGCCGGCACGACGGTCACCGTCGTCCTCCCGCGTGCGACGACCAGCGAGACGGGCCTGCGGCCGAGCCCGACCGATCTGACCGGCTTGCGGCCCTCGGTCTCCCATCTGATCGTCACGCTGGCCGTCTCGCTGATCGCCGGGCTCGCGTACGGGCTCGTCTCGGAATCCTTGGGGGG
Source organism: Halapricum salinum (assembly GCF_004799665.1). Lineage (NCBI taxonomy): Archaea > Methanobacteriati > Methanobacteriota > Halobacteria > Halobacteriales > Haloarculaceae > Halapricum > Halapricum salinum. The sequence goes on from NZ_CP031310.1 coordinate 3,129,027, forward strand.
ATCGATCAGCGGTATCGGTGTCTTCTACGGTGTCCAGAGCCCCGTCATCGGCTGGATCACGCACGAGTTCCACAGCGTCGTCTTCGGCTTCGCGTTCGTCGGATTCGTCTCGATCACACCGGACCGCTACCACGACACCCTCCCCGCGTACGCGACTATCGGCGTCGGGTGGGGGATCGCACTCTGGGTCTTCGCCGCGAGCATCGTCGCGCCGGCCTGGCTGCAACTGCTTGATTTCCCGGCGACGATTCCGAACTTCTCCATCGACCTGCTCGCCAATCACGTCGTCTGGGGAGCCGTCCTCGGTGTGTTGACGCTGTACGGATTCAGATACGTGACGCCGTGGCTCGAACGACTCGGTTCGGGCGAGTCGTAACGGAGGATGGCAGCCCCAACGCGCTTTTCCCGGTGTCGTCCATACCGACAGTGTGGAACTGTCGTCCCGTCGCGTGTACGCACTGTGTGCGATGAGTCGTCCCTCCCAGTTGGCGTTGATCGTACTCGTCTACACGCTGGGTGCCCTGATCGCACTCCGGACAGTCTCGCTTGATCTGCTATCGCTGCTCGGCGGTCTCACAGCCTTGCTGCCCGTCGCCGTTTCGGTCCACTACGTCAACGAGTACGCCGACTACCAGACTGACAGCCTGACCGAACGGACGCCGTTCTCGGGCGGCAGCGGAGCACTCCAGCGGACGGGACTTCCCAGACGATTCGCCTGGCGGGCGGCCTGGCCGACACTCGGCATCGGCGTCACGGCAGCGATTTTCTGTGTGGCTCACGGCTTCACCCTCGTGACACTCGGATTACTCGGGTCGATCGCAGTCCTCGGCTGGCAGTACTCCGTCGGCCCCCTGGCGCTGGTCTGGCGTGGTTTCGGCGAGGTGACAAACGCCGCCCTTGGTGGTTTACTCTTGCCGCTGTACGGGGCAGCGAGCCAGACTGGCTCACTCTCACCAACGGTCGCACTCGCGATGATTCCGTTCACCCTGCTCGTCCTGGTCAATCTGCTGGCGACCCACTGGCCAGATCGCGAGGCAGACGCGGCGGTCGGCAAGTCGACGCTCCCGACGCGGTGGGGCTCCACGAGATTACGGCAGGCCCACGCAGGCCTGACCGTCCTCGCCGGGGTCGCCCTTCTCGGGCTCACGGGCACTGTCATCCCGACACTGGTCACAGTCGCAAGTATCCCAGCGTTCGTGGTGGCTATCTGGGCATTTCGGCGGTACACTCGCCAGCGATCTCCGTTTCCGTCAGTCGCTGCGATGGTCACACTCGCGCTCTGTCAGACGGCTGGCTGGCTGTGGCTCCTCGCTGTCTGATCGGCTCCTGACTCCGACCCCTAACTGTGTTGGTACTGTCTCTACCTATTCCGGGATCGTTCGTTGAGATATGAGCCACGCGATACTCACGATCGAAGGCGACTACGCCGTTCTGGAAGGGGCCGACGAGTCCGAACGGCTCGAATCGGACGCCGTCGTCTCGCTGGACGAGTGGGCGTAGCGACGTACTGTACCGGTCGGACCGACGGTCCGGCGGCGATCACGACGAGTCAATACACGACCGTAACTCGGCCGCAGCCTCCTCGGCCAGCTTGTTGTTGACGTACGTTCCCGCCCCGCGTTCGCTACCGGCCAGATGTTTGAGTTTCTCAGCCGTCCGGTGTGGTGGATAGAACTCGATGTGGAAGTGCGCGGCTGCCGCTCCCTCGGCTGTCGTCGGTTCCTGATGCACGGCCATCACGTACGGCAATTCGAAGCCGAACAGCCCGTCGTAGCGTACGATCATGTCTTTGAGCATCCGACCGAGATCGTCGAGGTGGCGCTCCTCGAAATCAGCGATCGACGGGAGATGATCGTCGGCGTAGACGTGCATCTCGTAGGCGTAGCGGGCCTGGAACGGAACAATAGCAGTAAAGTGGTCGGTCTCACTGACGAGGCGGCTTCCGTCCTTGCGCTCGGCGGCGAGGACGTCACAGAACAGACACGCGCCGTTTTCCTCGTGATGGGCCGCGCTCGCGTCGAGTTCACGTTCGATCTTCGGGGGGACGAACGGGTAGGCGTAGATCTGGCCGTGTGGATGCTCAAGTGTCACGCCGATCTCCTCGCCGCGGTTCTCGAAGATGTAGACGTATTCGTGGTCGGGATGGTCTCCGAGTGAGACGTACCGGTCCTGCCACACACGGGCGAGCTTCTGGAATCGCTCGACATCGAACGCCGAGGCCGCGGCGTCGTGATCGTCGGTGAAGAGGACGACCTCGCAGGTCCCATTCGCGGGCGCGCTTCGGAACAGGTCCGTACTCTCAACGGCGGGTTCGGGCGGGTCAGGTTGGAGCGAGGGAAACGCGTTCTCGACGACGGCGACGTCGTACTCGGGCTCGGGGATGGCCGTCGGGTACTCGTCGTCGGCCTCGGTCGGGCAGAACGGACAGTAGTCTTTGGGAGGTTTGAAGGTCCGATCCTGGCGATGGGTGGCGGTGACGACCCACTCGCGCTGGAACGGGTCCCAGCGGCGTTCAGTCATGGTGGCAATGGGGGTAGTCAGTCATCGTCGCCCGGATCGCTCGGACCGTCGAACTCGTAGAGGTGGACGTAGCGGCCGTGATCGTTCTCGATGCTGCGGCGGTTCACGACCCGATACTCGGGTTCCCGGGCCGATAATTCTAGCGACTCCTTCGCAACACTCACCACGCGTGCAGTCCACTCACCCGTACGATGTACCACGTGCGATCGCCGGGCCGCGTGAATCTGATCGGCGAGCATACCGACTACAGCGGCGGCTACGCCATGCCGATCGCGACCGATCTCGCGACCACGCTCGACGCCGAGCCAGCAGAGTCGGTCACGATCACCTCGCGAGCGATGGGCGAGACGCGGACGTTCGAACTGGACGATCCCGAACCGGTCGGGGACTGGACCGACTACGTTCGCGGCTGTTACGCTGTCCTCGACGAGTCGGGCTACGATCCCGGCGGTTTCGAGGGAGAGATCGACGGCGACCTGCCGATCGGCGCGGGACTGAGTTCCTCTGCGAGCCTGGAACTCGCGGTGCTGGCGTTTCTGGGGGCGGCCTACGATCTCGACCTCTCACGGGAAGAACTCGCCCGCCTCGGCCAGCGAGTCGAGAACGACTTCGTCGGCGTCGACTGCGGGCTGATGGACCAGTTCTCCGTCGCGCTCTCGAAATCGAATCACGCGCTGTTCGTCGATTTGGGCGAGGAGTCGTTCGCCCGGATCCCGATCCCGGCCGATCTGGAGTTCGTCGTCGTCGACTCCGGTGTCGAACGATCGCTGTCGAGCACGCCGTACAACGATCGCCGTGCGACGATCGAGTCCGCACTGGCAGCGCTCGGCGTCGAGCACTCCCCAGCCGTGGACCTGGCCGCGCTGAGCCAACTAGACGACCAACTCGCCAAGCGTCTCGGCTACGTCGTACGCGAGAACGCCCGCGTCCGGCAGGCGGCGACGGCACTCGAAGACGGAGAGAGCGAGCGATTCGGCGACATCCTCGTCGAGGCCCACGAGGATCTGGCGGCGAACTTCGACGCAAGCACGCCCGAACTGGATTGCATCGTCGAGACAGCCGTCGAACACGGGGCCTACGGCGCGCGCCTCAGTGGCGCTGGCTGGGGCGGGGCCGTCGTCCTCGCAGTCGACGGCCAGAACGCCCAGGAGATTGCAGAAACAGTCGAACACGACTACAGGGAGACGTTCCCCGAACGCGAGCCACGAACGTATCAGATCACACCGGCCGACGGCGTGACCGTCGAGCAGCGGTAGCGCTACTGGAGGTGTGGATCCCGTTCGTCGAGGTCTTCGAGGTCCCGATTTTTCAGCGCCGTTCCATCGTCCGTATCGAAGAGGTGGATCGCCGACTCGGGGATGTGAGCGACCACCGACTGGCCGCTTTCGAGTCGTTGCATCCCGCCGACCGTCGCGACGAACGTCTCGACACTGTCACCGCGCTCGTCGCCGAACGCGAGATAGACGTTCTCCTCGTCGCCCATCGGCTCGACGACGTCGACGACCGTCGCGAAGTCGTGATCGTCGGCCGGCATCGCACCGACCTCCACCGAGATCGCACTCGGTCGGATCCCGAGCATGACGCGTTCGTGGCCGTCGACTTCCGACCGGACCGACTCAGAGATCGGGTAGGTGAACTGTTCGGTGACGAGCTGGTCGTCCTCGACGGCCATCTCGAAGAAGTTCATCGACGGCTCGCCGATGAAGCCGGCCACGAACTCGTTGTTCGGCTCGTGATAACACTCCAGGGGCGTCCCGACCTGCTGGAGGACGCCGTCGTTGAGGATGGCGATCCGATCGCTCATCGTCATCGCCTCGGTCTGGTCGTGAGTCACGTAGACGGTCGTCACGCCCAGGTCTTCCTGAAGACGCTGGAGTTCGGTCCGCATCGTCGACCGGAGTTTGGCGTCGAGATTCGAGAGTGGCTCGTCCATCAGGAAGACTTCGGGGTCGCGGACGATTGCCCGCCCGAGCGCGACGCGTTGTTGCTGGCCGCCTGAGAGTTCGCTGGGTTTGCGATCGAGGAGGTCCTCGATGCCCATCATCGTAGCCGTCTCGGTGACGACTTCGCTGATCTTCTCGTCGGGCATCTCCGTCGATTCCTCCAGCCCGAAGCTCATGTTCTGCTTGACGGTCATGTGCGGATAGAGCGCGTAGCTCTGGAACACCATCGCGATGTCTCGATCCGCGGGTGGCTGTTCGTTGATCCGTTCGCCGCCCAGTCGGATCTCGCCTTCTGTGATAGTTTCCAGACCTGCGATCATCCGCAGGGTCGTCGATTTGCCACAGCCCGAAGGGCCGACCAGTACGAGGAACTCGCCGTCCGGGATGTCGACGTTGACGTCGTCGACGGCGACGATGTCGCTCCCGTCGTCGTCAGTGAATATCTTCGTTATCGAGTCGAGTGTGAGTTCTGCCATTAGTGATCACCTGAATTGAGAGGGGTATTCATCTTACGCTGCCACTCCTTTCGCGAACTTGTCACCGAAGACGACGTACACCAGCAGCGTCGGAAGCGCCGCGATGAACGCGCCGGCCATTCGTAGCGGGTAGTCGACCCCTTCTTGTGATGCGCCGAGATCCACGAGCTGCTGGGTGACGACCGCCGCTTCGTTGTTCTGGACGAGGATCAGCGCGAACAGCAGATCGTTCCAGATCTGCGTGAACTGGTAGATGAACACGACGGCGAACATCGGCACCGACAGCGGCAGGATGATCCGACGGTAGATCCGGCGGATCGACGCACCGTCCAGCCGCGCGGCTTCGACCATCTCGTCGGGGAGTTTCTTGTAGTGTGCCCGGAACAACAGCGCACAGATCGGTATCCCGTAGGCCGTGTGGGTGATGATCAACGAGATCAACTGCCAGTGATACGGCTGGAACCCAAGCTCCCAGCCGAGGAGCATGAACGTACTCGGAATCTCGAAGAGACCGAAGACACTGATCCCGTTCGCGACGGATTCGAGCCACCAGTCCTGAATCGGGACGATGTTGTACCAGAACACCGTCAGCGGGACGAGCACTGCCTGGTACGGGATGAAGATTCCAGCGACGAACAGCGAGTAGATACCGACCTGTCCGCGCCAGCTGATGGTCGTCAGCCCGTAGGCAGCCATACTACCCAGCAGTCCCGACAGGATCGTCGCCGGGACGACGAGGACGAGACTGTTGATGAGACCATCGAGGAGGCTGAAGAAGCCTTCACTCCAGGAGGCAAGGGTCGCATCCCAGGGTAACGGCGGGAGATACGGATTTCGGCCCGTGAAGTCACCTGCCCTTTTGATAGAGGTGGCGAGTCCCGTCTCGATCGGAATGAGATAGAACACCACCATCCCGAGGAGGAACGCGTAGAGTCCGATACGACTCCACGACCGTCCGAGGATACCGCTATCGGACTGTCCAGGTCTGTCTGAGCTCATAGGTCACCTCGTCTGTATTGGGTGTAGAGATACGGCGCGACGATTGACAGTGCCATCACGAACAGGACGATCGCGATCGCCGAGGCGAAGGCGAATCGGCTGTTCTGATAGGCTTCTCTGACCATCCGGGTCGCGAGAATGTCCGCGGCCGATCCCGGGTTGTACGACCCGTACAGCGAGTAGATGAAGTCGAAGGCCTTCAGCGAGAAGACCATCAACACGACCAGCGCGCTGACGGTCGCCGTCCGAAGCTGTGGGATGATGACTCGCCAGTACATTCGAATCGTGCTCGCGCCGTCGACACGTGCGGCTTCGAAGTGACTGTCCGGGATCGCACGGAGTCCTGCGAGGTAGACGACCATGGCGTAGCCGCTGTACTGCCAGATCAATGCAAATACGATCGCTGCCAGCTTCACCGGGATGCCGATGCTCCCGATCGCGATCGGCCCGAGTGCGATCGACTCCACTCCCAGTAGCGTCGAGTTCTGGATAATCTCGACCGAGCCGGCACCAACGGCCTCGAAAAGAGCGTTGACGAGCCCGTACTCCCTGTTGTACATGAACGCCCAGAACTTCGCGGTCACGACGAACGAGAGGCTCATGGGCAGCAGATAGATGGTGCGGAACGTGTTCTCGAAGCGGATGTCCCGATCGACCAGAATCGCGAGCCAGAGACCGAGTGCGAGACAGACGACCGCGAACGCGACCATCAGGACGATCGTATTCTGGGCCGCGTTCCAGATCGGACTGATATACGATCCGACGTCGAATCTAGCCCACGAGGGCGTCCCGCCGTCGAAGGCGATCGCGTAGTTCTCGAAGTCGAGGTTCGAGTAATCGATCGTCGAGAGGTTGTTACTGACGTTCGTCAACGAGATGACGAAGTTCCAGATAATCGCGCCGTAGACGAACAGGAACACCAGCAGAAACGGTGGCAACCAGAACGGGGCCGAACGCACCGAATCGCGGTTCAGGAACTTCGTCCGCTGGTCTGTCGTGCCACCGTCGCTTCTGAGTTGACGGCGATGTATGCGTCGCTTGACCGCTCTGAGTATCTTGCGCATAAAAAATCAGGTGTGGGCGATCAGTTGAACGCGTTCATTAGCGCGTCAGTCGTGCTCCCGACGTCGCGGTTGGAGATAAAGTCACTGAACGCGTCGCCGAAGTTCGACAGTACCGGCGGCACGACGGCCAGCCCGTGCTGGATCGATGGCGGCTGGGCGTCGGAGTTGGTGAAGTTGTCGTACTGGTCCTGCTGGAACTCGTTCAACTGAGAGACGTCCGCGTCGGAGCGGGGCGGAATCGACCCCTTCTCGCGGTTGAACGCGATCTGGGCTTCGGTGCCGCCACAGTACTTCAGGAATACCTTCGTCGCCTCTGGGTTCGGTGCTTCCGCCGGGAACGGGAACGAGTCCATGTTCAGCGCGTAGTGACCCTCCGAGCCGGGGAACGGCACGTGGTCCCAGTCTTCGCCGTAGACGAAGTCTTCGCCGAAGCCACCGGCGGCCCAGTCGCCCTGATGCATGAACGCCGCTTCGCCGTTCTGCATACGAGTGCTCGCTTCCGGGAATCCGATCGAGGACGCGTCGTCGAACGTGTAATCGATCATCGTGTCGACTGCTTCGAGTGCCGACTCGACAGCCGATCGACTTCCTTCACCGTTGATGTAATCGTTGTACCCACTCTGACCAGCCTGGGCGAGAAGCACAGTCTCCCAGAGCTGTCCCGCCGTCCAAGCGGCGTTGGCGTGGGCGTGCGGCGTCGCGTCAGTTTCGCTTGCGACAGTCTCCATCGCATCGAGGACATCCGATGGCGTCGAGAACGACGACGGATCGACACCTGCTTCCTCGACGACAGACGTGTTGTAGAACAGGTTGTTGATCCGGTGGATGTTCAACGGCACGGCGACGTACTTACCGTCGACCTGTGCTTGCTGTTTCGGGCCTTCGAGGTAGTTGTCTTTGAGGTCGCTGTCCCAGACGTCTCCTTCGAGGTCGCCGTACTGGTCGGCGGTGAATCGCAGGAGGTTCTTGCCCGGCCATGCCTGCCAGGTACTCGGAGGGTTGCCCGAACTCATCCGCGTCTGGATCGACGAGACGAGGTTCGACCGTGCTGCACCCTGGACGACAGAGTCCGTGATGTTGACGTCCTCGTTCTCGAACCCGTCTTTCAGCGCCTGGAGGGCGTTTGCACCGTCACCGCTCCCCCACGCGTGGAGAATCGAGACTTCACCGCTCGCGTTGCCCATTCCGTTGCCGTTGCCACCGTTCCCGTTTCCGTTACCGCCGTTCCCATTCCCGTTGCCACCGCCACCACAGCCGGCGAGGGCCCCAGCTGTCGCAACGCCTGTCGCTCGAAGAACGTTCCGCCGTGAAATGTATTGATTTTCGTCTGACATGGTGTGACTCCGTTTGTCTAACCGTGACTATTGTGGCGCTGTATTGCCATCCATTTAATTCTACCCCATTATCCACCATCCTTTATTATTTTTACTAATACAGGACCCTCAAACTGGGGTAGAAAATAAACGATTAATTCATATAGTCTAGAGTCACTGGCTCACTCTGTTCTGCGCTCTCGTAGACGGCGTCGATGACGGCCATGTTCGCGACGGTTTCCTCGCGGTCGATCCGGGGCTGGCGACCAGACTGGACGCTCTCCGCAAAGTGTTCGACCTCTCGCTGGTACTGATCGACGGGATCGAATCGTTCAGTCACGCGCCGTCCATCGAGTTCGTACTCGATCGTCGCCTCGCGGTCGGTCCCGACGTCGAAGGCGTCCTCGACTTCGAGCCAGCCGTTCTCGGCTTCGACGCGGTAGGTCTGGACGGCCGGCGTGTCGAACCCCGAGGCGATCCGTGCAGTGGCATCGTCGTACTCCAGCAGTCCCGCCATGTCGGTTTCGACCCCACAGTTGCGACTGTCCCGCGTTCGCGCGTACACGCGGTCGGGTTCGCCCAGGAACAACCGCGCGGCGCTGATCGCGTAACAGCCGACATCCATCACGCTGCCACCGGCCAGGTCGGGATCGAGACGTATGTCTCCCGGTCGGTCCCGTAACGCGAACTTGAACGTCGCGTCAACGGCGTGGACGCCCTCGAATTTCTCGTGGACGATTTCGGCTGCTCGTTCCGTTCGGGGGTGAAAGCGGTACATGAACGCCTCCATCAGCGTCACGCCGCGGTCGGCACAGTAGTCGTGTAGTTGGGCCGCGGACTCTGCGTCGGCGGTCAGTGGTTTCTCACAGAGGATGTGCAGGCCTGCGTCGGCGGCCTTCCGTGTCCACTCAGCGTGGAGGGCGTTGGGCAGTGGGACGTAGACGGCGTCGAGATCCTCGTCCCCCAGGAGCGCTTCGTAACTGCCGTAACTCCGAGGGACGTCGAGGTCAGCGGCCACGCTCGCCGCACGATCGGCGTCGCGGGAGGCGATCGCCAGCACTTCGTGCTCACTCTGTTGGATTCCGGGAATCACGTCTTCGCGTCCGATTTTCGCTGTGGAGAGGATACCAAAACGCATACAGGCCGTTGTGCGGGCCGCGGGATAAGTCTTCGACGCACCAGAGTCGTTTAGTCGGGGCCGTTCGAACCCCCGTCTATGGCAGACGACGATTACCGAACGGAGGCGGACAGTCTCGGAGAGATGCAGGTTCCGGCCGATGCCTACTGGGGCGCACAGACCCAGCGCGCGGTCGAGAACTTCCCGATCAGTGGGATCACCTTCGGCCGGCGGTTCGTGCGCGCGCTCGGAATCGTCAAGAAATCCGCCGCGAAGGCCAATCGCGACCTCGGCACGATCCCCGAAGACAAAGCCGACTGTATCATCGAAGCCGCCGACGAGGTCATCGCGGGCGAGCACGACGAGCAGTTCCCCGTCGACGTCTTTCAGACCGGGAGCGGAACCTCGACGAACATGAACGCCAACGAGGTCATCGCCAACCGCGCGACCGAGCTCTACGGCGGCGAGATCGGAACTCGGGAGATCCATCCCAACGACCACGTCAACTTCGGCCAGTCGAGCAACGACGTGATCCCCACGGCGATGCACGTCGCCTCGGGCGAGGCCGTCGTCAACGACGTCCTGCCCGCGCTCGCGACACTCAAAGATGCGCTCGAAGCCAAAGAGGAGGAGTTTGAAGACGTCGTCAAGACGGGCCGCACCCATCTGCAGGACGCGACGCCAGTCACCCTGGGCCAGGAGTTCGGGGGCTACCGCACCCAGATCGAGAAGGGGATCGAGCGCGTCGAGAGCGTCCGCCCCCGACTCGAAGAACTCGCGCTCGGTGGAACTGCCGTCGGTACAGGCCTGAACACCCATCCTGAGTTCCCAGAACGGGCCGCGCGGTACATCGGCGAGGAGACGGGGATTCCGTTCCGAGAGGCCGACGATCACTTCGAGGCCCAGGCCGCCCACGACGCCATGAGCGAGGCCCACGGCGCGCTCCGGACCGTCGCCGGATCGCTGAACAAGATCGCCAACGATCTCCGGTTGCTCGCTTCCGGACCGCGAAACGGCCTCGGCGAGATTGACCAGCCCGAGAACCAGCCGGGATCGTCGATCATGCCCGGCAAGATCAATCCCGTCGTCGCCGAAGCCGTGAATCAGGTCCACAAGCAGGTCGTGGGCAACGACGCGGCCGTCTCCGCCGGTGCGGCGGAGGGGCAGATCGACCTCAACCTCTACAAGCCCTTGCTCGCGCACAACTTCCTCCAGAGCGCCGAGTTGATCACGAACGGTAGCGAGGTCTTCGCCGAGAAGTTCGTCGCCAAACTGGAGGCCGACCGCGAACACTGCGAGGAGCGCGTCCAGCAGAGCATGGCGCTGGCGACAGCGCTGAATCCGGCTATCGGCTACGACAAAGCCAGTAAGGTCGCGAAGAAGGCCCTGGCCGAGAACAAGACGATCCGCGAGGTCGTGCTCGAAGAGGGATATCTCGACGAGGACGAGGTCGACGAGGTGCTGGATCCGCGGAAGATGACCGAGCGGGGGATCCTGGGAGAAGAGTAGGCAGTGAGGAGCGCGTCAGCGTCTCCGAACAGTAGTCTTCTCAGAGGGGAGGAGAAGAGTAGACAGTGAGCGGGGACAGTCGCAATCCCGGGCGGACTACCCCCGAGTCTGATTCAGTGCTTCGGTGAGCCACGGTGGCTCGTCGAGCCGATTTCGATCGATCGGATCGATCGTGATCGTGAACTCGACAGTCCGGTCACGGCCGATCGGTGACTCGGTGTAGTTCACGGACAACCGCCGGACGAGTCCGTCTTCGCGGACGATCGCACTGACGCGATAGTCGGCCGAAAACGCGTAGAGACCGCCTGCGGCGTTTCGACCGTCGAGCCGGTAGTGCGGTTCGCCCCGCCAGGTCGTCCGTTCGACGGAGATATTCTCGACCCAGAGTGCTTGCTGGACGACGATGGGTGTGTTGCGAAGTCTGACGTTCGGTCGGGACAACCCCAGCCGCGCGTAGGTCACGTTCGAATCTCGCACCGAGCGTTCCACCGCGAGCGTCCTGTTTCTGAACACGCTCTGGTTGATCGTCGTCGCGGTGTCGCGTTCGAGGTAGACGATTCGCTTCGACTCGTCGTATCGATAGGTCCGATCGGGGAGCAACGCGACAGTCCGGTTGACCTTCGCCCGCCGGTCGTCTACTTCGACGCCGACCGTCTGCCAGGTCCGGCGCTCGTGGATCCTGACGGCCTGCTGCTGGAGCACGGCTCGATGAGCGCGCGCCAGGTCGCCCGATCCGATCGTCGACTCGTTGGTGATCCCGTCGATCGGTATCTCACTGACTTCGGGGGGATCGTCCCTGAGTTCAGGCACCGGAATTTCGGCTGGCGGCTGTGGCGTCGGAACCGGTGTTCGGTCGTCCTCGACGTCCGGCACGGGTGCGGGTGTGACCGACTCTGCCGGCCCCGATTGCTCGGTATCGCTCGGCAGCGAACACCCCGAGAGGACGAGGAGAAGGGCAACCCCGATCGACACGGACCAGCGCATATATCGACTGTGTTCGTCCCGGATCGGTAAAAGGAGCGTGCAGGAACAGTTCGGGCGCTGCCTTCTCGCCGTCTCGCTGAGCGACCATTGGATCGGCTCGCACAAGCGCGAACAAGTGGGGTCCCGGCAGGACGGTATCGTCCCGACGAGAGAGCATTGGATAGGCTCGCATGAACGCGAGCCAGTGGGGGTCCCGGCAGGACGATACCGTCCTGCCGAGACAGTGTGCTTTTTGTCCACGCCCTCGCAGTCTCTGGCAATGACCGAGGACTTCGACTACGAGGATCTGGGGCTGATCGCCGGCCTCGAGATCCACCAGCAACTCGATACAGAAGCCAAGCTCTTCTGTAACTGTCCGACGCGCCTGCGCGAACCAGAGGAGTCGACCCGCCGACTGACTCGGTATCTCCATCCGACCAAGAGCGAACTCGGCGAACTCGACGAGGCTGCGCTCGAAGAGAGTCAGGTCGAACGCGAGTTCGAATATCTGGCTTACGACTCGACCTGCCTAGTCGAGGAAGACGACGAACCGCCACACCGAATCGACGACGAAGCGCTCACGGTCGCTCTCGAGATTGCCCAGCTACTCGAGATGGAGCCGGTCGATCAGGTCCACCCGATGCGCAAGCTCGTCATCGACGGCTCGAACACGTCGGGATTCCAGCGTACCATGTTGATCGCCGACGACGGTGAGATCCAGACCGACGACGGCCCCGTAGGCGTCGAAGACCTCATGCTCGAAGAGGAGAGCGCCCAGCGCGTCGAAGAAACTGATTCGGGCGTGCGCTACTCGCTCGATCGACTCGGAATCCCACTCGTCGAGATCGGCACGAAGCCGGACATCCGCTCGCCCGAACAGGCTCGCGAGGCCGCCGAACAGATCGGCATGCTCCTGCGCTCGACCGGCCACGTCAAGCGCGGCCTGGGAACCATCCGCCAGGACGTCAACGTCTCGATCGCCGAGGGCTCGCGGATCGAGCTCAAGGGAGTCCAGAGCCTCGACGACATCGACGACATCGTCCGCAACGAGGTCCGCCGCCAGGTCGAACTGGTCGAGATCGCCGACGAACTCGACGCACGCGACGCCAGCGTCGGCACGCCCGAAGATGTCTCCAAGGTGTTCGAGGACACCGATTCCGGCGTCATCCGGGGCGCACTCGATAGTGGCGGCGTAGTCAAAGCCGTCCGACTCGAAGGATTCGACGGGATCGTGGGTCGGGAGATTCAGCCCGACCGCCGTCTCGGGACCGAGTTCTCCGACCACGCAAAGCGCCACGGCGCGGGCGGGATCTTCCACACCGACGAACTCCCCGCCTACGGCGTAACCGACGCGGAAGTCGACGCGCTCCGCGAGGCCGTCGACGCCGGGCCCGAGGATGCGGTCGCAATCGTCGCCGACGACCCAGAGACGGCCGAACTGGCGATCGAGGCGGTCGCCAACCGGGCCGAGACCGCACTCGAAGGCGTCCCCGAGGAGACTCGCGACGCCAACGAGGACGCCACCTCACGATACCTGCGGCCACTCCCCGGTGCGGCGCGGATGTACCCCGAAACGGACGTCCCGCCGGTCGAACCGGACGTCAGTTCGGTCGAGACGCCCGAACTCCTCACCGAGAAGGTCGAGCGCTACCAGGCCGAATACGACCTGGACGCCGGACTCGCCGAGCAGGCCGCCTACGGCGAGCACATGCCGCTGTTTGAGGATGTCGTCGCACAGGGGGTCGATCCCACGCTCGCAGCTGGCACGCTCGAATCCACGCTGACCGCGCTCCGTCGTGACGACGTCTCCGTCGAGAATCTCACCGACGAGCACCTCCGAGACACGCTCGTCCTCGTCGACGAGGGCGACGTCCCCAACGAGGGACTGGAAGACCTCCTGACGGCACTCGCGGAGAACCCCGAGTTGACGGCCGAGGAGGCCGTCGAGCAGGAAGACCTCGGTGGCGTCGCCGAAGACGAAGTCCGCGAGGCGGTCGTCGAGGTCGTCGAACGAAACGCCGAGCAGGTCGAGAGCGAGGGGATGGGCGCGTTCTCCGGGCTGATGGGCGAGTGCATGGGCGCGCTCCGCGGGAAAGCAGACGGCGACCTCGTCAGTAGCGTCCTGCGCGAGGAGATCCAGAAGCGATCCTGACCACACCCCGACCGGAGCCACTCACCATGTACTCCCGCGCGCACGGTGCGATCTCGCTCGCGACCGGCGTCGGTCTCGTCGCGACCGGCGTGGAGTGGCTCCACCCGCTGGTGGTCGTCGGCTACGCCGTGGCGATCGGCGTCGGGATCGACTTAGATCACTTTCTGATCGCCCGCTACAACACGGGGAGTTGGCGGGCGCTTCGGTACGTCTTCTCGAAGCCCCGCCGCGCGCTGGGCGATCAGTCGACGATCTTCCGTGAGGACGATCTCGGCCCGTTCGAGCGACTCCTGAGCCACGTCGTCATCATCGGACTCGCGGTTCTGGCGACGTGGCTGGTCGCCCCTTCGCTTGGGGTGATCACGGCGGTCACGCTGTACGGCCACGTACTCTCGGATCTGGTGGCCGACGTCCGAATGTTCGAGGTACACGTGCGCGGCAATTCACTGTAGGCAGTCATCCTGTGACGGCGGTCGGTAGATTGTCGGTTCTGCGGGCCGTTGTCGTCGCCATGGCTACGGCACTGTCACAGTGGATACGGCCGACGGTCGATCTCGACCGGACAGACGCCATGCTGGCCCTGCTGGTCGTCGTCGCGGTCAACGCCGTCGGTGCAGCACCGGCGATCCTCGGCGGCCCGAACTCCGAGTGGTTCGCGAACCTGGAGAAGCCGGCACTGTACCCGCCGACGTGGGCCTTCGGCGTCGTCTGGACGCTGCTGTTCTCGCTGATGGGGATCGCCGTGTATCTCGTCGCCAGGAACGGCCTGGATCGTGGACCCGTCAAACTGGCCCTCGGGCTGTTCGTCCTGCAGTTCGCGTTCAACGTCGCGTGGACGCCGGTCTTCTTCGCGCTCGAACGGCCGCTGGCCGCCCTCGGCGTGATCGTCGTCCTCGACGTCCTCGTGGCGGTCACCATCGTCGCGTTCGCCCGGATCGAACGCGTGGCGGCGACGCTGCTGGTCCCGTATCTGCTCTGGACGCTCTTTGCGACGCTTCTGAACTACCAATTCTGGGCACTGAATGCCTGAAGTCCCCTATTCTCCGGGAGCCATCCCGTAAGGTTCGCCGCGTCTGAGACTCTCGACGAGCAAAATGTAGGTCGCCTGTGTCCACTGCAGATTGGAGTTCCAGCTCACGTTGCCGTCGCCGTCGACGCGCTCGGGGAGCAAGTCCGCGCTGGTCGTCCACCGCTTGACGTGATCGTGAACGTGGTCCTCGACGGCGTCGGAGTCGAGGCCGTTCTGCCAGCGTACCACGTCGGCGTAGGCCTCACAGAGGGGCCACCCGCCGTCCTCGGCGGTCCCGGAGGGCGTGTAGACGTCGCCGGGGTAGCGCCCGACACACGCCACCTCGTCGGCCGCCCAGAAGTCCTCGTCGGCGAGTTCGGCAGTCGACCGCATGGCGGGCGCGTCGGCATCGACGACGTTCCAGGGCCAGTAGGCCATGAACGCCGCGGCGTCGGGACGCTCGTCGGGCGCGGGATGCGGACGGTACTCTGGGTTGTCCGCGGTCACGAAGTGATCGCCGTAGGGCGTGTCGGTCTTGAAGCAGTACGTCTCCATGTTCGAGGCCCAGACCGACGCCCGCTCGCGACACTGCTCGGCGAAGTCGGTCTCGCCACGTGAGTCGGCCAGTTCGGCCATGCATCGCAGCCCCGCGATCGCAGACGCGACGCCCTCGGTCGAGTACCCCCAGATCTCCTCCCAGGGGTCCTGATGGGCCTCGGGGAAGCCCCAGCCGTTGTCCCATCCCAGCAGGAACTCGGCGGCACGCCTGGACATCTCGTAATGCTCGTCGACGAGGCTGTCGTCGCCCGTCTCCTGCCAGCAGAGCCAGTGGGCGTAGATGGGTCCGCCGACCTGATCGAGCTGGAGGGCTCGCCAGTGGGGCGTCCCGTCAGTGTAGTAGTTCTGCCACCAGGTGCCGTGGCGCTCGATCCCGCGCTCGTCGACGACGTCGCCCGTGATCTGAACGCGGTCGAGCCAGTTGACGGCGTCGCGAGCCTCCGATTCAGCGCCTGCGGCCAGCAACGCCTGGATCATGATGACCTGATCGCGCGGCCAGACGAACTTGTAGGTCATGTTCTCGGGCTTGAACGCGCCCGCGACCATCGCCTCGGCTTCGCTGTCGCGGGCAGCCCGGAGTGCCGTCAGCGACCGTTCGTAGAGCCTGTCGACGTACTGATCGCCTGTTGGCGAGGTCGTGACGCCCTCGTGCCAGGATTCCCAGGCGTCGGCGAAGGCCTCGCGGTCGGCTTCGTAGCCCGCGTCCAGGGCTTCGCGGGCGTGATCGATCGCCGATTCGGCGTCCGTCGCGAAGCCGATCGCAGTCGTCCACTCGACCGTCTCCGCCTCGGGGGCGTACAGGCCGAACCCGGAGTCCAGATCGCCGCCGCCGGCGGTGGAGTTGGTTATCCAGCCGTCGTTCTCCTGATAGATGTCGGCCCAGGCACTGCGCTCGCGTCCGTAGCGCTGGCCGGTGTTGCCGATCCGATACCCGTCGAATCGCCGGCGACCATCGCGGTCTTGCATGATCGCCAGAAATCGGTGATCGTCGTCGGCGACGACGACGTCGTGCTCACGAGTGCAGCGGACCTGTGCCTCGTGAACCGCATTTGGATCCTCGTGGTCGTGGCCGTTGATCCCGAGATTGACGATCGTGTAGAGCGTGCGCTCGCCAGGTTTGTCGAAGGTCGCGCGATTGCTGATCGTCATCGAGCAACGGTCGACGCTCTCGACGACGCGCTGCTCGAGGGTCGCACCCGTCCCGTCGACGAATTCGAACTCGTTTTGCAAGACGATCTCGGGCACCCGGTCGTCGGTCCAGTCGACGTCGGCGTCGACGGCGTCTTCGCGCACGTCGAGGGTCTGCTGGTGTTCGGGGTCCCACAGCAGCGTGTGGAGGTTGTAGAACAACTCGACGTCCGACCGGAATGCCGAGGTCTCTTCGAGGAGTGCGCCGTCACCGGCGACTCGTTCGTTGGCGGCGTAGCAGTTGGCCGAGACGAGGATGTGCTGGCCGTCGCCAGCGGGCGTGCTGGCGATGGCGTCCTTGTCGCTGGGGATCTGAAAGTCGATCGGCGGTTCGAACATGGCTCACGAATCGAACCCCGGTTCAATAAGTTTCGCCCCGGTTCGCGTCGAATCCCCCTCTCGACCCTCACTCGATTTCGAGTGTCTCTTCGAGGTCGCCGCGTTCTGCGAGTTCGACGATGATGTCGCTGCCGCCGACGAACTCGCCGTCGACGTACAACTGCGGGATGGTCTGCCAGTTGCTGTGTGATTCCAGCGCTTCGCGGTACTCCGCGAGCGCATCGAGGACGTTCACCGTCTCGAAGTCGACGTCGTAGCGAGCCAGCGTCCCCACGGCACGCTGGGAAAACCCACACTGGGGCCGCTGTGGCGTCCCTTTGATGAACAGGACGCGATCGTTCGATCCGATGTACTCGTCTACTGCCTCGTGAATCGACTCGGATTCAGTCGCGGAGGGCGTTTCGGTGGCCATGGCTGCTAGACGACTCTCGCCGGACAAATGAATTACGTAACCCCGAATCGTTACGCCCCGGACTGATCCGGCGCGTCGGGTGGGGCTTTCTCGGGCGTATAGGTCGTCACCTTCAGGGCGTGGATGTCGGTCGTCAGGTGTTCGTCGACGGCGTCGTAGACGAGGCTGTGCTGGTCGACCAGCGACTTGCCCTCGAAGGCGGGCGAGACGACCTCGGCAGCGAGGTGGTCAGTGTCGTTCGGTCGCGGCGTCGTCACGCGGGCATGAGCGTCCGGGAGCGCGTCCTCGATGACGCGCTCGACGTCTTCGGGGTTCATACCACGAAAGAGGAGCGCGAACGGGAAAACGCTTGCCAGCCGTTGGCTTTTCGTCGGAGCGTGCGAACGCAGGTGTATGGATCGGCCACTCGTCGCGGTCGTGCTCGCTGGCGGGACCGGAACCCGACTCTACCCCGCGACCCGAAGCGACCGCCCCAAACAGTTTCAACCGTTCGGTGGCGAGCGGTCGATGCTCGCCGAGACGGTCCGCCGGGCCAATTTCGCCGACGAAGTGTACGTGCTGACTCGACCAGCCTTCGCCGAGTCAGTCCGCGAGCACGCGCCCTCGGCGGCCGTCCTGACCGAGCCGGCACCGAGAGACACGGGTCCAGCGCTCGTCTACGCCGCCCACCGAATCCGCGAGCAGGTCGGCGAGTGTGTGCTGTGCTGTCTGCCCAGCGACCACCGCGTCGACGGCGACTTCCAGGCCACGGTCGAGACGGCGTGTGCGGTCGCCGCCCGAACTGGATCGCTCGTCACTATCGGAATCGAACCCACCCGAGCGGAGACGGGCTACGGCTACGTCGAACCCGGGGCCGACCACGGCGAGTACTACGAAGTAGAGTCGTTCACCGAGAAACCGGACGCCGAGACCGCCCAACGATACGTCGAATCGGGCTACCTCTGGAACAGCGGGACGTTCGCCTGGACGCCCACGGACTTCCTCGCGGCCGCCAGCGAGACGGAACTCAGATCGCTGGTGGAGGCGCTCGAGGCTGGCAACCCCGAGCGAGGATTCGAGGATTGTCCATCGATCAGCGTCGACTACGCGGTGCTGGAGTCGGCCGAGAACGTCGCGGTCGTTCCCGCGAGTTACGAGTGGGACGACCTGGGCTCGTGGGACGCCTTCGAGCGTCTGCTGGACGCCGACGGCGAGGGAAACGTCGCGCTCGGCGAGGCGCTGGCGATCGACGCCAGCGACAACGTCTTCGCCAGTGACGGCCACGTCGCTGCGGTGGGGGTCGAGGATCTGGTGATCGCGAGTTTCGACGATCGAACACTGGTCCTCCCGAAATCGGAGAGTCAACGCGTTCGCGAGGTCGTCGAGCGACTCCGGAAAGAGGGACAGTTCTGAAAGGTTCTCTCCAGATCCTGTCACGTGGGAAGGCTTAATACCGGTGCGCGAGAAGGAGCAGTTGGATGGGGACTGTTACCACACACCTCGCGTCCCAAGCGCGTACGATTTTCGACGACCTCGGTTACACCGTCTCGGACGACGGTGAGGAGATCAGAGCCGAACGGAAGTGGCGCGTCGTTCAGGTGACGCCGATGCCCGAGCCGACCGACGCTCCGACGAATGGAGAGTTCCGTTGTTTCGTCACCCGCGCAGGCCAGTGTACCGCCCTCAAACAGCGTCTCGCCAGTCAGAACGTCCGCTACGAGTGGGCGATCATCAGTGTCGAGGACGACGGCTCCTACGAAGTCTGTGACGCGACGACCTTCGCATAGGCACGCGCCGATACTGTTTCCTCGCAGGCCCCTGTATCGATCAGTCATGGGTCCGGCTCGAACCGACCTCGCCGCCGTCCTGACTACCACCCGGACGAACGCCACGCTGAGCTGGCTCCTCCTCGGTTTCGTCGTCGCGACTGCGGTCGGGAACTCGTTCTTCGGCGATCCGCTCTGGGCCGGCTTCGCGCTCGTCGTCGCCTGTGTGCTCGCGTTGCCGCCGATCGCGCTCGCCACCCGCCGCGCGATGATCCCGTGGGAGGTCGCCCTGGTCGCGACGCTGCCGGTCTTCGCTCACTCACTGCCAATTCACCCACTGATCGGCCAGCTCACGACGTACCTCTCCGTCGCGGCCCTCGCGCTCGTCGTCGCGGTCGAACTACACCTGTTCACACCGATCCAGATGAGCGTCGGGTTCGCTATCGTCTTCGTCGTCGTCGCGACGCTCGCAGCGGCCGGTTTCTGGGCGATCGCTCGCTGGAGCTCCGACGTTCTGCTAGGCACCACGCTCGTTCTCGATCCGGCACAGACGACCCTCGAACAGGAACGCGAACTGATGGTCGAGTTCGTCGCCTCGGCGCTCGCGGGCCTGCTCGCTGGCTTGCTCTTCGAGTTCTACGTCCGCCGCAACGTCCGTCCGGGTAAACGACTGCCGTAAGGATTCGTCCCTGAAGACCAGGGTAGCCCGAGTAGTTTCGCGTGGTTTCGGCGGTGCGCTTTTAGGAGTGCCGCGTGATGTTAAGATGTATCATGGTCTTCAAGAAGATCACATTGATCGGCTCCAGCACAGAGAGTTTCGACGACGCCGTCGACGACGCCGTCGACCGCGCAGAGGCGACGCTCGAAAACGTCCACTGGGTCGAAGTCGAGGAGATGGGGGTCGAGATCGCGACCGCCGACGAACGCGAGTACCAGGCTGAAGTCGAGGTCGCTTTCCAACTCGAAGACTGACAACCCGTCCCCCAGTCCTCTCGACTGCTATTCCGCCCTTCTGCCACCGAATCCCTTACGAGTTTGGCTCCATCTGTTTATTTGTTCCTCCCATAGCGAGTAGTAACGATGGCAACAGAAGCAAATCAGTACGCGGGGCCAACGGTAGACGGCCGAATCGTGAAGGCGTTCGTCGACGGCGTCGCCGAGACGTGCGGCTACTTCGAGGAGCGTGCGCGGCGAATCCTGGCGAGGCACGGAATCGAGGAGCTTCAGCCGGGCGAGTCCTACCCGCTCGGGGCGTACATCGACGCCATCCACGAGGTCCAGCGGACGACGGGCCCGAACACGCTCAATCGGATCGGTCGAGCGACGCCCGCGGCGCTACCGTGGTCTCATCGCGTTCAGACGATCGAAGACGCGTTCGTCGATCTCGGTCGGGTGTTCGACCGCGCCCACGACGGCGCAGACGTCGGGTCGTTCGAGTTCCAGCCCGACGATCACGGTGGGACGCTGGTCGCCGACACGCCATATCCTGACGCGTTCGAACAGGGACTCATCAAGGGTATCGGGAAGCACTTCGGAACGAACACCGGGTTCATCGCGATCCACGAGAGCGGGCGCTACCGGGCCGACGGTGGCGACGTCCGCGAGTTCGACCTGACGTGGTGGGAAACGCGCGACGACGTCAAGAAGATCAGCCCGCCACAAGAGCACGCACGCACTGGATCCCCTCAGTCAGCGCGCGCCGACTAGTCCTCGAGTCGACCCTTAGTCTTCGAACCGCACGTCGACGCTGTGTGCGTGGGCTTCCAGTCCTTCTTCTGTTGCGAGCGTCGTGATCGTCTCGCGAAGACCTGACAGTCCGTCTCTGGAGAGTCGCTGGACCGTCGCCGACCGGACGAACGTATCGACCGAAAGCCCACTGGCGAGTCGGGCCTGGCCATCGGTCGGAAGGACGTGGTTAGTGCCGCTGGCGTAGTCGCCGGCCGCGACTGGCGAATATTCGCCGAGGAAGGCGCTTCCGTAGTTCTCGATCCGATCGAGCAGGGCGTCCTCGTCGTCGGCCAGCACGTAGAGGTGCTCGGCCGCGAACTCGTCGGCGAACAGCGTCGCCTCGCTGAGCGACCGCGCGAGGAAGACGCCGCTGGCTTCGTTGGCCAGTGCCTCCCGAACGATTTCCTCGCGCTCGCGCTCGCTCGCCTGCTCGTCGACCGACTTCACGACAGCTTCGGCGAGGTCCGCGTCGTCGGTGACGGTCACGACAGCCGCGTTGGGATCGTGCTCGGCCTGCGTGAGCATCTCGGCCGCAAGGATATCGGGGTCTGCAGTCTCGTCGGCGAGTACCAGCACTTCGCTCGGGCCGGCGAGCATGTCGATTTTCACGTCACCCCGGACCTCGGCTTTCGCGGCCGTCACCCAGCGGTTTCCGGGGCCGACGATCACGTCGACGCCAGTGATCGACTCAGTGCCGTAGGCCATCGCTGCGATCGCCTGCGCACCTCCGACCTGATAGACTGCGTCCGCGCCGGCCGCGTGGATCGCGGCCAGTGTGACTGGGTTGATTTCTTCGGCCGGTGGGGTCGCCACCACGACGTGTTCGACGCCGGCGACCTTCGCGGGGATGACGCCCATCAGCGCGCTCGACGGATAGGCCGCGGTCCCGCCGGGCACGTAGACGCCCGCGCTGTCCAGCGGATAGAAGCGCCGACCGAGCCGCCGTCCCGCTGTCTCTGTGTCCCAGTCCTCGGGGACCTGTCGCTCGTGGAACTCTCGGATGTTAGTCGCGGCGGTCTCGATGGCCTCGCGAACGTCGTCGTCGATCTGCTCGTAGGCCCGTTCGGCCGCATCTGTGACCTCGAAGTTGCCGACCTCGACGTCGTCGAACTCCCGGCAGAACTCCCGGAGCGCCACGTCGCCTTCCTCGTGGACGCGGTCGACGATCTCTCTGACGTCCTCGCGGATGGCTTCGAGCCCCGCGTCGCGTTCGAACAGCGCACGGCGCTGGTCCGGATCGAGGTCTGCGATAGCCTGTACGTCCATACCTGCAAATCCGGACCGAGCGGGAAACGGTTTGCTATCCGTCGGCGCGATAGCGCCGGACGGCCATCCAGCTGCCGGCGACCGCCAGCACGAATGCGCCACCCAGGAAGAAGGCCAGAGCGGGGT
Source organism: Halapricum salinum (assembly GCF_004799665.1). Taxonomy (NCBI): domain Archaea; kingdom Methanobacteriati; phylum Methanobacteriota; class Halobacteria; order Halobacteriales; family Haloarculaceae; genus Halapricum; species Halapricum salinum. The sequence continues at coordinate 3,151,454 of NZ_CP031310.1, forward strand.
CGATAGCGTTGACGACTTCGGTCGCGGGACCCGTCTGTTCGGTCTGGATAATGGGTTCAGATTGGGGCTGGCTCGGCTCGGGGGCAAGCCACTGCTGGACGGCAGCCCCGAACGCGAGACTCGCGGCCGCCAGGACCCCGACACCGCCGACGACTCTGGCGAGTGCTCGTTGGAGTCGCGAGCGACTCTCGTTGTCGCCGGCCATGAACACGACCGCATCGCTGGCGGGGGCGAAGACGGACATCTCGTTTCCTTTTTCTGAATAGCGGGTCCCGACCTGCCGGATCAGGCCCGCGGATTCGAGGTTGTCCAGATGGTAGTGGACGTTTTGGAGGGAAGTCCCGACCTGTTCCTGGAGCTCGGCCGGCGCGGCCGGCTGGTCGTACAGTTCGGTGAGAATCGTTCGTGCCGTCTCGGCCGAGAGTGCGCTGAGTGCGTCCTGTGTCTGCTCCTCTTCGAGCCCATATACTTTCGGGTCGTCGCGGGGCCGTGGATCGACCCGCGAGGGCAACAGCCGTTCCATCGACATACCAATTCCTTACAGGCTAACTTATATCTCGGTTTCCGTAGCTCAAATAGCTCTTTGACCGATCCAGAACCGCCCGAGTGAGGTCTTCTCACGTGTAGACGAGCGAAACCAGATGGAACGTCGACGCGGCGACTGCGGCGACGACCACGACGAATCCGAAGACGATTGCCGGAGCTACCAGTGCCGGGCCGACACTGGTGTAGAGGAAGATCGCCGTCGCGACGGCCGAACACACCAGCAAAACGTGCAGGACCAGCCAGATGCCGGCCGCGCTGACGAACTCGACGACACCGTGTGTTGACGAGTCAGTGTCGGCCGGTTCGGAGGGTCGGGACCGCGCCCAGGCGGCCGAGTTTCTGCTCCGGGACTGTGTCTCCGGACGAGTCGAGCCACCCGCAGGTTTCGGATCGGGGCCGGCTCGCGATCGCCACCAGTCCTCACTGCCGCCGTAGCCGTCGGCGACGGTTCTGGCCGCCGAGACTGTGTCCGCCGACACTCCCTGTGAGTGGTCGCCCCGCATGGGTTCGAGCGTGACGTCGAAGAGGTCAGTCCGATCGTGTTGGCGGACGTAGGCGTCGTGCCCGAGTTCGTCGTAGCGAGCGCGCTCGTCCTCGTCGAGAAGTGTATCGCGCGCGACGGTGAGCCGCTTGAATTGTCGGGTCGCATCGTCGGCGTCGCTCACGTCGGGGTGTGCGTCCTTCGCGCGATCCCGATAGGCGTCTTTGATCGCCTCGCGGTCGGCGTCCTCCGCGACGCCGAGGATAGCGTACAGCGACTCACCCATACCCTATCACCCGATAGAACCTCCCACCCCTTCAGTGTACCCGATAGTTTCTCAATGTGAGAAGACTCGACCCCCGGTTCGACGAGGCGTCAACCCGCTACGCCTCGTCGAACGTCTCGAATCGGAGATTCACGGGTTCGACCCGGCGCGCGCCGGGTCGAACGTCGCCGAGCGAGCTCAGCGTGCTCGACGAGGCGTCAACCTGCTACGCCTCGTCGAACAACGTCTCACCGTCGACCATATGTGCCTCGACGGCGTCCATATCGAGCGTCACACCCAGCCCCGGTTCTTCGGGAATCGTGACGTATCCGTTCTCGATGACGTCTTCTTCGACCAGATCGGCCCACCAGTCGAGTTCGTAGCTATGGTACTCGACGGCCAGCGCGTTGGGAATCGCGGCACCCACGTGCGCACTGGCCATCGTCCCGACCGGCGAGGAGACGTTGTGCATCGCCACCGGCACGTAGTATTGGTTCGCGACGTCGGCGATCTTTCTGGTCTCGCGCATCCCGCCGATCTTGGGCATATCCGGCGCGACGATGTCGACAGCGCCGTCTTCGATCAGCCGCCGGTGTTCGGTCACGCGATAGCGGTTCTCTCCCGCGGCGACCGGCGTCACCGTCGATTGGGTCACGCGCTGCTGAACGTCGAGGTTCTCCGGGGGGACCGGATCTTCGAGCCACCACACGTCGTACTCCTCGATGGCGTCAGTGAGCCGCTCCGCGGAGCCGCCGGAGAACGACCAGTGGCAGTCGAAGGCCACGTCCGCCCGGTCTTTCACCCGTTCGGTGACTTGCTCGACGATGTCGACCTTGTGGCGGATCTGCCCCGGTCGAAGGTGGCGGTTCGCGCGGTCTTTCTCGTGGCCCGTCGGCACGTCCAGGTCGAACTTCAGGGCGTCGTAGCCCAGTTCTTCGACGACGCGTTCGGCCTCGTCGGCACACGCCACGGGATCGGCCTCTTCCTCGGTGTGACAGTCACAGTAGACCCGTACCTGATCGCGGTATTTGCCGCCGAGCAACTGATAGGCCGGGATATCGAGGATCTTCCCGGCCAGGTCGTGCAGTGCGACCTCGATCCCCGAAATCGCCGTCACAGTGACGCCCTCGACGCTCCCCTCGCCGGACATCTTCTGGATCAGGTGTTCGTAGAGCCGATCGATATCCAGGGGATTCTCGCCGACGACGAACGGTTTCATCCGCTCGATGAGTTCCGGGACGCCCGCACCCCAGTAGGCTTCACCAGTGCCGACGATTCCGGCGTCGGTGTAGACTCGCACGAGCGTCCAGGGGAAGTTGCCGTCGACCATCGTGGTCTGGACGTCGGTGATCTCGACGTCACGACCGCCACCACGCTCACGGGAGTCGTCGAGCATCGTCTCCGCGGAGAGATTTCGCATCGTATATTCAGCGTTCGGATCGTGCAGACTCTCGTAGTTCGGGGCCATGTGCTCCCGTTCTGCCGGACCTGCCAAAAGTATGGAGGGGAGCGAGCGGTGGTCGATACCAGACGAGAAAATTCGTCCAGGAAGACGGGGACCACTACGCGATCGACGCGGCAGCGACTGTAGCGTCCGACTGGATCCACGCCGACGAGTTCTCGGCATCGTAGATCACGATACTGCCGTCTTCCAGGGAGAGTTCGGCGTATCGTTGCTCGTCGCGGGCGGGCGTTTCTGAGGCTGGCATGGGTGGACGGGAGGTGGTTACTCCCTGATTGCCCCTTCGCCTCGCTTCGTGTTAAGTGTTACCACACCACAAGAAAAATAGTCCTCGGTAACTCGCAAGCAACTATTTCGTCTTGGCCATCCTCTATGCAACCCATGGAAGTGGACTTCTCCCGGATACTGGTTCCAACAGACGGTAGCGACGCAGCAGACAGTGCGGTCGAGTATGCGCTCCACCTCGCAGCGGACAGTGACGCGACACTCCACGCGCTGTACGTGGTCGATACGCGTCTGTACGGTGATTCCGGATTTTCGAGTCTCGATGTGATGGTCACAGATATCGAAGACCGTGGCATCGAGATCCTCGACGAGGTGGCCAGCCGGGCCGAAGAACACGGAATCCCCATCGAAACGAAGTCCTGCCATGGCGTTCCCGACGAGGAAATCGCAACTTACGCCCGCGAGATCGACGCCGACATCGTCGTGATGGGCTTTCAGGGCGAAACCCACACCAAGAAGATCGGGTCGACGGCCGATCACGTCCTCCGGGAACTCGATCGCCCCGTCCTGACGGTCTGAGCCGGTGGGGACAAGCGCAACGGTTAGGACGACCCGCCCGATAGCGACTACGTGGACGAGACGATCGCCTGGCTTCGGGACCGACCGTACTACGAGGGACAGATCGCCGCCGAGCGCACCCTCGACGGCCGCGACGCCTCATTCGCCGATCTGGATCTCGATTCGCGCGTCGCAAGCGTCCTCGAATCCGAAGGGATCGACTCGCTGTACGACCACCAGGCGGCGGCCGTCGAAGCCGTCCGTGACGGCGACCACGTCGTCCTGGCGACCCCGACCGCCAGCGGCAAGAGCCTCGCCTACACGATCCCGGCCTTCGAGCGGGCGCTGGACGGCCGCCGAACGACCCTCTACATCGCCCCACAGGTCGCGCTGATCAACGATCAGGCCGAGACGCTCTCGGATCTCGCTCAGGGGCTGGGTTTCGCCTCGGGCGTCAACGTCGACCGCTACACGGGTCGGCTCTCGAAGACCGAGAAAGAACAGGTGCGCGAGCGCCAGCCCACCGTCTTGCTGACGACGCCCGACATGCTCCACTACGGAATCTTGCCCCACGCCCACCGCCTCTGGCAGTGGTTCTTCCAGCGACTCGACACCGTCGTCGTCGACGAAGTACACGAGTATCGCGGTGTCTTCGGCAGTCAGATTTCGCTCGTCCTGCGACGACTCAACCGGGTCGCCGACCGATTCGAGAGCGACCCGCAGTACGTCTGTTGCTCGGCGACGATCGGCAACCCCATCGAGCACGCCGCGACCGTCACTGGCCAGCCCGAATCCGACGTCACACTCGTCGACGAATCCACTGCGGCAACGGGACCGAAACACTGGCTGCTGTGGAATCCCCCCGAGTACGAGGGGGGCGGGTGGGGCAGTGGCCGCCGCAAGTCCAGCCATCCCGAGGCCAAGCGGCTGTTCGTCGACCTGCTCCAGCGCGGTCTCCAGACTGTAGTTTTCACCTCCTCGCGGCAAATTGCGGAGCGCTACGCGACCGAGAGCGCCGACACACTCAGGGATCGCGGCGAGTACGACCTCGCCTCGGGCGTCGCAGCGTATCAGGCCGCGCTCAAAAGCGACCGTCGGCGCGAACTCGAAGCCGGACTGGGAGACGGCTCCATCAGGGGCGTCTGGAGTACGAACGCGCTGGAACTCGGTGTCGACATCGGCGGCCTGGACGCGGTCATTCTCGACGGCTATCCCGGAACCAGAATGAACGCCTTCCAGCAGGCGGGCCGCGCAGGCCGGGGGACCGATCCCGCGCTCGTTGCCCTCGTCGCTGGCGAGGACCAGCTCGATCAGTACGTCGTCGCCAGTCCCGAGGCGCTGTTCGATCGCGACCCCGAACAGGCCATCGCTAATCCCGAGAACGACCACCTCCTGCCGGGCCACGTCCGCGCTGCCGCCCGGGAAAACTGGCTCAAACCCGACGACGACCGCCACTTCGGTGAGACGTTTCCGAAAGTAGTTGCCGACCTCGAATCGGCGGGTGACCTCGACCGACGCGACACTCGCGACGGCGTCCGCTGGACCTACGGGGGTGAAGGCAGCCCCCAGCACGAGATGAACCTTCGAACTGCGGAGGACCGCGAGGTCAAACTCTCGGTCCGAGGCACCAGTGACGCGATCGCGACGCTACCCTTCGGAGACGCCCTCCGGGACGCTCACCCGGGTGCGATCTACCATCACCAGGGGACCAGCTACGAAGTGACCGATCTCGACCGCCGACACGACGTCGCCACGCTCCAGCGAACCTACGCCGACTACTACACTCGGGTGCTGCACGACAAGGAAATCACCGTCGAGCGCGACCGAGAAGAGAAGCCCTTCCCCACGAGAGATGACGTCACGGTCCGCTTCGCCGACGTCACGATGCGCAAGCAGATCACCGGCTTCGAACGCCGCGACGGCTCCTCGGGGGAAGTGCTGGCGACCGAGTCGCTCGACCTCCCGGAGACGAGCCTGGAGACGACTGCGCTCTACTACACGCTGCCCCACGATCTCGCCGCGCGCCTGGACGAGATGGGCGACTTCGCCGGTGGGATCCACGCCGCAGAGCACGCCATGATCTCGCTCTTTCCGTTCGAGTATCTGTGTGATCGGCGCGATATCGGTGGTCTCTCGACGCCGATTCACCCCCACACTGATCGGAGTACGATCTTCATCTACGACGGGTATCCCGGTGGCGTCGGTCTCTCTCGAAGCGGCTACGAGGCGATCGACGACCTCGCGGCGACGACGCTGGACATGCTCCAGTCCTGCGACTGTGCGGACGGCTGTCCGGCGTGCGTGCAGTCACCCCACTGTGGCAACGCCAACGACCCGCTCGACAAGGGCGTGGCGATCGAGTTGCTGGAGTCGCTCCTCGGATAGTCTGTCCAGTCGCGAGCGATCAGCAGGCGACCGAGCGGGCCATCCCCATCGCGACCGAGCGATTCGCCCGCGTACTCACGAGATAGCGGTGCTCCTCGCATGTCCACGCGACGAATCGACGCTCGCTGAGCTCGGTATACGTCCCTTCGACTGGGCCGAGTGAGACGGGCGCTCCGTTCTGGATCGGGCCGAAAGAGGTATTGTCCCAGCGGAGAAGTCGAAGATCGGTCGTATCGTGCTGGTAGAACAGCAGCACCTGTTCGGTCCCGTTGATCGTCGTGACGTTGCCCCACCCGAACGCAAACTGTTCGGGCACGGTTGGTTCGGGGATGGGCGGCTGTATCTCTTCGTTCACGGCCGCTATCGTCTGGTGCTCGCCGAATCTCGATTCGAGTCCGGCCCAGAGATCCGTTCGCGTGGCGTTGGTCGGCGGTTGGAACGTCTCCGCAGACAGCTCGACGCCGCGTTCGATGTCCTCGTAGCGGTAGGTGACCGTCAGGGGGACCTCGTAGGCCCTCATGGTCAGACGCGTCTTGATCGGGAGCCAGCGATCGCGGTCGATCCAGACAGTCGCGTTCACGGGTGTCGATTCGTTCATCGCCGACGCCAGGCGGCTGCGTCGCTCGACCTCGCCCGAGATCAGCGACACCTTCGAGCCGTCGAGGGCGTAGGAGAGCTTCGCCGCGTCGTCACCGGCAACCGTCTCGTTGCCGGCGAAGGTGACGTTCGGGCCGAACTGCGTCGATGGCATCATCAATTGCGAGAGCGACCGCGGTCGCGTTTCGTTGTACCAGACGACCCGCTGGGTCGCGCCGTCGTATCCCCACAGCTGCGTTCCGTTGGCGATCACGGCGTCACCGGTCGCGTTCGGAATGCGATGGCCTGTCTGGTTCGTCACTTCGAGATACGTGAGATTGTAGTGGCGCGGGCGTTCGTACCGGAGGCGGACCCGCTCGGTGATCGTCGTGTTCCCCTGCTCGATCGTCGCGATCATCGTCGCTTCGAGCGTCTCTATCTCCTGCAGTTCGGTATCGACACGATCGGTGATCGCAGCAGCGTCACCACTGTCGCCACCGTCGTCGACGGCGATCGTACACCCGCTCAACGCGAGGACTGCCAGACACGCGAGGGCCAGCACACGGCGGGACATCTCGTTGTCGAATCATCTTCGAACAGCAAAATAGTCGTTGTGGTTGGACTGCGGCCGCTCCATTCGTCCCGGCAATCGCGGGCCAGGCTAGCGACCCATCTCGAAACAGTTTACAGTCTGAGTCGTGAGTTCTCGCCGACGACGAGCCGACGGCCGTCTGGAAGATAGCCGTCTTTGCTCTCGAGTCGTGTCCGGCGACCCAACAGACTATCCACGAACGTCTCGTGGGCCTCGATCGTCGACTCACCGATGACGACGCTGTTCTCGATGTGCGTCTCTCGGATCATCGTCTCCGGGCCGATCGAGGTGTAAGGACCGACGTACGCGCCGTCGCCGACGACCACGTCTTCGGCGATCGAAACCGGTCCACGGACCACGGCCCCGTCCTCGACGGTCGCCGTTTCGTGGAGGTCGATCTTCCCGACGACCTCCGCACCGGACTCCACCGTGCCGTCGATCGTCGATTCGATGTCGTCGAGGATCAGCCTGTTCGCTTCGAGGATGTCCTCCGGCCTCCCGGTATCTTTCCACCAGCCGTCGACGCGGTGTGAGTAGACCGGACCGCCCTCGTCGATGAGGATCTGGAAGGCGTCCGTGATCTCGTATTCGCCCCGTGCGGAGGGTTCGACCCGCTGAATCGCGTCGAAGACCTGCGCGGAGAACAGGTAGATCCCGATGACGACCAGATCACCCTCGGGATCGTCGGGTTTCTCGTCGATCCGGACGACGTTACCGTCCTCGTCCAGCGTCGCGACGCCGAACTGCTCGGGGTTCGGGACGTGCTGGAGTGCGACGCCGGCGGCGTACTCACCCTGCTCGAACCCACGGACGAAATCGGCGATCGATTCGTTGAGGATGTTGTCCCCGAGGTAGACGACGAAGTCGTCGCCGTCGACGAAATCCCGTGCACACCCAACTGCGTGGGCCAGCCCGAGTGGCTTACCCTGCACGATGTAAGTGATGTCGACGCCGAATCGTGAGCCGTCTCCGAGATACTCCCGGACCGCCTCTCGGCCCTGTGTGCCGAGGATGACGCCAATCTCGGTGATCCCGGCTTCTTTGAAATCGTCGATCGCGTACTCGATCACCGGCTTGTTGGCGATCGGAATCAGTTGCTTGGGACCGGTGTGGGTGATCGGCCGCAGTCTCGATCCAGTCCCGCCCGCGAGTAACACGCCTTTCATCGATTACTCCCCCAATACAGTGGGACAGTACCGCCGAAACCTGAAACCATAGGTATCTTTCGCCAGGAAATATCTTAAAAGTACGCGCCCCCTACCGCCGCGAGACATAGATTTTTGTAGACTCGGTGAGACTGTTAACCGATATGACAGTGCTCGTCACCGGCGGCCTCGGCTATCTCGGCTCGCAGTTGCTCCGGGACCTTCCGGACCATCCAGACTTCGCCGACGAGTCGATCCGAATCCTCGACAACTACCGCAAACCGCGCTATCAGGCCATGTGGGATCTCCCGTCGTACGCCGACTACGACTTCGCGGAGGTCGATATCCGTGACGAGGCTGCCGTTCGCGAGGCTATGAACGGCGTCGACACCGTCTTCCATCTCGCGGCGATCACCAACGCGCCCGAGACGTTCGACATCCCCGAGGAGACCTGGGACGTGAATCACGAGGGGGCGATGAACGTCTTCGAAGCCGCCAGAGACGCCGGTGCCAGCAACTTCGTCAACATCTCCTCGTGTTCGGTGTACGGCCGCACGAACGACGAGATCGACGAGAGCTACGCCTGCGACCCCGAGTCGCCCTACGGCGAGTCGAAACTCCAGTCCGAACAGGAGATGCTCGACTCTCGGGACGGGACGATGGACGTCACTGCCCTGCGGATGGGAACGGTCTACGGCTGGACGCCGGGGATGCGTTTCGACACGGTCGTCGACAAGTTCGCACTGCTGGCGGCGACAGGCGAACCGCTGACGGTCTACGAGGGTGCCGAAGACCAGCGTCGTCCGTACATCCACGTCAAGGACTCGATCCGGTCTCTGCTGTTCGCCGCGACCGAACTCGGCGACGGTGAGGTCTACAACGTCGTCGGTCAGAACGGCCGTCTGCAGGACGTGATCGACACCATAGAGACACACTTCCCCGAGGCCGAAGTCGGCTACACGCAGGTCGAACAGCTCAATCAGCTCTCGTACATCGTCAACGACGAAAAGATCCGCGCGGAAGGGTTCGAGCCGGTCTACGACATGGATCAGGGCGTCGCGGAACTGGCCGACAAGCTCCGGGCGTTCGTGTAAGCCTCGCTGTCGCGGTCACTGGTCGAGATATTCCTCACGATGCTCGCGATAGAAGTTGATCGTCTCTCGGAGTCCCGTCTCCAGATCCGTCCGAGGATGCCAGTCGATCGTCGATTCGAGTTTCGAGGGATCGCAGTAGACGTCGCCGCGGTCGATCTTCGTCCACTCTTCTGGCCACGGAACCAGTTCGACGCGCCCGATTCCGGCGATCTCGACGATCGTCTCTGCCAGTGCCAGTAGTTCGGTCGGGTCGCCGCTGCCGAGGACGAACTCCTCGCCGAGGACCGCGTCGTGAGTCCCGAGCGTCTCCAGTGCGTCGACGACGTCCTCGATGTAGACGATGTCCCGGATCATATCGCCTGGCTCGAAGACCTCGATGATCTCGTCGCGGAGCGCTTTCGCGACGAAGGTCCCCTGGACGCCGTAGCCCTTTTCGATCGGCGCGCGCGGGCCGTAGCCGTTCGCGAGCCGGCAGACCGTCGTCGGGACGCCCTCCTGCTCGTGATAGATTCGGCAGTAGTGTTCGGAGGCGCGTTTGTTCGCGCCGTAGAGATCCATCGGTCGTGCGGGCGTCGACTCGTCGACGGGATTCGTCTCCGGACGGCCGTAGACCGCCAGCGAACTCGTGTAGACCACGCGTGGCGCAGGATCACTGGCTGCCGCCGCGTCGAGGACGGTGACTGTTCCCTTGGCGTTGATGTCGACGTCCATCTGGGGCTGGCGGCCTGCGTGGGCCCGGTCGTTCTGGGCCGCACAGTGATAGACGACGTCGCTGTCGGCAACGAGGTCGGCGACCAGCGACTCGTCGCGGACGTCACCCTCGACGACCCGCACCTCCTCGGCGATGTCGGCAACGTTCGCGCGCTTGCCGCCGAGATGGGGTAGCAGTGCGTCCAGCAGTGTGACCTCAGCACCGTGCTCGACCAGTCTGTGGGCGAGGTTGCTTCCGATAAATCCCAGTCCCCCGGTAATCAGGACGCGGCGTCCGCTCCAGTCGGTCATAGCGCTGCTTGGTCAGGGACGGCGAAAAAGCTACCTTCCCCGGAGCATCGAACCCGTCGCACTGGCGAATTCGCGGTAGAGATCGACGTTCAGCGGATTGTAGAGTGCCGTCCGAAGACCGGCACGCGCACCAGCCACGAAGTCACCCTGGTCGTAGAGGCGAAAGCGCAGCTCCCGTAGCGAATGGTTCGACATCGCCCTGGCGTAGCGTCGCCGAGTGACCGGTGGGTCACCGTTGGGGTACCGCCACCGCATCCGTCGCAGGACGGTCTTCTCCTCGGCGAAGACGATATCGGAGCGACGGCCGAGATTCGCGTGTTCGTCGTCGCGAAGCATCCGGACCACAGGAGCGTCCATCTCGTAGACGGCGTCGTAGTGCTGGGCCGCGTCGAGCCAGTGCTCCCAGTCGCTCACCACCCTGAGATCCGGGTCGCCCCAGGGATGGGGGCCCTCAGGGAGGTGGTCACGGCGGAACAGCACCGACGGGCTGGCGATCGACATCCCGTCGACGTAGAGGTCGGTGAAGAACTCGCTGGCGTCGATCTTGCCTGGCCCCTGCCAGTCGCCCCAGGTCGTGAACACCTCGCCCTGTAGATCGACGAACTCCGCGGGCGAGTAGACGAGTCCGACGTCGGGGTGTTCGTCGAGAATTTCGACCTGCCGCTTCAGCCGCCCGGGCAGTGATTGGTCGTCCTGTGGGTGGACCCCGAGGTACTCCCCGTTCGCCAGTGTGATCGCCGTGCTCGTGGCGGCTGTCACGCCCCGATTCTCCTGGCTGACGTAGGTGATGTCCTGGTGGGGGAGGTATTGCTCGATGACGGCTTCGCTGTCGTCGGGCGAGCCGTCGTTGACGATCACGAGTTCGACCGAGTCGAACGACTGCTCGAGGACGGACTCGATCGCGTCGGCGACGTAGTCTTCCCCGCCGTAGACCGGCATCAGGAAACTCACGCGGTACTCCCAGGACATCGTCTCGTCTGGGTGGAGGTGGGTAGGGATAATTAAACCACCCCGATCATGCCAATGTTCGCAATCATTGATCCACCTCTCCTGGTACACTTCGAGTCGGTTCCCGAATGCGTGTCCCAGTGAGGATACCGATCGTTGATATTTTATCGATTGCCAACAATTTAGGAGGTGCCAATGGAGCGTCGTCAGTACCTCGCTTCGGCTGGAGTTATGCTCGGTGCGGGCTGTTTATCGAATAACAGCACGCCGGAGAGTTGGCAGTCGTACGAGGCTCCGACTGACACGCCACCGGGAGAGTTCGAGTCAGGTACCTCCTCCGGAATATGGGAATATGACTCCCCAGGCAACTACATGGCCATTGGGGTTGATGACGAGGGGGTGCACGTTGCGACGAGCACGGCTCTCACTTGCCTGTCCCCGGTCGGGGAGATAAATTGGATCACAGACTCCAGCGAGGACTCCTACGATGTCGTACGGCCTCACAATCTCACTGTCGCTGGCTCGACAGTGTACTACACGGCGAGGGTGTCCGGAACCAGTTTTGGTACCAATTATGTCGGTGAATACGGTGCGTACGATACAGCGTCTGGCGAACAGCGATGGGTGACAACCCTCGATACCGTTGCTCAGAACATAATTTCAGTGACTGAGGACACTGTCCTTGCCAGCCAGATGTCCGATGATCCGTCTACAGCACCAGTATTCGCGTTGGACGCTGAAACCGGAGAGGAGCAGTGGCGGACCGTGACCGGGATGGATATGGGATCGGCAGTGTCACACGGGCTCTGTCTGATCTACTCCATCGTGGACGGCCTCACCGCACTAGATATTGCGACTGGTGACGTGGCGTGGAGACGGACGCCCGGCGAGGGCTATAGTGCGCAAGTATCTGTCGCAGGTGATACTCTCTGTCTGTTCTTGGAAGGGACGGTTTACGGCTACTCACTTCCTGATGGAACACAGCAATGGGAGCAGTCAATAGCAGGCGATGGGTACGCCCGACATCCGCCATCGAATTCCGCACAAACTTCAGATCTCTATATCGCCACTGATAGCGGAAATCTGACGGCTCTGAATGCGGCGACCGGTGAAAAACGATGGGTCGTAACGACGAACGCCGACGGATACCCGGAGATGTGCGTGGGGACGGACTCAGTGTTTCAGCATTCCGGGACTGCAATCGCCAGTTACGACCCTGTAGACGGGGACCGGCGGTGGGCGTACTCACTTGGATCAGACTACGAGTCGAGTTGGCTGTTCATCGCTGATGGGAATCTGATTCTCATCACGCAAGAGGCTGACCAAGAGCCAGTGGTAAAAGCATTCGACGCCGAGACCGGCCACCGTCAATGGTCTGCGCAACTCCCAACAGCAGACATACCGCGAGTTATGGGTGTCTTTGACGAGTATATTGTCTTCGAGAAGGAGGAGCGCCTCATCGGTGTCCCAGCACCTCTTTCGACTCCCACGGAGCATGCAGAGTAACGACTCTTCGGGCAGTATCACCCATATAGACTGACCGATATACGGAGCGCGAGGAAGAAAGCCGATCAGCGTGAGACGTGCCTTGCATGCAGCAAGACCACTGAAATCGTTCATCGATTGAGAGATTCAACGACACCGAAGATCACGCCCGCATTCGGGAACGCCTTTAGGCCGAGGCCGACTACCCGATAGCATGACAGACGCGAGCACGCCCGAGGACGCCTGGTTCGCCGGGCTCGACTGGGGTGACGCCGACGCCGCCCGCACGGCGATCCGGGAGGGGTCGGCCCCAGAGGCCCGGGAGTGGCCGAGCGACGCCGTCGAAGCGGGCGTCGTCGCGGACACCGACGAGTACTACGACTGGCTCCGTTCGGCGACCATCGACGCCGCACGTACAGTCGCGGACGAGCACGAGCGAGCCGACGACCAGCAGTTGATCCACCTCCTCCGGGCGATGGACGACTGTGAGCGGACCGCCAACGAACTGGCCGAGCGCGTCGCCGAGTGGGGCGGCAGTCGCTTCGGCGAGTCCGGCAGTGGGATCGAGTTCGCCGCCGAGATCGCCGACCGCGACGCCGACGACCCGGCGACAGAACGGCTGGTCGGACTCGCGACGGAGGTCGTCGATATCGACCGCGAAGCCCGGGAAATCCGGGAGACGATCGAGCGACTCGCGCCCGACGTCGCCCCGAACCTCGCCGCGATGGCCGGCCCCGTGCTCGCCGCCCGCCTCGTCTCGCTCGCTGGTGGCCTGAAACCGCTGGCACGCTCGACCAGCGGCACGGTGCAGGTCCTCGGTGCGGAGGACGCGCTATTCGCCCACCTCAAGGGCAACGCCCCATCTCCAAAGCACGGGATCATCTACACCCACGAGTACGTCCATGGGACCCATCCCGACCACCGCGGCTCGGCGGCGCGCGCACTCGCTGGCAAGCTCACGCTCGCGGCCCGCGTCGACCACTACAGCGGCGAGCGCAAGCCCGAACTGCAGGCCGAACTCGACGAGCGCATCGCGACTATCCGCGCCCGAGGTGACGACGAATGACGCTTCCCAACGGCGTCGAGCGACGCGAGTTCGACGGCCGGGAGTCCCTGGCGACCGATGGTCCGACGGTCTCTGACGAACCCTCGATCGGCGGCTGGCGACGCTGGAATCCGAATCGCTCGAAAGTCGGGGCGATGCTCGATCACGGAATGGAACACGGTCTGTCGGGCGGTGAAACGGTCCTCTACCTCGGCGCGGCCAGCGGGACCACCGTGAGCCACGTCGCGGACTTCGCCGGCCCGACCTACGCCGTCGAGTTCGCGGCTCGCCCGATGCGCGACCTCGTCGGTGTCGCCGAGGATCGCCAGCGACTCTTTCCCCTGCTGAAAGACGCCCGCAAGCCCGAGAGCTACGCCCACGTCGTCGAGCCGGTCGACCTGCTGATCCAGGACGTCGCGACCCGAGGGCAGGCAGAAGTCGCACTCGCCAACCGCCAGTTCCTCGAAGACAATGGGCGGTTGCTCATGGCGATAAAAGCCCGCAGCGAGGACGTGACGGCCGATCCCGAGACGGTGTTCGACGAGGTCGTCGCGACCCTCGAAGAGGGCTACGAGATTCTCGACCGACAGCGACTGGAACCGTACCACGACGATCATCTCGGAGTCGTCGCGGTGCCGAACACGGACGGGTAGTAACACTGCCGTAACGAGAACGTTTTAGCGGCCAGCACCCAAACGCGTTGTATCGATGGATACGGGCTCTGCGTCGCCGTTCACCCGCCTGGGAACGCTGGGTATCGAAGAGGAGTTCTACGTCGTCGACGAGGCGGGCCGTCCCACCTCCGGCACGGACACGCTCGTCTACGAGACCGACCCGCCTGCGGTGCTTGAAGACAAACTGGATCACGAACTGTTCAAGACCGTCATCGAGATCCAGACGCGCCTGATCGAAGATCCTGACGAGGCTCGCGAGGCCCTCCTCGAAGTTCGGAACGCGCTGGTCGAACACGCCCGCGAACACGGCTACGACATCGCCGCCGCAGGGTTGCACCCACTCGCCAAGTGGCGCGAACTCGAACACGCCGACAAACCCCGCTACCGCAAACAGCTCGACCGGATCCAGTATCCGCAGCACCGCAACACGACGGCAGGCGTCCACGTCCACGTGGGTGTCGACGACGGCGAGAAGGCGATGTGGATCGCCAACGAACTGCGGTGGTATCTCCCCGTGATGCTCGCACTCTCTGCGAACTCTCCGTACTGGAACGGCTTCGACACCGGCCTCGAATCGGCACGAGCCAAGATCTTCGAGGGGTTGCCCAACACCGGGATGCCCACGAAATTCGACTCGATAGACGACTTCCGGGCCTTCGAGCGGCGGATGCTCGACACCGACTCGATCAACGACCGCGGGGAGCTGTGGTTCGACGTGCGCCCGCACACCGAGTACGGGACCGTCGAAATCCGCGCGCCGGACGGGCAGGCCGACCCAGACCGGACGATGGCGTTCGTCGAATACACTCACGCGCTCGTCCTCGACCTCGCAGCGCGATACGAGGACGGTGAGTCCGGTAGCGACCTCCGACGGGAGACCCTCGACGAGAACAAGTGGCGCGCGATCCGCCACGGCCACGACGCCTCGTTCGTGACCCGGGACGGCGAAGAGACAGTCGGCCTGGGCGACATCGTCGACCGAGAGTGTTCACGGCTCGAAATCAGCGGGATTCGCGACATCTACGAGGCGGGCAGTGGGTCCCAGCGTCAGCGGCGGCTCCGCGAGAACGAGGGAGCGGACGCGCTCTGTGACTCGCTTCGGCTCGGAATCGTCGACTCCTGAACTCTCGGGTGCCAGTGGGGTCGACAGGTACAATTGACTCTGGCTCCTCAGAGAACACGTGACCCGGGCAGCCGTCAGCGATGGGTTCGAACACTTTGTCAGTGACGCGATAGACGTCACCGCCGAGCACTTCAGCGTCGCTCGGGCGCTCCGAAACGGCGTCAGAGGACCCGGCGGATCGGCCGTCGATCGCCTCCTGAAAAACTCCGATGCTGTCTGGCGGCGGGTAGTCGAACCAGAACTCCAGGCGTATCGCCGGCAGACACTGACCCAGTTCGACGCCATCCTCGACTACGCCGAGAGTGATGCTTCGATCGAGGCATTCCGTGATCAGATTCTCGATCGAGACGCGTTCGCCAGCGCAATCCGCGACGACATCACGCCAGCACGGCGTGCGGAGGTCGTCGAGGCGCTGCTCGAACGCCACCGCATGCTCGGTGATGCGACAGTTCCGTTGATCGAGTCGCCCGAAGACGACTTCTGGGAGGCGGCCCGTACCACGATCGATCGCGAGGCGGCCGAACGACTCGTCGAACAGCGGTTCGTCTTCGTCGATCCGATCCGCCCCTACACCGACGCGATCGCGATGCGGACGGCGCTCGAACCCGGCGACGTGCTGGGCGGCATCGGCGGCCTGCTCGGCGGTGGCCTCCCGACGCTTTCCGTCGAATACACCGACGAAGCGATCCGGGCGATGAGCCGGGCCGAACAGGAAGTGATCGCCGACGCGAAACGCGAGATCGATCGTCGGTTCTGACCTCCGAAGCAGGTTTCACTCGCGGCCCCGCAACGAAAACCATGCAACAGCAGAACGTCCTCGGGACGGCCCTGGAACCCTGTAGCGCCGATCCCGAAACGGGGTTTCTCCGCGACGGGAACTGCACCGCCGTTCAACGTGATCCGGGCCGCCACGAAGTCTGTGCGGTGCTCACCGAGGAGTTTCTCGAATACAGTACAGCGCAGGGTAACGACCTCGTGACCCCGCGACCGGACCTCAATTTTCCGGGCCTGGAACCCGGCGATCGCTGGTGTCTCTGCCTCCCGCGATGGGAGGAAGCCCGCGAGGCCGGCGTCGCCCCGCCCGTCGTCCTGGAGGCGACCAATGAGGCCGTGCTGGATACCGTCGAGGCTGAGACGTTGAAAGAGTACGACGTCGAGAAGCGGGACGTGTAGGGGTCCTCCCCGAAGCAATCGAAATCGCGGTCGAGTTGGGTGGCCGAATCTTTCTTTCTTCCCCGATATTTCTTCGAGACTGTGCTGCATACAGGGCACGTATCTGTCACCGACTATCCGTCCCTTTTCTACGAGGCTATTTTGACGGACCCGCTGGATCGAGACGCCAGCTGACAGTCAGTCGTCAGCCACCTCCTTGGCGTCGGGGGCGTTGATCCCAACGGTCGATTCGAGGTGCTCCAGGCGGGCTTCGAGTTCCTCGTTGCGCTCGTGGAGTTGTCGGTTTTTCTCACGGAGCAATTCGGTCTGTTCTTCGAGTTCGTCGATGCGGTCGTCTTTCTCGTGGAGTCGCTCGGAGAGACCCTGAACCGCGGCAAGCGCGACGCCATCGGCGTCGACGTGACCGATCGTCTCGGGGTCGTCCCCGAGCCCGAACGTGTCGTGGAACTCGCCGGCCATCGGACCCATCCGGTCGACATCCGGGTTGGCGTCGTATGCCCATCGACTGATTGAGAGTGATTCCACTCCCGACAGCACCTCGTCGGGATCGATGGGTCTGACGTCGTGCTTGGCGCTGGCCGCCGACACCGTTTGCCAGGTGCTGTCGCCTGATGAGAGGTACGCGCCTGCGTTGGGATCGTCGTTGGTGTCGAGTCCCGTCACGAACCGGATTCCTCCTGTCGCTCGCACGTGGAACGTGTTATTCCCCGTGGGACTCGACCCCGTCCCGGACTGGTTCGATTCGAAATCCGCGTCCGTCCGGTCGGCCCAGACGAACGCGCCCGCGTTACGGGCTTTCGCTCGCTGGCCCGCAGCGAAGCCGTGATCGGCCTGTACCCGATTTTCTCGACCCCCTGGGATGGTCCCGTAACTACCGTCGACCTGGTTACTTTCACCGCCACCCACCGTTGCCGCGCGTGCGGTCGCGTCGTTCGAGTTACCCCCGGCAACGGTGTGGTACCGGTCACTATTGATGCCACCCGTCGACCCGCCCGCGGTGTTGGAGAAGCCGCCGCCGATAGTCGCATGTCGCCCGCTCGCAGTATTTTAGCCGCCGCCGCCCACGGTCGCTTCCTGGTCGCTGGCGGTATTACTCAAACCCCCACTCACGGTGGCGTACGTCGCGTACACGTCCGAGTCGCTGACTCCGGCCTGGTTGTCCCCGCCGCCGCCGACAGTCCCGTAGTCGTCGTACACCACGTTCTGGGTGCTGTCCTGATCCGGATCCTGCGGCGCGCCACCCGCGATGGTCCCGTAGTCGCCGGTGACCAGGTTGTTGTTTCCACCGGCGATAGTCGCGTACCGCGCGTCAGCGATGTTCAGTGACCCACCGCCGACTGTCGACCCGTTCGTCCTCGATTCGTTGTTCTCGCCGCCGCTGACCACGGTAGTGCTGTCGAGGGCCTTGTTGAATTTACCGCCGCAGACAGTCGATCTCACACCAGTTGCGTCGTTCTCCCCGCCGCCGCCGACGGTCGCGTTGATGGCCGTCGCTGTGTTGCTCGTTCCACCGGAGATGGTCGCGTTGTCCGCATTGGCAGTGTTATGATCGCCGCCGCCGACCGTGGCGTACTCCGCGTTCACAGCGCCGTCCTGGTCACCCGCCTGATTGCCATCTCCGCCACCGATGGTTCCGTAGTCGTCGTAGACGACGTTCCGAGGCGGGGAGAACGTATCCAAATCGGCTCCTTTCCCGCCGCCACCGATGGTGGCTGCTTTGCCCTTTGCTTCGTTGCCGTAGCCCCCACCGACAGTCGCCTCATCGCCGGTGGCGGCGTTGTTCAGACCACCGCCGATGGTCGTTCTCTGGGCAGTCGCTTCGTTTCTGGAACCGCCGCCGACGGTGGCGAGATCTGCGTTGGCGGTGTTCGAAAACCCCCCACCGACGACCGCGGTGCCGCCGCTGGCTTCGTTCGTACGTCCCCCGCCGACTGTCGCTCTCTTCCCGGCTCTATTGGCCAGCCCACCGCCGATAGTGCCGTAATCACCCGTTACAGCGTTGATGCTATCACGCAGGCCGTCACTATTGGAGGAACCGCCGCCGCCGATCGCCGCTCCGACGGTGCCGTTCTGGACGCCGTTGTCCTCGTAGCCCGCGATGACGTTCCCGCCGCCGGTGTCGCCGAACTCGTCAGTGTCCGTCGGACCCAACTGCAGGGTGGGCGCCCCGTCGATCCTCAGGGTGTGGCCGCTGGTCGATTCGATCGCTCCCTGGACCCTGGCGTCGTCGGGCGTCGCCAGACCGTACCCGCTGGCATTGTTGGGTACCGCTCCCTGGACACCGATCGGCGTGCCGTTATCGGCGTCGTTCTGGCCCAATACGCCGACACCGTCGTCAGCGTCGAGTTGGCCGAGTATCTTGAACGTCGACGTCACGGCAGTACTTTGCAGATCGATACTCTCGTTGCTCGAAATGTCGTCCGGTGGGTCGCCGTTTGCGTTGTTGGACATTCTGTGGTCTCCCACACCTTCCACATATACTATCCACGGTCATCGTCTCGCCAGTATGACTGAAAGGTGCTAACAGGTGGGAAATTAAACTGAATAGACAATAAACGTGCTGGTTGTCCTGCTGCATCGATCCGCTGTATTCGGCACGCCGTTTCTATCAACGGCGCATTGCTTCGCCGGCTGCACGTTGTGGGTAGCGGTCTATTTCTCGGGACTCTGTCTGCCCACAAGAGATCCACGTATTTCCGAGACGACGCTCGGCGACCGTGGTCGGCTGACGCCGTTCGACGCACTCCACTTCGTCGAATCGGACGGGGAGACCATCGTCTCGAGTGACGAGGCACCGAGGAGGTCACGACGCGGCTGGATCTGCGGTCGATCGAGAAAGACTGACCGTCCACGAACGGCAGGTGACCGACGGAACCTTTTAGAATATGAATCGAATATGAATACGTATGGCTTCCGAAACACGGACAGTCGGGGAGCGCGGTCAGGTAACGATTCCGAAGGAGCTACGCGAACGGCTGGGGATCATGGGGGGAGACGAGGTCGTTGTTCGAGAGGAAGACGGACGAGTGATAATCGAACAGATGACGGTTCGTGAGCGACTCGCGGAAGGGTATCGAGCGCGGGCCGGGCGCGATAGTCAACTCGAACGAGAAATGGCGGACGTCTCAGCAGAAGCCGACGACGATCTCGGCGACGCCCCGGAGTGGTGATCGTCGTGCGAGTCCGTCGCGGTGATGCCGTCGTCGTCGACCTGGATCCGACGAAGGGGTCTGAACAGCGGGGAACCCGGCCCTGCCTGGTCGTCCAGAACGACGTCGGAAACGAGAACGCTCCGACGACGATCGTCGTCCCGTTCACCACGTCTTTTGGCGACGAACTGTACCCGTTCGAGGTGCTCCTCCGGGGCGAGGAAGGGCCACTGAACGAGGATTCGGTCGCGCTCTGTAGTCAGGTCCGGACCGTGTCGATAGATGACCGGATCCGGAAGAATCTCGGGTCGATTCCCGACCATCGCATGGACGAGGTCGATCAGGCGTTACGGTACAGCTTCGGCCTGGTGCGTCCGACCTGATTGCTGCGTCGCTCCACAACCCCTAAGCGACGGACCCTCCTACAGAGTGCTAATGACCGACTGGACGGAGACGTACCGCCCGTCGACGCTGTCGGAAGTCCGGGGCAACGACAAGGCCCGCGACGCCCTGAAAGAGTGGGCCGACACCTGGGAGGACCACCGGGAGGCGGTCGTGCTCCACGGCTCGCCGGGCGTCGGCAAGACCTCTGCGGCACACGCCCTCGCCAGTGACCTGGGCTGGCCGACGATCGAACTCAACGCCAGCGACGCCCGCACGAAGGACGTCATCGAGCGCGTCGCGGGCGAGGCCGCGAAATCCGGCACCTTGAGCCAGGGCGGGTCGGGTCGCCGGGTCGTCATCATGGACGAGGCCGACAACATCCACGGCAACGCCGACCGCGGCGGGGCACGGGCGGTCACGTCGCTCGTCAAGGAGGCCGACCAGCCGATGATCCTCATCGCCAACGAGTTCTACGAGATGGGAAAGGGGCTGCGAAACGCCTGTCAGGACATCGAGTTCCGGGACGTCGGCAAGCGCTCGATCGTGCCCGTCCTCAGGGACATCTGCCGCAAAGAGGGAATCGAGTTCGAGGACGCCGCGCTGGATCAGATCGCAGATATGAATTCGGGAGATCTCCGCGGCGCGATCAAGGACCTGCAGGCGCTGACCGAGGGGCGGGATTCGATCGTCGAATCGGACGTCGTCACGGGCGAGCGCGACACCACGCAGGGAATCTTCGAGTATCTGGACGTCGTCATCAAGGAGGGCGACGCCGAAACGGCGCTCAAATCGTCCTACGACGTCGACGAGACGCCGGACGACCTGATCAACTGGATCGCGGACAACGTCCCAAAGGACTTCGAGGGCGCAGAGCTCGCGCGGGCCTACGACGCGCTGGCCCGAGCCGATCAGTGGCTCGGCCGGGTTCGAGCCACGCAGAACTACAGCTTCTGGAAGTACGCCGGCGACAACATGACTGCGGGCGTCGCCGCTGCTCGCGGGAGTCAGAAAGGCGGCTGGACACGTTACGGGCCACCCTCCTACTGGTCGAAACTCGGGCGCTCGAAGGGGACCCGGAAGACCCGCGATTACATCGCTCGCGAGATTGCGACCACCAACGGCGTCAGTATCTCGACGGCTCGGCGGGAGATCATGCCCTTCCTTGCGACGATGACTCATCACTGCAAGAACCGTGAGCTCACGGTTGCGATGGCTGCTGCGTACGACCTGAGTGCCGGTCACGTCGCCTTCATCACAGGGAGTGGCGAGGACACGAACAAGGTCCAGTCGATCGTCGAGGACGCCGAGACGCTTCGGGAAGAAGCGGCCGTCGCGGCCAGCGGTGACGCGTTCGCTGGTGGCCGCGCGGGCCAGTCCGAGTCGACCGACGCAGCGGCGGACGAAGCGAGCACTACGAAACGAGCAGACGAGGGCGAGCAGCAAGCGGCCTCGACAGACGCAGCCGACGATTCGGGGGCCGAGGAGTCCGAGGAGGCAGACGACGACGGACAGACTGGTCTCTCGGACTTCATGTGACCGCCGTCGAGCGTGGAATCCGACTCAGTACCAGTCGACGCCGGTGATCTCGAAGCGAGCGCCGCCCGAGTCGCTGTCACGGACGTCGATCTCCCAGTCGTGTGCCTCGACGATGGCCGAGACGATGTAGAGGCCGTAGCCTGAATCTTCTGCGGCATCGGCGTACTCGACCTCGAAAAGATCTGCTTTCTGCTCGTCCGGTATTCCGACGCCGTCGTCCGCGACGTAGAAGCCATGGTCGAGCAGCCCCACGTCGATCGAGGCCGGAGCGCCAGCGTGCTCGACGCTGTTGGTAAACAGGAAGTCGAACAGTTCGATCAGCGAGTCCGAGTTGGCTGCGAGCGTCGCCTCGGGCGGGGGATCGATCGTCGCGTGGTCGGTTTCGATCTTCGTCCAGGCGCTCGCCGCAGCTTCGCGGAGATCGGTCGCATCGGTCGTACGGGGAATCTTGCTCGTCTGGGCCAGCTGTAACAGCTGCGTCAGCAGACGTTCCATTCGTTCGAGTGTGTGCTCGGTCCCCTCTAGCCGCTGGGAGTCTCGAGTGGCACGCTCGCGAGCGACGTTTGCGAGCGCGATCTGCAAACGGTTGCGAAGCTCGTGTGCGCCGAGCGTCGCGAACTCTTCGAGCTGGCGGTTCTTCCGGGCCAGTTCGCGTTCGCGCTCGGCGCGGTCGAATGCGGCCGCGACGTTCGAGGCCAGGACGTGCGCGAGCCGATCGCTGAACTCGTCGACAGCCCCGCTGGGGGCGACCAGCCCGAGTACGCCGTGGCCACCCAGGGGGATGACGATCCCGACGTCACCGTGTTCGAACGACCCCTCGAAGACGGCGTCGACGATCGTCGACGCGTCACGTGTGATCGCGTCGTCCGAATCGACGTAGTGGGTTTCACCGCGTTCGTGGGTCCGCCGAAACGCCGTCCGGTAGCGGTCGAAGATCGACTCGGCTGCGTCTGTCGGGCTACTCTCGATCGGGGCGAGTTCATCGCCGCGTTCGAGCGCGACTTCTACTGCCGGCAGGTAGTCGATCTCCCGGGCGATGTCCACGGTGACGGCGGCGATCTCGGGTTTGGTCGTCGCTCGCGAGAGTTCTCGGCTGGCCTCGTGGAGAGCCGCCATCAGTGTCTCTTGCTGTTTCGCTGGTGTGACGTCCTGCGTGCCGCCCACGAGTCCGACGATTTCACCGCTCTCGTCGTAGCGGGGGACTTTCGTGGTGCTGACCCAGCGTCGGTTTCCACCCTGATCGACGTACTCTTCGACGTCGTTGATCATCGCCTGCCCGTCTGCGACGAGCCGTTGTTCCTGTTCCCAGAGTTCGTCAGCGTGGTTGGCCTCGAACAGTTCGTAGTCCGTCATCCCGATCAACTGCTCGCGCGTGAAGCCGTAGTTGCCCGCCGTGTGGGTCGTGACGTTGGCGAACCGACCAAGATCGTCCTTGATGAACAGTGTGTGCGGGTAATTCCGAAGGAGCGACGACAACTGAGCCGAGCTGGGTTCGAAGTCGGCGCCGTACCCCGCCGCGTGCTCAATCCGACGGGCGATCAACGCCGGTCGAGACGCCGGGACGCGGATCACGTCCGTCGCACCGAGATCTAGCGGCGCCCGCACAGACTCGTGTCCGGCGCGTCGCGTGTAGACGACGACGGGGGCATCGAATCGCTCACGTGCGTCGTCCAGAAGAGGGAGGGCGTTCACCTCGGGCTTGTCCTCCGTCTCGGGCGCGTCCAGAACGACCAGACAGTCCGGGGTCGTCTCGACCTCGTCGAGGCCGGGGACGCGTTCCGCGATCGGGAGCGACGCCGACCGGAGCGCGTCGGCTACCGGTTGGAGACGACCGTCCGGGTCGACGAGTACGATACCTGGCTCTGACATGGCTTTCCCCGCCCGCCCCTCCGAGGGCGACCGTACCCCGATACACCGACTACGTGGTAATAAACGTCCCGTCCGATTTCACCACGCGAAGAAACGTCGTCGACTCCGATTTCTCAGTTCGTGCTCACGAACTCCAGCAAGACGCCGCCCGTGTCTCGGGGGTGGAGGAACGCGACATCGTGACCCCAGGCCCCGGGACGCGGCTCGTCGTCGAGCGACTCGATCCCCATCCGTTCGGCCCGTGCCAGTGCCTGTTCAATGTCGACGGTCGCGAGAGCGAGATGGTGGATCCCGGAGCCCCGTCGATCGAGATAGCGCGCGATGGCGTTGTTCTCAGCGACTGGCTCGAGCAACTCGAAGTAACCGTTTCCGAGGTCGAGAAAGACGATTTCCATGCCGTCGAAGGTCTCCTGATGGGCGATCTCGGCGTCGAGCAACGACTCGTAGCGCTCTGCGAGCACCGCGGCGTCCTCGGTCGCGATCCCGGCGTGGTCGAAGCGCATAGCGGCCCGTCTCGTGGCTCCCATATCAACCTTGAGTCGGCATTGTTTTGTGAATGTGGGACAATATACACACTATGGACCGCAACGTCGGTATGACAGATCGATTCGTTCGAATGGGGCTCGGTTTCGTGGCACTGATCGCCGCACTCGCCTTGTTTGCCGGTGTCGGTGGCCTGTCCGGCACTGTCGGGACCGTCGCCGCTCCAATCGTCCTGGCAATCGTCGGTGCGGTATTGCTCGTGACAGGGTACACCCAGACCTGCCCAGCCTACCGGTTGATCGGCTTCCGGACGCTCAATCGCTGAGTGGGGTTACGTTCCAGGCTGGTGTTCGCCGAAGACGTCTCGTAACGCGTCACAGATCTCCCCGGTCGTCGCGTAGGCTTTCACTGCGTCGATCAACGGTGGCATGAGGTTGTCGCCGTTCTCGGCCGCGTCGCGAACTGCCGCCAGTGCGCTCGCGACGGCGTCGTCCTCGCGCTCTTCTCGCACTCCCTCCAGACGTTCGATCTGACGCTGCTGCTGTTGCTCGCTCACGTCTTCGATCGCGGCGTCTTGCTGGGTCTCGTCGACAGTGAACTCGTTGACGCCGACGATGATCCGCTCACCCGACTCGACTTCTTGCTGGCGTTCGTAGGCGACGTCCTGGATCTGCCGCTGGACCCATCCTGACTCGATCGCCTCGCGCATCCCGCCGCGATCGTCGACCTCGGCGATGATCTCCCGGGCTTCGGCTTCCAGATCGTCGGTCAGTGACTCGACGTAGTAGCTGCCGGCCAGCGGATCGATCGTGTCGGCGGCACCGGACTCGTGGGCGAGGATCTGCTGGGTTCGCAGCGCGGTCCGGACGCTCTGTTCGGTCGGTAGCGAGAGTGCCTCGTCTTTGCCGTTGGTGTGGAGACTCTGGGTGCCGCCGAGAACTGCCGCCAGCGCCTGGTAGGCGACCCTGACGACGTTGTTCTCTATCTGCTGGGCCGTCAGCGTCGAGCCCGCAGTCTGGGTGTGAAACTTCAACTGCTTGCTCGCCGGATCGTCTGGGTCGAACCGCTCCTCGACGATCGACGCCCAGAGCCGCCGCGCCGCACGGAACTTCGCCGCTTCCTCGAAGATGTCGTTGTAGGAAGCGAAGAAGAAAGATAGCTGGGGCGCGAACTCGTCGACGTCCAGTCCCGCGTCGAGGGCCGTCTCGACGTACTCGATGGCGTTCGCCAGCGTGAACGCGATCTCCTGGGCAGCGGTCGAGCCGGCCTCCCGGACGTGGTAGCCCGAGATCGAGATCGGATTGAACTTCGGGAGTTCCGCGGCCGCAAACTCGAAGATGTCAGTGACGATCCGCATCGACGGCTCCGGCGGGTAGATGTAGGTGTTGCGCGCGATGTACTCCTTGAGCACGTCGTTCTGGATGGTCCCCCGAAGTTCCTCGCGCGGGACGCCTTGCTGATCGCCCACCGCGACGTACATGGCCAGCAGGACGCTCGCCGGCGCGTTGATGGTCATACTCGTCGACACGTCCGAGAGCGGAATCCCGTCGAAGACCGTCTCCATATCCCGTAGCGAGTCGATGGCGACCCCCGCTTTCCCGACTTCCCCGGCAGCCATCGCAGCGTCCGAGTCGTAGCCCATCTGCGTGGGGAGGTCGAACGCCATCGAGAGGCCAGTCTGACCCTCCTCTAGCAGATAGTTGAATCGCTCGTTGGTCTCGCTCGCGGTGCCCATCCCTGCGTACTGGCGCATCGTCCAGAGCCGGCCGCGATACATCGTCGTGTAGACGCCGCGCGTGTAGGGTTCCTTTCCAGGGAAGCCGAGGTCCTCGCCGTAGTCGAGATCGGCGACGTCGGCTGGCGTGTAGAGGCGGTCGACCTGCTGGCCCCCAGTGTCGGTCCTGAACTGCTCGCGGCGCTCGCCGAACCGGTCGAGGGTCGGCTGGAGAGTCTGGTCTTCCCACTCGGCTTTCGCCTCGCGAATCGCCGCCAGCTCGTCCGGATCGAACATACCTCAGCCTACGCGCGCCCGGCCTTGAAGGTTGGCCGTCGAAAAGCGAAACACCCCAGTCGAGCGCCACCATAGCACGATTCGATGGCCGACTACGACACCGTCCTGCTCGATCTCGACGGGACACTCTGTGAGTACGTCCGGACCAAGAACGACCTGCTCGCTGCCGCATTCGGAGAGCTCGGCGTCGAACCGCCGTTCTCGGCACGTGACTACGTCGAACGAGTCGATCTCTACGCCGACCGGGCGGACTCGATGGTCGAGCGTCGCCGGCTGTGTTTTGCAGAACTCGCCGAAGAGAACGGCCACGACCCCGATATCGGTCGTGCAGCCGCCGACGTCTACGCCAGGGAGCGCGACCACAGCAACGTCCGCTTTCTCGACGGCGCGAGCGAGGCCCTGGCAGCACTCCGAGAGCGCTACCCGCTCGGCTTGGTGACTAACGGCGGCCCGGACATGCAGGACCAGAAGATCGATGGACTGGGTGTCCGCGAGCACTTCGAGACAGTCGTCTACGCCGGCCACGACACGCCGGCTAAACCCGATCCGGCGCCGTTCGAGCGCGCGCTGTCCGATCTCGGCTCGAACGCTGAGCGATCTATCTACGTCGGGAACAACTACGAATCCGACGTCGTCGGGGCCGCAAACGCCGGCCTGGCGTCGATTCTGGTCGGTGAACCACCGGTCGACGGCAGCGTCGATCCGCTGGCGACGGTCGACTCCCCGGCCGACGTGCCGCGGTTGCTCGAGTAGTCGCGGGGGCCGTTCGATAGTCGATAGCCTCTGATGATCAGTCGCTGGTATCGTACTTGTAGGTCGCTTCGTCGGGGTCGATCCCGAAGTCCTCTGGCGTCTCGGTCGGCTCGGGTTCCTCGTCGGTGACGCCGGCGGCTTTGAACGCTTGCCGGAGGTCAGTGGGCATCTCGAAATCCGCGACGTCCAGCCGCATCGGGACTGCCTCGGGCTGGATGTTCCCCCGCTTGGTGTCGAGTCGTTCCTGTAGCTTCTCGGGGAGTCCGTCGGCGTCCATCCCCTCGAAGCCGAACTGTGCGAGGTACTCGGGCTGGTCGGTCAGCGAGTAGACGACCTCGAACCCTTCGTCGCCCGCCTTCTGGACGAGACGCTCGATGACGTGCGCCCCGACGCCTTGCTCGCGCCAGTCGTCGAGCACCCCGATGCTGGTGAGTTCACAGGTCTCTCCGCCGTCGGTCTTGTGGATTCGGATGCGGCCGAAACCCGCCTTCGCGTTGGTCTGCT
Organism: Halapricum salinum; assembly: GCF_004799665.1. NCBI lineage: Archaea > Methanobacteriati > Methanobacteriota > Halobacteria > Halobacteriales > Haloarculaceae > Halapricum > Halapricum salinum. The sequence continues at coordinate 3,178,922 of NZ_CP031310.1, forward strand.
CGTCGATGGCGATGACGTAATCGCGCGAGCGAAAGGCGGTCTCGTCCAGGCCCATCTCTTCGATCCGATCCAGCAACCAGACCTCTTCTCGGTTCTTCGCGTCCCGGACGTACATACCTGCACGTAGGCTGGCCGCGCTCAAAAGGGTACTGTCGATAGGTGGTTGCGTCCCGGCTGGCCCGGCCGTTTTTTGTCGGCTCGACTCCCACGTCCGCTATGCAACTCCCCCTGGGGTCCGGGACCATCGAAGTTACGCTGCCCGATTGTTCCGTCGAGACAGCGGTCCCAGCCGGTGGCGAGTCGATCGACGTCCGGTCGGCTGCCGAACGCACCGTCGCCGATCCGCACGGCCCGCCGCTGGCAGACGCAGTGGACGCGAGCGACGACGTGGCGATCGTCGTCACGGACGTCACGCGGGCGACGCCCGACGACGTGCTGCTGGACGTTCTCGTGGACTGCCTCCGAGACTGCGGCGTCGGTCGCGAGCAAGTGACAGTCGTGCTCGGCCTCGGCCTCCACCGCCCCATGACCGACGACGAGATCCAGTCGGAATTCGACGAGAACGCCGACCTCGTCGAGAACCACGACCCGCAATCGGTCGTCACGGTCGGCCAGGTCGATGGCGTCGACATCGAGATTAATCGAACGGTCGCAGCCGCGGACACGGTCCTGGCGACGGGCATGGTCGAACCCCACCAGTACGCCGGCTTCTCCGGCGGCGCGAAGACGGTCGTGATCGGCGCAGGAGGCGAATCACAGATCGGCTACACCCACGGCCCGGATCTACTATCCCAGGACGGGACGCGGATCGGTCGGATCGCGGACAATCCCTTCCGGGACTTTCTGGATCGGGCCGGCGACCTCGCAGGTCCCGACTTCTGCATCAACGTCACCCACGGTCCGCAGGGATTTCTGGGCGTCGAGGCCGGCCGACCACGAGCGGTCGTTCGAGCGCTGGCTTCGACGGCCCGCGAGGCACTGGCCGTCGACGTAGACGGGGGATACGACGCCGTGATCGCAGGAATCGGCGCGCCCAAGGACGCCAACCTCTATCAGGCCTCACGAGCGGCGACATACGTCGCGCTGGGCGACCACAATCCACTCCACGAAGGCGGACGGATCGTCGTGCCCGCCGTACTCCCAGAAGGAGCGGGCGACGGTACTGGCGAACAGCGCTTCAAGCGCTGGCTCGAAAGCGCCGTCGACGCCGATTCGCTGTTCGAGACCATGCGAGATGGGTACGAACCCGGTGCCCAGCGGGCGTTCGTTCTCGCGCGCATCCTCCGGTCGTACGACGTGTGGATCACCAACAGTCAACACCCCCAGCTCGTCGCGGACTGTCTCATGCACGCCGCAGACTCGCCCGCGGACGCGATCGATTCCAGCAGTCGAGTCCTGGTCGTCCCCGACGCTATCAACACGCTCCTGCAATAAGCAATTCGGCCGGCAGTGTCAGGCGTCGAGTTCGGAGACCGCGATCAACATCCGGCCGTCGTCGAGTGCCGTGACCATCTTCGACTCAGTAAAGGTCGAGCCGTCGGCGCGCAATCCCTTGCTTCGGCCGGTCCACTCGCCGCCGCCCTGGACTACGGGCAGGACGTGTGTCTTGATGTGCTCGACCTCCTCGTCCGGGTGGAGTTCGGTCCAGTGTTTGCCAGTGACCTCCTCGGACTCGTAATCGTAGAGACTGGCGTACGTATCGTCGACCTCGTCGAAGGATTCGTCGACCCCCACGACACCGACGCCGTCGAGTTCGATTTCCGACTCGGGGTCGAACGCGCCGCCGCCCGCCATCGCGTGTTCGACTCGACGGACGAGCATCGTGTAGGGCTCGCCACCGAACCCCTTCTTGAGGTAGTCCGTCAGGCCGGCGTGGACGACCTCGGCGGCGACGTCAGAGGTCTCTGCACTCGAAAACAGCAACAGCGGGAGTTCGGGATGTAATTCCCGGACGGCTTCGAGGAAGTCGATACCGTTCATCTCGGGCATATCGTAGTCGCTGACGACACAGTCGTACTCGGTCGGTCCGTCCCGAAGCTCCTCCAGCGCGACCTCTGGATCGGTCTCTACGTCGACCGTACAGTTCAGTCCGCTCTGCTCGCGCTCTAAGTACGTCGCGACGATCTCGCCCATCGCCGGGTCGTCGTCGACGTGAAGAACATCGTAGTGAGTCATCAGCGCAGCCATACCTGAATGGACTGCGTGCTGAAATATGGCCTGAGTGCCTACCTCGTTTGGTATCACTCTTCGACAGCTACCGGCCCGACACCATCGTCATCTAGCTCCTCCAGCACGCGCTGGTGGAACTCCTGCAAGACGGCGGACTCGTCCTCGGCCAGCACCACGTCACTCGCCGAGAGGGTCGCCAGCCCGAACGCCCGCGGCGTCGGCGAGTCGACGCGGTGGTGAACGACGTCAATCTCGCCCACCTGCACCCCGTCCAGGAAGTCCTCGATGGCGTCGACGTCCAGTTTGTCCTCCAGTATCTCACGGTACGTTTCCTCCATCACCGCGAAGCAATCGAGGTCGTCCGCGAAACTCAGCAGCATGTCGGCGTTGAACTGCTGTTCGCTCGCGGACTTCTCGTAGCCCTTGTAGCGCTTGAGGATCATCAGTGCCCGCGTCGCGTTGATCCGGAAGTACCGCTCCAGGAGGTCCGTCCCCTCCAGACTCGCCCGGAGATCTGCCCGGACCTCGCCGGGGTCGAGATTCGCGACGATCCGCTCGACGTCGACCTTCCGATTCAGCGGCATCGAGAGCGTGAAACCGTTGTCAGCGACCGCGACCTGGACGTTGGCGGTCGCGGCCTGTGCGATCCGGTAGGCCAACAGCCTGGAAAAACCGTCGTTGAACTGCCGGCCGTAGACCGAATGGACGTGATAGCGACGCTCGTACTCCTGGCGATCCCTGACTTCCTCGATGACCAGTCGATCGTCGGTGGCGACGCTCTCCGGTCCCGCGTATCTGAGCTGTTCGTCGTACAGCCGCGCGATAGCCCGCACCGAGTGCTCGTCGATGGGAAACTCCCGGAGCCACACGCGGACGGCGGGCCGTCCGCCGTCGCGGAAGCGTTCGAGTAGCTCGCGCTGGAAGGACAGCACCTCCAGCCCGAGGTCGTAGCTCATCGGCAGGCGTTCGGAGAACCACGAGGGGACCGTCGGCCGCGCACTCGTGCGGTCGACGTAGACCTTCGACCCCCGCCTGTAGCGAAACTCGAAGTGATCGCCGCCGAGGACGAACACGTCCCCGGTTTCGAGGCCGTCCAGATACGCCTCGTCGAGTTGGCCGACCCAGTCCTCGCCCGAGCGGGTGAACACGTCACAGGTGAAGCTGTCGGGGATCGTCCCGATGTTGGTCATGTAGATGACCCGGGCCATCCGCCCGCGCTTGCCGATCAGGGGCTCGTCGACGTCGAATTGTTCGTAGTGGTGTTCGCCATCCGGGGAATCGTTGGTGTCGCGCCAGATCTTCGCGTAGACGTTCTTCTCCTCGAGGCCGGGATAGTCGGCCGTGAGATACCGCATGAGTGACTCCCACTCGTCGTCGCTGTAGGTCCGGTAGGGGTAGGCCCGTTCGAGAATCCCGCGGATATCGGATTCGGGTCTGGGGCCGTTGATCGCCATGCCGTAAACCTGCTGGGCGGCGACGTCCTGGGCGTTCTCGGGGACGAACACTCGATCGACGAACCCCTCTTCGGCCTTCTTCAGCATGACGGCACACTCGATCAGTTCGTCCCGGTCGAGGGCGATCACCCGCCCGGTCACTGTTTCGCCGAGCTGGTGGCCCGCGCGGCCGATCCGCTGGAGTAACGCGGCGACGGATTTGGGCGAGCCCACCTGGACGACCAGATCGATGTGGGGCATGTCGATCCCGAGTTCCAGGCTCGTCGAGGTGGTCACCACGTCGAGGCTCCCCTCCTTGAGCTGGCTCTCTATCTCCTCGCGCCTGTCTTTCGAGAGGCTGCCGTGGTGACACCCCGAGTTCTCCTCGCCGTAGGTCCCGAATTTCTCACGGAGGTTGTGCAGGACCCGCTCGGCCCCCGAGCGCGTATTCGTGAAGACGAGGGTGTTGGTGTGCTCCTGAACGAGGTCGTGAAGCTGGTCGTAGAACCGCTTGGAGACGATCTCACCGGGCGTGTCGATCAGGTCGTCGGTCGGACAGGAGAGTTCGATGTCGAACTCGCGGGCGAAGCGGGCGTCGACGATCTCGTAATCGCGGGGCTGGCTTGCTCGCGGGGCGTTCCCCACGCTCGCCCGTTCGGAGACGCGTGGCGTCTCCCGCCCGACCAGATACTCGGCCATCGTCTCCAGGGGCTCGACGGTCGCCGAACAACCGATCCGCGTCGGCGACTTCGCTGTCATGGCCTCCAGTCGTTCCAGCGACACCGAGAGGTGCGTCCCGCGCTTGTTCGCCGCCAGACTGTGGATCTCGTCGACGATGACGTACTCCACAGTCTCTAATTTCTGCTTGAATTTGGGAGAGTTGAGCAGGATCGCCAGCGTCTCGGGCGTCGTGTTGAGGATGTGTGGCGTCTCCTCCAACATTCGCTGGCGTTCGCTGTCGGGAGTGTCGCCGTGGCGGATCGCGTGACGAATCTCGACGTCTTCACCGCGCTCGTCAAGTGTCTCGGTGATTCCCTCCAGCGGGACCTCCAGATTGCGGTGGATGTCGTTGGCCAGCGACTTGAGGGGAGAGATGTAGAGACAGTAGACCGAGTTGTCGAGACGATCTGCGCGGTCACGAGCGAACAGTTCGTTGATGATCCCGACGAACGACGCCATCGTCTTCCCGCTCCCGGTTGGCGCGGCGATCAGCGCGTTCTCGCCCTCGTGAATCAGCGGGATGGCCTCCTTCTGTGGCGGCGTGAAGAAGCCGCCGTTGTCGGGGACGAACGCGCCGAACTGCTCGACCCACCACTCGCGAACGACGGGGTCCAGCAGGTCCAGCACCTCGCCGTCGTCGATTGCGACCGCCTCGGGGTCGAAGTCCACGTCCGACTCTGCGAGCAGTTGGCGACCTCCCATCTGTCTCGTCTCTCGGTGCTGGACAGACTTGTGGGTTTGGAGCGTACAGTGAAAGTGAAATTGTTGCCAAGAGCGTTCCTACCCCTCTCTGAGAGCTACGAGTCTGAGAGTTCGCGGGCGTCTGTCCAGACATCTTCGAAGGCGGTTTCGATCGAGTCGGCGAAGGGTTCGTCTCGGACGGCGACGACGCCGAGGCGCTCGCTCGGATCGAACGGGTCCGTGACGTGGACATAGACCGTGTGGCCGTCGACGACGTCGACGGTGATCGAGAGGTCGGGAGTCGACCGCACGGCGAGGCCGGCCGAGAGATCGAAGAGTTCGCTCTGGATCTCGTCGTCGATTCCCGACAGGAGTGACTCGCTGACGAGCACGCGAACGTCCAGTTCCGGATCGATCTCGCGCTCGATGACGTCGATCTCTCTGGCGTACTGCTGCCAGGCGGCGTTCTCGTAGGGCGCGCCGATCACCGACGTGATCCGGTCCTCGGCGAGTTCCTGTTGCTCCCTGGCGAGCGAGCACGCCTCCTCGCTGCCAAGTGCGGCCGTCCAGAACCGACTCTCAGTGGGGATCGCAGGCGAGAGTCGCTCGCTCACCGATTCGGCGACCGACTCGTAGTGTTTTCGCTGTTCGGTCAGTTCGCGCCGGCGTTCGTCGAGCAGGCGATCGACGGCGATCTCGGGGTCGACGGCCGCGTACCGCGTCGGCTCTCGCGAGTCGTGTGTCCGGACGAGTCCGCGACTGTCGAGCGTGTTCAACACGTCGTAGATCCGGCCTCGGGGCACGTCGCTCGCGTCCGAGATCGCCCTGGCCGGCGCGGAGCCGAGACCGAGCAGCGTCCGGTAGACCACGGCCTCGTAGCTCGACAGCCCCAGTTCGGCGAGGTCGCTCATACCCGCCGTTCAGCCACTATCGAGGAAATATTGACGGTCTCCCCTGCAACTGCGCGCAAGTGGCAGCGGATTCGAGAACGTACATTGGGGTGGTCGGCTTTTCCTCGCTCATGAATCCCGCGCTGGCGCTGGTGCTCGCGATCGCGGCCGAACTGGTCGGCACGACCGCCCTCAAACTGTCCGATGGCTTCTCGAATCACGTCGCAACCGGCGGTGTCGTCGTCGGCTATCTGAGTTCGTTCTACTTCCTCGGACTCGCCCTCGAAGCGATGGCGATCGGGAAGGTCTACGCCATCTGGTCAGCAGTGGGGATCGTCGGCACGACGGCGATCGGACTCGTCTACTTCGGCGAGTCGATCGACCTGGCCGCAGTGGTCGGGATCGGCCTCATTATCGCCGGGATCGTGTTACTGACGACGATTTCGGGCGCGTACACGCCCGCACACTGATTGCCGTCACCGTTCCATCTCGGCGGCCAGTTCCCTGAGTCGGCGGATTCGCTCGTCAGTCGGCGGATGTGTCCGGAACGGGTTGTCGCTCGTCTCTGCGGCGTCAGCCGGCAAGATATCCAGTACGCTGGCGGATTGCCGCCACGTTCGCAGGTCCTCGTCCGGCCGTCCACGTTCGGAATCCAGCGTCTCCAGAGCTGACGCGAGTGCGCTCGGCTCACCGGTCAGCCTTGCGGCGGCACGGTCGGCCGCGAACTCCCGTTCTCGCGAGAGGACGGCTAGCCCGAACTGATTTCCCACCCGCTGGATGGGAGCGACGACCGACAATAACGCCCACATCAGGTACGCCCCGATGTAGGGCAGGCCGAACGTCTGGATCGAGTGCAGAAGTAATCGAGTGCTCGGCGGGTCCCGATCGCTGAAGTGCTCGATGACCAGTGTGGGCGTCAGTACCAGTCCCATCAGTCGGCTGTCTCCGTTTGCGAGGTGGGCCACCTCGTGTGCGAGGACGCCCCGTAGCTCGGACTCCGAAAGCGTCGCAAGTAATCCGGACGTGACGACGATCGTCCCGTCTGACCGGCCACCGATGGCGTAGGACTCGGGTCGGCGGCGTCTCGTGACGAACACATCCGGTTCGGCGATGTCGGCCTGTTTCGAGAGGAGTGTAACCGTCCGGACGAGGTCGGTATCGCTGGGCCGGCCGTGCACGCCGAGTTCCTCCCGGAAGGACTCGATTTCGGAACGGACCGGGCCGAGAGACACCACCAGTATTAGCGCGAGACCGCCGAGAACGACCGTCAGCACTGGCTCGTTCAGCATCGTCGAGAAGAGCAAATATGGGTTTTCGGCGAACGGGATCAGTAGTGTCCCAACCACGACCCCCACCAGAAGCGAGAGTGGCACAGCCACCACACCCAGGACCAGCGTGGTGATGGCGACAACCACGGTGGAGACGGCCAGGACCACGAGCAGGGCGGCGAGCATCCGTCCGAGGCGGGCGGCTCCCGACCCGATGTCTGTGGAGGGCGCTGCTTTCATGGCTCGATTCCTGTCTTCGCACACCAGCGGATTAATTCTGTCCTTCGTCGTGGGAAAATACGAAGAGTGGTCCAGTGAGCGAATAGGAGGTGCCAGAACGTCTCTTTCAGGAGATCTGGATCGCCGGCTTTCCGGGCTCGGCTTTCGACGCGAGCTGGTCGTCGGCTGCCTCAGCCTCGTGGACGACGACTTCGGCGTCGAACTCGTCGTCGAGCAGCCAACTCGCCCGCTGTAGTTCCGCCGTCTCGGTCGCCCGCGAGAGGATGGGTTCAAGACCGTGCCCGCGCCCTTCGAGTGACTTCGCGTAGGACTCGGCTTGCTCACCGCGTTCGCGCATCGACTCCACACCCATGATCGCCGAGACGATCGAATCGCCCGACTGCTGGCGTGCTATCTCGTATGCGTTATACTTCCACTCCGGGGCCACCACGAGTTCGATCCGCTCGGGATCGTCGATCCCGGCCGTCTCGCAGATGTCACGCACGTCGTCTCTGACGGTGGTGACCAGGGTACGTTCGCGATCGTAGGCTTCGAGGTCGCTCTCGACCGTGGGCCAGTCGGCCTGGACGACCAGCCCCTCCGCCCGGAGCATGTTCCAGCACTCCTCGGCCAGGTAGGGCGCGACCGGCGCGATCAGCCTGAGCAGGACGTTCAATCCGTGGCGGTACGTTTCTCTGTCGGGGACGTCGTAGGCGCGGTACTGGCCCAGTAGTTGTGCCAGCCCCCTGACCTCGCCGATCGCCTGGTGGATTCGGAACCGCTCGTAGTCCTCGGTCGCGGCCGCGACTGTGCGGTCGAGTTCGCGTTCGAGGTACTGTTCGGCTGGGCCGTCACGATCGGTGGTCGGCTCGCCATCCGCGAAGTCGTAGACCAGCCCGTAGATTCGCTGCTGGAGGTCGTAGGCCTCCCCGACATCTTTGGCCGCCCAGTCGAAGTCCCGGTTGGGGTGGGCGGCGCTCAGAACGAACAGCCGAGTCGTCTCCGCGCCATACTCGTGGGGTGCGATGGCGTTCCCTTTCTTCTTGGACATCTTCTCGCCGCCGTGCAGCACCGTGCCCTGGTTGATGAGACGCTCGACGGGCTCTTGGTGGTCGAGCAAGCCGACGTCTGACAGGGCCCGAGCGAAAAAGCGGATGTAGAGTAGGTGGAGGACGGCGTGTTCCTTCCCACCGACGTAGACGTCCACCGGGAGCGTGTCGTTCGCGAGGTCGACGTCGTAGGGCGCATCGTCGAGGTCGGGCGAGAGGAATCGCAGGAAGTACCACGACGAGTCGACGAAGGTGTCCATCGTGTCGGTCTCGCGTTCGGCAGGTTCGCCGCAGTCGGGACAGGTCGTCTCCTTCCACTCCGTCGCCGCGTCGAGGGGGTTACCGCGAGACTGGACGAACTCCGGGAGTTCGACGGGGAGATCCGCTTCGGGAACGAGGACCGGCCCGCAGTCCTCGCAGTGGACCACCGGAATCGGCGTGCCCCAGTACCGCTGCCGGGAGATCAGCCAGTCTCGAAGCCGGTACTGAGTGTCGACTGCGGCACTGTCGAGGTCCTCGAGTAACTGGGTGTGCGCCTCCGCAGTCGAGAGTCCCGAATACTCCTCGCTGTCGACCAGTCGGCCAGCACCGGTGTACGGCTCAGTTTCGACGTCTACCTCGACGGTGCCGTCGCCGCGGGGTTCGACGACTTTCCGGACTGGAAGCCCCATCGCGGTCGCGAATGCGTGATCGCGCTCGTTGTGCCCGGGAACACCCATGACCGCGCCCGTCCCCACGTCGTCGAGGACGTAGGCGGCGACGGAGACGGGAATCTCCGCACCCGTTACGGGATTCGTGGCTGTCAGGTCCGTCTCGACGCCCGTCATCGACTCGGGGTCGTGTTCGTCGAGGTAGTCCGCGACGGCGTCGTCCTCGGCCGCGAGTGTCTTGGCGAGATCGTGGCCCGGCCCGACGGCGAGATAGGTCGCGCCACAGATCGTATCGAGTCGCGTGGTGAAGACCTCGACATCGCCGTAGCCTTCGACCGAGAATGCGACGCGGGCACCCTCGCGCTTGCCGATCCAGTTGCGTTGCATCTCGGTGACGCTGTCGGGCCACTGTTCGAGGTCGTCCAGTCCATCGAGGAGTTCGTCCGCGTAGTCGGTGATCGTGAAGAACCACTGATCGAGTTCGCGGGTCGTGACCGGGGTCTCACACCGCCAGCAGACGCCCTCGGCGTGGTCGTGTACGTCGACATCCTCGGGTGGATCGACGACCTGCGCGTCCGCGAGCACAGTCTGACAGTCGGGACACCAGTTGACCTCGGCACCGCGGTAATCGACCAGCCCCTCGTCGTAGAACTCCCGGAAGAAGAACTGATTCCAGCGGTAGTAGTCCGGCTCACAGGTCGTGACCTCACGGGACCAGTCGTAGCCGAATCCCATCGTCTCCATCTCCTCGCGCATCTGGGTGATACACGAGTCCGTCCACGACCGCGGGTCGGTCGCACGTTCGTAGGCGGCGTTTTCCGCGGGCAGGCCGAATGCGTCCCACCCCATCGGGTGCAGGACGTCCTCGCCTTGCATGCGTTTGAACCGGGCGTAGGCGTCCGTGATCGCGTAGTTGCGGACGTGGCCCATGTGGAGGTTCCCGGAGGTGTAGGGGAACATTCCGAGAACGTAGCGTGGATCCTCGGGGTCGTCGAGTTCGTAGACGTCCTCTTCGTTCCAGCGGAACTGCCAGAACTCCTGTACCTTCGCGTGATTGTAGGTGCGTCCTCGCTGCATGGTGTCTCCCCCGTGTGGGTTGTCGTAGTTCGTGGTTCGGGTGTCCGCGTGAAAATCCTTCGCCCCCTTCGCGTCTCTTTTGTATCTGTTTTCGCATCGCGGTCGCAATCGACCGCGCAGGCCGCGAAAACGCGCGCCGTTATTGCTTGACGACGCCTTTTCCGACACGAGAAAAATTGCGGCGGGAAGCCGAGGAGGTTTTGGTGAGGCCCCCGCAACCCCTGTCCATGGACGAAGACATACGCCAACAGGCCGAAGAGGCCGCCGAGATCAACGCTCTCTTCAACGCGCTCAAACACGACAGCGACGCTCAAGTGGGTGCGATCATGGGCCCACTCATGGGACAGAACCCCGAGTTCCGCGAGTACGGCGACGAGATCGCGGGCGTCATCGCACCCGTCGTCAACCGCGTCAACGGGATGGACGCCGAGGCAAAGCGCGATCGCCTCGAAGAACTCGCACCCGAGCGCGTCGAGGAACTGGAAGCCGAGGACGAGGCAGACGAACACGACCTTCCCGACCTGCCCAACGCCGACGACTACGACGAGATTCGCATGCGCGCCGCGCCCAATCCCAACGGCCCGTGGCACATCGGCCACGCCCGGATGCCCTCGGTCATCGGCACGTACAAGGAGCGCTACGACGGCAGCTTCATCGTCCGCTTCGACGACACCGACCCCGAGACCAAGCGTCCGGATCTCTCCGCCTACGACGCCATCCTCGACGATATCGACTATCTCGGCTTCGAACCCGACGAGGTCCTTCGGGCCAGCGACCGCCTCGACATCTACTACGACCACGCCCGCGAGTTGATCGAAAAAGGCGGCGCGTACACCTGCACCTGCCCACAAGAGGAGTTCTCCGACCTGAAGAACTCCGGGGAGGCCTGTCCCCATCGCGAGAAGGATGCCGAGCAGACGCTCTCGGAGTTCGAGGCCATGATCGACGGCGAGTACAGTTCGGGCGAGATCACCCTCCGGGTGCGGACCGACATCACCCACAAGAATCCTGCACTCAGAGACTTCGTGGCCTTCCGGATGATCGACACGCCACACCCCCGAGAGGAGGCCAGCGAGTATCGCTGCTGGCCCATGCTGGACTTCCAGAGCGGGATCGACGACCACCTCACGGGCGTCACGCACATCATCCGTGGGATCGACCTGCAGGATTCGGCCAAGCGCCAGGGGTTCGTCTACGACTACTTCGGCTGGGAGTACCCCGAAGTGATCCACTGGGGGCACGTCCAGGTCGACGCCTACGACGTGAAGATGTCCACCTCCTCGATCGCCGAGCAGATCGACGCTGGCGACCTCGACGGTTGGGACGACCCGCGCGCACCGACCCTGAAGAGTCTCAAGCGCCGTGGGATTCGGGGAGAAGCGATCGTCGACGCGATGGTCGAACTCGGTACTTCGACCTCGAACGTCGATCTCTCGATGTCGGCGGTCTACGCCAACAACCGCGACATGATCGACGAGGAGACCGACCGCGCGTTCTTCGTCCGGGACGGCCACGAGAACGACGACACAATCGGCCCGGCGGTCGAGAAACCGATCATCGGCGGTCCGGAGACTGGCGAGCCCCCGGTTCATCCGAACCACGAAGATCGCGGCATTCGCGAGATTCCGGTCGAGGGTGCAGTCCTCGTCGAGGCGGCAGACGTCCCGGCGAACGGTCAGAAAGTCTGGCTGAAGGGCTACGGCTGCGTGAAACACACCCGCGATGCATTCGAATTTACTGGTGACGAAATCGACGTGGTCCGGGAGGGTGACGTGGAGGTGATCCACTGGGTCCCGGCCGACTCGTCGCTTCCGATGCGGATGCGGACCATGGACGGCGACGTGACCGGCTACGCCGAACCCGGGATCGCCGAGTACGAACCCGACGACCTCCTGCAGTTCGTGCGCGTCGGATTCGTCCGGATTGATAGCGTGCCGCCCAGCGGCACGGAAGAGTCGAGCGGTGACGAGCCGCGAGACCGCCACGACGAGGAGTCTGTAACCTACTACGCGCACCCCTGAATTCGCCGGACTTGCTGTGGGGCCGTACACAGGTCACCGCCTGCAACTCTCTCGGACAACGTCGCCGTCCCGACCGTCGCAGTCGCGCTCGGGGTGGGTCGATGCCCCGAAACGACTGACCAGCAACAATTCGAGGAGGAATGCTCGTGGTTTTCACGCTTCGTCCCCTAGGAATACCAGCAGCGATGGCCGACACTTCAGACGCCGTCGATACGGCGGCGAAAGCGGAGGACGTCGAGTGGTGTTACGACATCGTACAGGACGTCTCCCGGACGTTTGCGATCACAGTCGACGTGCTCGAGGAACCGATGTCGTCGTCGATCTGTATCGGGTACCTGCTCTGTCGGATCCCGGATACGATCGAAGACGCCCGGCACATCCCACCGGAGACCAGGGCCGACTTGCTCGACGTGTACGACGAGGTCGTGTCGACGGACAGTTCGACTACGGCTGGGGCGTTCGAGGACGCCGTCGTGCCGTGGATTCCGGAGGACAGTGACGCCGACTGGGAGCTACTCGCACAGACCCCCAGAGTGCTGCGGGTGTTCGAAAGTCAGCCTGTAGACGTTCGGGAAGCCATCCGACCGGCGGTCCGCGAGATGGTCGACGGCATGGCGACGTTCCTCAGACGGTACGCGGACGAGGATGGCATCCGGATCCAGACCCGAGAGGAACTCCACGAGTACTGCCATTACGCCGCTGGAGTCGTCGGCGAACTCGTGACTAATCTCGTCCGTGACGAGGAACTGCCGGCAGCGTCCCGGAACCGTCTGACCGAAACCGCCGACTCGTTCGGTCACGCCCTGCAACTCGTCAACGTCGCCAAGGACGTGGGTGAAGACTACCGCGAAGAGGACAACGTCTATCTGCCGGTCAGGGAACTCGCGACAGCGGGTGTGGCGGTCGATGATCTCGGCGACCCGGACACTGTCGAGGGGGTAGTCACGGTCGTCGAGCGGACCATCGAGGACGCGCGAGGCCATCTCGACGACGCCCAGACCTGGCTCGAACACGTCCCCGAGCGAGCGGGCAACCGCGTCGCGGCGTGGTCGATTCCCTACCTGCTCGCGGTCGCGACGCTCCGTGAGATCGAATCTCGACCCGCGGACGTCCTCCGGACCGACGGCGTGAAAGTCGACCGCTCGGAGGTCGGCGCCGTCATCGAGGCGACTGTCGGTGGTCTCGAAGAGATGTCACTCGGTGAATTGCGTCGAGAGATCGCCGCGGAACCGCTGACCCCGGCGAATAGCTGAAAGCACAGGCGCTGCGGTCCGGGTCAGTAGAACTCTCGAACCAGATCCGTCGCGCCGTCGGGTGCACCGTCGGGGATCTCGGCCATGCTACCCTCGATCCCTTCGCGCTGCTCGTACGGAATGGAGTCGTCGTCCTGGTAGAGGACGCCGATGTATTCCTTCTCGCTCTCCAGAATCCGATCTTTGGCCTGGTCGAAACTCGACGAGTCGTGTTCGGTGTCTTCGAGGTCGACGATCGAGTCCCGGAAGTAGTCGTAGGTGTCGACGTCGTTGAACGTGACACACGGGCTGTAGACGTTCACGAAGCCGAAGCCGTCGTGCTCGATGGCTTGCTTGACCAGTTCGGTGTGCCGTTGGGAATCCGACGAAAAGGACTGGGCGATGAACGTCGCGCCCGCCGAGAGCGCCAGGGCCTTCGGGTTGACCGGCTGCTGGTTCGTCCCGTCCGGCGACGTCGACGTCTCGAAATCCTCGCGCGAAGTGGGCGAGGCCTGGCCCTTCGTCAGGCCGTAGATGCGGTTGTCCATGACGACGTAGCTCATGTCGACGTTCCGGCGGACGGCGTGGATGAAGTGGCCCACGCCGATCGAGTAGCCGTCGCCGTCCCCGCCCGCGACCATCACTTCGAGGTCGGGGTTGGCGAGCTTGACACCAGTCCCGACGGGGAGGGCACGACCGTGGACGCCGTGCAGCGCGTAGCTGTGCATGTACGTCCCGATCTTGCCAGAGCAGCCGATCCCCGCGACGATGAACGTCTCGTCGGGGTGGTTGCCGGTCTCGGCCAGGGCTTTCATCATGCCGTTCATCGTCCCGAAGTCGCCGCAGCCGGGACACCAGGTGGGTTGCTTGTCGGATTTGAAGTCTGTGAATCGAACGTCTGAACTCATGCTGTTGCCTCCGTTTTCTCGACGGCGTCGCGGATCTTTCCGGCCAGTTCGTCGGCCTTGAAGCGGACGCCAGTATACTTGTTGATTCGCTGGACGCGCGTCAACGCGTCGTGCTCGATGAGGTCTGCGAACTGCCCCCAGGCGTTACACTCGACGACGATCGCGTCTTCTGCTGCCTCGATCGCCTCACTGAGGTCGGGTCGCGGGAACATGTACGGCACCGAGATGAACCGTACAGGAAGCTCCCCCTCCAACTGTGAGATCGCCTCGCGGATCGCGCCCTCGTTCGAACCCCACGAGATCACCAGCGTCTCTGCGTCGGGGTCGCCGAACTCCCGGTAGTCCCAGTTCTCGCGTTCTTCGGCCGTCTCGACCTTGCGCTCGCGTTTCTGAACCTGCTCGACGCGGACTTCTTCCTCTTCTGTGCGCCGGCCGAGTTCGTCGTGCTCCAGCCCGGTCGTCATGTGCGCGCCGTCGATGGTCCCGGGGAACGCCCGCGGGCTGATCCCGTCGTCGGTCGCGGCGTGGGCGCGGAAGCGTCCCTTGTCGTCGAGCCACTCGTCGACCGACTCCTCGTCGACGACGTTGCCGCGCTCGATCTCGACGGCGTCCATGTCGAACTCCTCGGGCGCGTAGGTCTGTTCAGTTACTGCGAGCGAGAGATCCGCAGTCAGATAGACCGGTATCTGGTACTTCTCGGCGAGGTTGAAGGCCTCGATGGTCTTGTGGAAACACTCGGCGACGGTCGTGGGCGCGACGACCATCCGGTGGACCTCGCCGTGGCCGCCGTAGAGCATCTGGTTGAGGTCACCTTGCTCCTGTTTGGTCGGCATCCCCGTCGATGGCCCCGAGCGCATGATGTTGGCTATCACCAGCGGCGTCTCCGTCGTCGCGACGAGGCCGAACGTCTCGGTCATCAGGTCGATCCCGGGGCCAGAAGTGGCCGTCATCGAGCGTGCACCCGCACGAGCAGCGCCGAGGGCCATGTTCACGGCGGCGAGTTCGTCCTCGGCCTGGACGACCGCGCCACCGTACTGCTCGATTCGTCCAGTCAAGTATTCCATGACGTCGGTCGCGGGCGTGATCGGATAGCCAGCGTAGAACCGACAGCCGGCCGCGATCGCACCCATCCCGATCGCTTCGTCGCCGTTCAGCAGTACGTAGTCGTTGTCCGTCGTTTCGAGGTCGTACTCGAAGTCGTGGTCGTAGTTGTCCTGGACGTAATCCCGCCCCATCCGGGCGGCTTCCTTGTTGTTCTCGACGATGGCCTGCCCTTTCCCGCCGAAGCGCTTTTCGAGGGCTTCGTCGAGGTTCTCGATCGGGAAGTTGGCCACCTCGCAGGCAGCCCCGAGCGCGACGACGTTGCGCATGATCGCCCCGCCGGCTTCGACCGCCAGGTCCTTGATCGGCACGGGGAGACCGACCATCTCGCCGGGGATCTCGACGTCCTGCATCGTCGTCTGCTCGCCGTCGTAGATGATGACGCTGCCCTCGTGGAGCTCGTCGAGGTTCTCCTCGATCGTGCGCTCGGTCAGCGCGATCAGGATGTCGAGTCGGTCGACGACGCTCTCGACGGTGTCGACGGCGGTGCGAACTTTGTAGGCCGTGTACCCGCCTCGAATGCGCGAGGCGAAGTCTTTCGAGGTGTAGACGTGGCGCCCGGCACGGGAGAGCGCCCGGGCGAAGATCTTGCCCGTCGAGTCGATCCCGTCGCCGGCCTCGCCACCGATGGCCCAGTTGAGATCCTCATGCATGCTAGCGAGCCCTATCCATGGCCGGACGAAAAGCCTTCTGGAACCCGAAGTGTCTGTAATGAAGTTTCGTCTTCCGAAAAGGACTTTCGCCCCCCACTCCGCTGTCCGACTATGGACCAACAGCTGCTCACCGTCACCGCCATCGAGTCGGTCGGCCCCGATTCGGTCGCCATCCACTTCGAGACGCCTGCCGACTTCTCGGCCAGCCCCGGACAGTTCGTCAAGTTGACCCTCGACACTCCCGAAGGTGAGGAATCCCGGTTCTACACGATCTCCTCGCCCGACGTCGAGGACACCTTCGAGATCACCGTCGAGATCGACTCCGAGGGCGCGGTCGGCCCGCTGCTGGACGAACTGGAGGCCGGCGATTCGGTGCGCGTCGCTGGCCCGTTCGGCAGTTCCTACTACGAAGGCGAGCAGCGCGTCGTCGTCCTCGCTGGCGGCCCCGGCGTCGGCCCCGCGGTCGGGATCGGCGAACGCGCGATCGCGGACGGCAACGACGCCGCCATCGTCTATCGCGACAGCGACCCGATCCATCAGGACCGCCTGGAAGCACTGTCGGAGGCGGACGCGTTCGTCCGAATCGTCGCCGACGGCCAGGACCTGACCGATCCCGTCGCCGACGCGCTCGAATCTGTGGGAGACGGCGCGCAGGTGTTCGTCTACGGGTTCGCCGACTTCCTGGACGCCGCGACCTCCGCCATCGAGGCCGCGGGTGGGGAGCCTGACGAAGCCAAAGTAGAAAACTTCGGCTGAAAGCCCTTGCGCGGCCCTGGCGGGCCGCGCTGCGCCCTTTTCATGTCCACCAGGCCCGCATGACCACCGTCGGCGATTGCCGACGGGGTCTGAAGGCAACGCCAGCGCTTTCTGGAGTCGCGGGCGAATTGCCCGCTCACGGCTTCGCCGTTCGCGTGATACGAGGCGCGTCGCGCCTCGCTCCCGACGACTCCCCATTCCTCCCCGGCGGCCAGCATCAACGCTGGCCGCTGGCTTCCTGACCGCAGGCCGCTACGACCCACGGTCCGACCGTGGTCCGCCACAGCCACCTCCAGTGTGTCTCTGAGAGTTGCTACTCCAATCGCCACAACTGAACATCGAATCGACAGGTGGCCGCGTGGTTTTTACTTTTCCACGGTGAGTGAGAACTATGCGCAAGCCCGCGTTCGGTGGCCACCCCTCCGAGACACACTTTCTCTGGAGCGACGACGGCGGGAAACGCTTCGACGCCGAGCGACTTCAACGCTGGTGCGATCGCCACGACCTCACGATCGAGCGCGACAAGCGCGTCGACCACGACCGGGGCGACGAACTCCGCGAACAGTACCGGATCGTCGTCACGTGGGCCGACGGGGAGTCCGAATCCTTCGACATGGGCGGCGAGGAGTGGTCGATGACGACCCAGGAGACGCCGCGGACCTTCGTCGAGATCGACAGCGAAGGCATGGCCCGGGTGGCCTCGCTCGAAACCGAACGGGTTCTCGACCTGCGGGAGTGCTGGACCGACGGCGCGGCGCTCTGTTTCAAAGCCGACGGACTCGGTGGAACCAAACGACTCCCCCTCGATCGGCTTCGCTGACGCCGACCCGCAAACTGTTTTCTCGACCCGCTTCAACTGTGGCGCATGCACGTGGTCGTCAACGCCGCGATGAGTGCCGACGGCAAGCTCTCGACGCGCGAACGCGAACAGATCGCTATCAGCGGCCCCGACGACTTCGAGCGCGTCGATTCGCTCCGGGCCGACAGCGACGCCGTCATGGTCGGCGTCGGCACTGTCCTCGCTGACGATCCCTCGCTGACCGTCGACTCGGCGACTCGGATCGAGGCTCGTACTGACCAGGGAAAGCCACCACAGCCGGCCCGGATCGTCGCCGATTCCTCGCTCCGGACCCCCCTCGACGCTCGGATCCTCGACGACGCGGCCGAGACGATCCTGCTGGTCAGCGACGCGGTCGCCGACTCGCGGGTATCCGCGCTCGAGGACGACGGCGTGACCGTCGTCACGGCAGGCGATGGTCGCGTCGACCTCCGAGCAGCGTTCGCCGAACTCGAAGCGATGGGTCTCGACCAGGTGATGGTCGAAGGTGGCGGCGAACTCATCTTCTCGCTGTTCGAGGCCGACCTCCTCGACGAGCTCTCGGTGTTCGTCGGTTCGGTGGTCATCGGCGGTCGCGACGCCCCGACCCTCGCCGACGGCGACGGATTCGTCGCTGACTTTTCCCGACTCGAGCTCCGGACCGTCGAGCGACTGGACGACGGCGTCCTGCTGCGCTACGACGTCCAGTAAACTGGCGTTTTTGCCGACCCGATGCTAAACAGTGGGTATGACTGTCCTCGTCCTCGGCGACCAACTCACGGCCACGCGCGGGCCACTTTCCCGACGGCCCGACGACCGCGTCCTCATGATCGAGGCCACGGAATTCGCGCGCCGGCACCCCTACCATCCGCACAAGCTCACGCTCGTCTTCAGCGCCATGCGTCACTTCCGGGACGACCTTCGTGCCCGTGGTCGATCGGTCGACTACCGACAGGTCGAAACCTTCGCGGACGGCATCGACGCGCATCTCCGGGAGCATCCAGGCGACGAACTGGTCGTCATGCGACCCCCGAGCTATCGGGGCGGCAATCGACTTCGTGATCTCGTCGACGAGCACGACGGTTCACTCGACGTCGTCCAGAACGACCTGTTTCTCTGCTCGTCCGAGTCCTTCGACGAGTGGGCCGGCGATCGTTCGAGCTACCGCCACGAGGACTTCTACCGCTTCGTGCGTCGCGAGACTGGCTACCTGATGGAAGGCGGCGACCCCGTCGGCGGCCAGTGGAACTACGACGACCAGAACCGCGAGACGCCACCCGACGGATACGAACCACCAGAGCCGCCCGCCTTCGAACCCGACGAGACGACTCGTGAAGTAGTCGAGTGGGTCACTGAGACCTTCGCTGGGGAGTACGACGAACCTCCTTACGGCGGAGACTGGGCCGACCCCGAGCCGTTCCGCTGGCCGGTCACCCAGGAACAGGCCCGGGCGGTGCTCGACCACTTCGTGACCGAACGCCTGGACGACTTCGGTCCCTACCAGGACGCGATGCGCACCGACTCGTGGGCCATGCACCACTCGCTACTGTCAGCCGCGCTCAATCTCGGAGTCATCCACCCACGCAGGATACTCGATCGGGTGACGAACGCTGCAGAGGAGCGAGACGTGCCGCTGAACAGCGTCGAAGGATTCGTTCGGCAGGTACTGGGCTGGCGGGAGTTCATGCGCCACGTCTACCGCCGGGAGATGCCCGATCTCGCGAGTGCGAACCAACTCGACCAGACCGAGCCCCTTCCCGAGTTGTTCTGGACCGGCGAAACCGATATGGCCTGCCTGAGCGACGTCGTCGACGGCGTCCGCGAGCGCGGCTACTCCCATCACATCGAGCGGCTGATGATCCTCTCGAACTTCGCGACGCTGCTAGGGGTCGAACCACAGGCGCTCAACCGCTGGTTTCACGCCGCCTACGTCGACGCCTACCACTGGGTGACGACCCCGAACGTCGTCGGCATGGGCACCTTTGGCTCGGCCGTCCTCTCGACCAAGCCCTACGTCTCCTCGGCCAACTACGTCGATACAATGAGTGACTATTGCAACGACTGCCACTTCTACAAGACCAAGGCCACGGGCGAGCGCGCCTGTCCCTTTAATTCGCTGTACTGGGACTTTCTCGATCGAAACGCCGACAAGCTCCGAAACAACCATCGGATGAACCTCGTCTACAGCCACCTCGACGACAAAGACGAGGCGGAAATCGAGACGATTCGAGATCGGGCCGCGTCACTCCGGGAACGCGCCCGCCGAGGCGATCTCTGACGGCCAGTACTGTTTTGGCGTCGCATTACTAACGCTGCGTATGGATTCAGAACAGCCCGAAACAGACGCTGAAACTGTTCGATACGTCTTCGGTGCGGGCTTCGTCTTCGGTGTGGTCACCGCGACGCTCGTGCTCGCGGGCGTGATGGCTGCTGCGACCGGATCGAGCGCGCTCGACCTGCTCGCAGCGCCGTTGATGCTCTCGGTCGGGGCCGCGATCGTTGTCGCTGCCGTCGTCGGCTCGGCGCTGTTCTTGCTCGCGTTCCCCGAGAACAGAGTCCGCGTCCCCGTCGTCCGCGGCGACCTCACCGACGAACGCGAGTAATCCGCGCTCCGAGGGCTGTGAGTGATCCGAACTGGATCGCCCCGTTTTTGTAGACTCCTCCCGAGGATTCGCCCGATGACCAGTTTCGACCCCGAGAAGTTCGAGGACAAGTACGAACACTACTTCACCGAACTCCAGCAGGCGTACAAGCAGGCGTTCGACGCCATGTCCGACCGCCACAGCTCCGATCTCGTCCACGGTGTCGACCAGCGCGTCCTCGCCGAGAGCGAACCCTTCTACGAGGGCGACGGCCAGTTCCGCGTCGAGCTGCCCGAGGACGCCGTCGCACGCCTCACTGGGGAGTTCCCGCTCTCGGACGCCGAACTCCAGGAAGTCTACGACGAGTACACCGACGAGATCGAACGCCAGTTGCGGTCGGTGTTCGATCTCGAATAGCGATCTGTCGGACGCCCACCCCGATATTAGGCGAACCAAAGGTTGAAACGACCTCCACACCTACCCCCTTTCATGAGCACTGAGAGTGAAGACGGCACGAGCGACCTCGAAGACCGCATCGCGAACTTCCTGCGCCGGAACTTCCCACAGATCCAGATGCACGGCGGCAACGCCGCGATCCAGGAACTCGATCCCGAGAAGGGCGAAGTCACGATCGCGCTGGGCGGCGCCTGCAGCGGCTGTGGCATCTCGCCGATGACTATTCAGGCCATCAAGACGCGCATGACCAAGGAGATCCCCGAGATCGACACCGTCCACGCCAACACCGGCGGTGGCGGCGGCATGGGTGCAGGCGCGGATAGCCCGTCTGTTCCCGGCGAGTCCCGCGGCGGCAGCATCGGCGGCGAGGACGACGAAGGCCCCCAGGCCCCGTTCTAAATTTTGCGGATATCCCGCGCGTCTTCCCACGCCCGAACGAGCGACGTGAGTGTCTCGTTGACGGGCACTGGTTCGGAGGCACGATCGACGACAGCGCCGTTGATCGCGTCAATCTCGGTTCGACGCCCCTGCTGGAGGTCCTGATACATCGATGATTCGTTGTCAGCGGTCGAGGCAGCCACCGACTGGACGGCAGCGACGGCATCGTCGTCGGTGAGGTCGATCTCGGCCGCCCGAGCGACTCGCGCAGTCTCACGGGCTGCGGCTGTCGCCACATCCCGCGCCGGCCCGGCAGCCAGTGCACCGTTTTCGATCCGAGCCAGCGCCGTCGTGGCGTTGATACCGGCGTTGACGGCCAGTTTCTCCCAGAGCCGTCGCGGCATGTCGCTCGCGACTGTCGCCTCGATTCCGGCTTGCTCGAACGCGGCGCCGACCCGGTCTGCAGTAGGCGAGTGACTACCATCACGGGCGCCCAGCACGACCTCGCCGAGACCGGTACACCGGACGACTCCCGGTTCCGTGAGCAACGCGCCGTAGGTGCACGTCCCCGCGAGGACCGTCGAATCGAGCGTTTGTGCGAGCGTCTGTTCGTTTCCGAGGCCGTTCTGGACTGTGAGGACGATTTCGGGTTCGCACGCCTGCAACGCTCGGGCGGCCTCTGCGGTGTCGTAGCTCTTGACCGTAACGAGCGCGAGGTCGACACTCGATAGATCGGCCGGAATCTCGGTCGCAGCGTCTGGAGTGGCAGTCTCGCGAATCTCACCCTCGATCGAGAGCCCGTGTTCACGGACCGTCGAGACGTGCGGGTCGCGTCCGACGAGCGTGACGTCGTCGGTCCGCGCGAGGAGACCACCGAGCAAACTACCGAGACTGCCAGCGCCGAAGACGACGACCGTCATTCAATCCTGGAGGTGGTAATAGATGTCTTCCTGGGGCGCACCGCAGTCCGGGCAGCCGTCCTCTGGCAGTTCCTCGATGTCGCCGATCGCCCCACATTCGTAACAGCGCCAGGTCAACTCAGCCTCGCCGGCGATACCAGAGGATATGTGCTCTCCCGAGAGTGCAGTGATCCCCTGGTCGGTGCTCACGAAGAAGCCGTGTTCGTCGAACCCTCGGACCGTTCCGAGGCGGTTGCCCTTCTGGTCGTATATTTCCGTACCGAAAGTCACGTCGACGTCCGTCTCTGCGGAGCGATCCATATCCCAACTACCGCGGGAGCGCTGTTAAAGTTAGGTGGCCAAATCGGCGCGCAGACGGATGCAAACGTTTTTTGTCGACTGTCGACAGTGATAGAAGCAATGGCAACACGGCCGCAAGTGTTGTTCGTCCGGAATCCGGACGGGGGTGGACATCTGGCTGCCGCGCTGAAAGACGCCGGGCTGGACGTCGTCACCGCCGAGAGCGCACGCTCGGCAGCGACGACACTCGAAGCACGAACGCCACAGTGTGTCGTCAGTCAGTACGCTGTGCCGCCCGAGTCAGGCACGGAGACAGACGGTGGCGCCACCGTCCGCGAGGCCGTCACCTCGATCGATCCCGACCTCCCGTTCATCCTGGTCTCGGACATCGAACACTACGACGACGCACGTGAACAGTTCGACGAGGACATCTTCGGATACGTCCCGTTACGCGAGGACACCGACACAGTCAAACTCCTGTTACGGCAGATCCAGTCGGCGATCTCCCAGCTTCCCGCTCGCCGCCGCGCCGCGATGCAGGCTCAGATCAACGAGGTCATCCGACAGGTCAACGGGACGCTCGTTCGCGCCCGCGACCGCGAGGAGATCGAGCAGTCGGTCGTCGACGTCCTCACCCAGTCTCATCGCTATCGCTGGGCCTGTCTGGCGAGTGTTGACACCCAGGCCGGGACCGCAGCCCCGCGAACGGGGGGTCGCGGCGGTGCTGACGAGGGCTGGCGCGACCGCGACCGCGAGCGTGCGCTAACGATCGCCCACCAGCAACCGCTCGTCGAGGCCAAAGAGGAGGGCGAGACCGTTGTCTCTCGACTCACGACCGAACGCACCCTCCCTGGCGAGGATGCCGGGACAGTCACCCAGATGGAGTCGGTGTTCGCGGTCCCGCTTGATTACGAGGGGAGCCACTACGGCGTGTTGGCAGTCTACTCGAATCGCGCCAGTGCCTTCCAGACCGACGAACGCCGGGCTTTGCGCGAGGCCGCTCGCAACGTCGCGCTCGCGATCCACGCCGCCGAAGCCCGCGTCGAACTGCGCGAGCGGACCCGAGCACTGAAACGCCAGCACGACCGGCTGGAGGAGTTCGCCCGCGTGATCTCTCACGAGCTGCGCCATCCCCTCCAGGTCGCGATGGGGCGATTAGAGATTGTCGAGGACGTGGCCAACGGCGAGGATCTGCTGTTCGATCAGATCGACACGATCGAGCGCAACCACACCCAGATGGAGCAACTGATCGACGATCTGGTGGCGCTGGCCCGCGAGAACGCCCGTCAGCACGAATCCGAACCGACGAGTCTCCCCGTCACTGCTCGGCGCGCGGCCGGGATGGTCGACGGGCCGGGACCGACGTTGCGGATCGACACCGAGGCGTTCGTCGACGCCGATCCCGAACGACTGCGACATCTCTTCGAAGTCGTCTTCGAGTTCGCGGTCGATAGAGCCGGCGACACGGCGACCCTCGGCGTCGAACGCCTCGACAGCGACGCCGGCTTCGCGGTCGTCTCGACCGACGACGCCCTCCCCGACGCCGACCCCGAAGAGCTGTTCCAGATGCACCCCGAGCCCAGCGATGCGCGCCGCATCTCGATGCGGATCATCATGAATATCATCGAGTCACACGACTGGTCGTTCGACGTCGAGTCACGCGGCGAAGAGACCCGATTCGTCTTCACCAACGTCGAGTTCATCTGAGCGTTCGCACCAGACCCTCCGTCTCTGATCGCAACGTACTCCCGTCCGCTATCCTAACGCGTATCCAATGCAGACGACGATTCGCCGTCGACTCCCACTGGTCACCGGACTGTTGACTGTCGTCTCGCTCGTGGCTGTCGTCGCGGCTGTCAGGCAAGCGATCCCGGACGCGCTCCTGCCGCCGGTCCCACATTCGATCCTCGCTGCGATCCCACACCTCAACGCCCTTCTCAGTGCAGCGGCCATCGTCACGATCATCGCTGGTTGGCGATCGATCCAGGCTGACGACGTCGACCGACATCGACGGCTGATGCTCACGAGCCTGGGTCTCTTTCTGGGCTTTCTCGCGCTGTATCTGCTCCGGGTCGCGATCGAAGGGCCGACATCCTTCGGGGGTCCCGAGTGGCTGAAACTCTGGGTCTACTACCCGATTCTTGGGGTTCACATGCTGCTCGCGATCGTCTGTATCCCACTGGTCTACCACGTCCTCCTGCTGGGGTTGACCCACGCTCCTGCCGAGCTTTCTGAGACCCTGCACCCGCGGCTCGGACGGATCGCGGCGACGCTGTGGCTGATCTCGTTCTCGCTGGGGATCGTCGTCTACCTCATGCTGTACGTTCTGCCACTGTGAGAAGAGAAAACCGATTCAGTCGTCGGCCGGCGACGGTTCGATCGTCGGTCGATTGACCTCACGATCTGTCGCCTCGTCCTCGATATCGTAGGGATACTCGCCAGTGACACAGCCGAGACAGAGGTCGCCCCGGGTGCTGTCGAGCGCGTCCGCGATCGCGTCGATCGACAGGTACGACAGGCTGTCGGCCTTGATCTCCTCGCGGATCTCTTCGATCGACTTGTCGGCGGCGATCAACTCCTCGCGCGAAGCCATGTCGATCCCCATGTAACAGGGGGCGATGATCGGTGGCGCACCGATCCGAACGTGGACCTCCTCTGCACCGGCGTCGCGCATCAGTTGAACGAGCTGGGTCGAAGTCGTCCCGCGGACGATCGAGTCGTCGATCAGCGTGACGCTTTTGCCTTCGACAGTGTTCTTGATCGGGTTGAGCTTCAGCCGGACCGCGCGTTCGCGCTCGTCCTGGGTCGGCATGATGAACGTTCGCCCGACGTAGCGGTTCTTCATCAAGCCCTCTGCGAAGTCGACGTCCGCGCCGGCGTCCTGTGCCGCGTCGGCGTACCCCGAGGCAAATGCCCGGCCTGAGTCCGGGACGGGGAGGACGACGTCGGTGTCGATACCGTTCTCCTCGTAGAGTTTGCGTCCGAGTTCGCGCCGGACGTCGTAGACGAGCTTCTCGTCGATGTTCGAGTCCGGGCGCGCGAAGTAGACGTGCTCGAAGAAACAGTGGGCCGTCGAGTCAGCGTCGACGAGCTGGTAGGTGTCGTAGCCTGTTCCGTCGGGATGCAGCACGACCAGTTCGCCCGGTTGGACGTCCCGCACGAGTTCGCCGTCGAGCGTGTCGATGGCGGCCGATTCTGATGCGAGGACGTAGCCGTCGCCCAGGTCGCCGATACACAGCGGACGATTGCCCTGGGGGTCTCGAACGCCGAGGACGGTGTCGTCGTGCATGATCGTCAGCGAGTAGGACCCGTGGATTCGGTTCATCGTGCGCTTGACCGCACGGACGAGATCGGATTCGAGCAGGTTCCGGGCGAGATCGTGTGCGATGACCTCGGTGTCGCCGTCGGACGTGAAGGCGTGACCCAGATCGGCCAGTTCCGAACGAATATCCGGTGTATTGACGAGGTTACCGTTGTGGCTCAGCCCGAGCGATCCGGACTTGAACGACACCGAAAATGGCTGGGCACAGCAGGCGTTGACGCTGCCGGCCGTGGGATAGCGGACGTGGCCGATACCGTTCGAGCCGTTCAACTGCGCCAGATCGTCCTCGTCGAAGACGTCACCGACCAACCCCATCTCGACGTGGGAGTGCTGCTGGAAGCCGTCGTGGGTGACGATTCCGGCAGACTCCTGGCCGCGGTGCTGGAGAGCATACAGAGAGTAGTAAAGCGGTCGGGCGGCGCTACGATCCTCCAGAGAGATGCCGACAACGCCGCACTTCTCGTGCATCGTCGATCCTATTCGCCTGCTTTGCTCTGCCACTCGTACTCACGTCGCTTCGCCGATTTGCCGAAGCCACAGGACGCGCAGACGCCCTTCTTGACGTGATAGGACTTGTTTCCACAGCGTCGGCATTTGACGTGTGTGGTCTGGTTCTTCTTGCCCTGGCTCGGAGTTCCTGCACCAGTCATGGACTAATCGTGACGACGTTATCGCCGCGTATAATCGTTGTGTCTTCGCCCTCTTCGATGACGAGGTTCATGTGCTGGTCGTACCCGGCCAGCACGCCCGTGAACATCTCGCCGTCTTTGAGGTGTACCGTTACCTCCTCTTCGAGCGACGCTTCGAGTACGTCAAGCGGTCGGCCACTCATGCCTCTAGGCGCTAACCTCTCGGGCTTAAACGTACCGGCTCCGACCAGTCAGTGTGTCACCGCAACAGGATTTCTTCTACGCCGCTGTCACACGCCGGGCACGTCTCGTGGTCACGCGCGAACGCCCTCCCGCACCCCGAGCACTCGTATACTCGCAGTTGAGACTGCTCAGACTCGGTCCGGCTGATGGCTCTTTCTACCTCGTTTCCCAGGGACATGGCACCACTTCTAAACAATAGCGCTCTAGTCTCTTAGCGTTTGTTGACTGTTACCATACAAACTACACCTGTTGTGAGTCGGCACGTCGACGCCGACCCTTTTAGTAGGAGCCAGTCGAATCACCGGTGATGAATCTCGACAACGAGGCCGAGGAGCTCGCCTCCGCTCTCGGCACAGACAAACAGGAGGTCAAACGCGATCTGGAGAACCTGGTGTCCTACAGCGTCCCGCTGGAGGAAGCAAAGCAGAGTCTCCGCCGGAAGTACGGCGACGGCGGCGACAGCGGCGGGCCCGAACCCGAGAGCAAGGACCTGGCCAACGTGACGACCGAGGACTCGAACGTCACCGTCACGGGCCGGATCCTGACCCTCGGCAAGCGCTCGATCCGCTATCAGGGCGCTGATCACACGATCTACGAGGGCGAGATTGCCGACGCGACTGGCAAACTCTCTTACACTGCATGGGAGGACTTCGGACTGGCAGCCGGTGACACCATCCGCGCTGGAAACGCCGGCGTCCGCGAGTGGGAGAGCAACGCCGAACTCAACCTCGGCGAATCGACGAGCGTCGAGACGCTCGACGAGCCACTCGACGTCCCCTACGAGATCGGCGGCGACACCGATCTGATCGACGTCGAACCCGGCGACCGCGGTCTCAACGTCGAGGTCAGCGTCGTCGACTCCGAACAGAAGGTCATCGACGGCCGCGACGGTGAAACGACGATTCTCAGCGGCGTCCTGGGCGACGAGACGGCCCGCCTGCCGTTCACTGACTGGGACCCTCACTCCGAGATTGAAGCTGGCGGGTCCGTCCGCATCGAGAACACCTACGTCCGAGAGTTCCGGGGCTCGCCCTCGATCAACGTCTCGGAGTTTTCGCGTGTCACAGCGCTCGACCGCGAGGTCGAGGTCGCCGAGAACGCACCTCGGCTATCGATAAAGCAGGCGCTCGACTCCGGCGGGATGTTCGACGTCGAGTTGCTGGGCAACGTTATCGCGGTTCGGGACGGCTCGGGATTGATCGAGCGCTGTCCCGAGTGTGGACGCATCGTCCAGAACGACCAGTGTCGAACCCACGGGCAGGTCGAGTCGGTCGAAGACCTCCGGACCAAGGCGATCCTCGACGACGGTTCGGGGACCGTGACGGTCATTCTGGACGACGAACTCACCGAAGTAATATACGGGGGAGACGTCGACGACGCCCGCGAGCACGCCCGCGACGCGATGGACAAGGAAGTCGTCGCCGACGCCATCCGTGAGGAACTGGTCGGCAGGGAGTTCCGCGTCCGGGGGACGCTGAGTATCGACGACTACGGCGCGAACCTCAACGCCGACGAGTTCGCCGAGGTCGAGGACGACCCCGCAGACCGCGCCGCGGCGCTGCTCGCGGAGGTGGACGTATGAGCGACTCCGAAGACGGCGGGCCGGGCCGCCGGGAGACGGCCTACCGGCTGTTCGCCAGCGAGTTCGAGGACGCGGACTTCTCCTACGCCGAGAGCGACGAGGAACGCACGCCGAACTACGTCGTCACACCCACCGGAGCACGGATCAATCGCCTGTTCGTCGTCGGCGTCCTGACGGAAGTCACACCCGTCAGCGACGACGTGCTCCGGGCGCGTGTGGTCGACCCGACTGGTGCGTTCGTCGTCTACGCCGGCCAGTACCAGCCCGAAGCGCAGGCCTTCCTCGACCGCGCCGAGCCGCCGACGTTCGTCGCCGTCTCCGGGAAAGCCCGGACCTTCCAGCCCGAGGACAGCGACGTCACCTACACATCGATCCGACCCGAGAGCGTCAACGAGGTCGACGCCGACACGCGCGACCGCTGGGTGGTCCAGACGGCCGAACAGACGCTCGCACGGATCGCAGACGTCGCCAGCGCGCTCCAGAGCGACGTCCGCGGTGACGAACTCCGCTCGGCGCTGGACGCCGACGGCGTCTCCGAGGGGCTGGCGGCCGGCATTCCGCTGGCGATCGATCACTACGGGACGGGTGGGGCGTACCTCCAGGCGCTTCGTGAGACGGCGCTCGACGCCGTCCGCGTCGTCGCCGGCGAAATCGACGAGGTCGAAGACCGCTCGGTCGCGCCCGACGCGACGGGCGAGGTCGACCTCTCGGCGCTGACCGATCGCCACCTCGACACGAGCGGGGCCACACCGGCCGAACCCGGCGCAGAGTCGCCGGCCGGTGCCGTCGACGAGGCTATCGAGAGTACGGCCGAGGCGGACTCGCGGGCCGGGAGCGCGGCCGAGGCGGCCAACAGCGAGCCCGAACAGGAGTCAGCTGTGACGGCGGAATCGACGAGCGACGAAACTGCCGCGTCGACCTCCTCGGAACCCAGCGAAGCGTCGTCGAGTCAGCCAGCAGCCGCTGGCTCAGAGAGCGCGGCTGACACGTCCGAAACCGACACGGCTGACACGCCCAGCACGTCTGCGGCCGAGACGGCAGCAACCGAGACGGACGCGTCCGGTTCGACCGCGGACTCGGAGGACATCGGCGACTTCGAGCCCGGCGAGTTCGACCTCGACGAGGAGACGCGCGAGGAGGTCGAATCCGAGTACGGAACCGAGTTCCAGAGCGGGACCGAAGTCGAAGAACCCGGCGAGGCCGACATCGAGACGCCCGACCCCGAGGACGTCGAGGCGGCGGAGAGCGCCGGCGCGCCGGCGGGGGCCGCAGACGCCGAGGCTGCGCCGGACTCCGCGGGTGCGCCTGCCGGTGACGAATCGGCGACGCCCAGCGAGAGCGCGGCGACGACCGACGCCGTCACGGAGACGCCCGAGACCGACACCGAGGCCGGAGCCGACGAGGAAGCCGGGGAGGTCGACGCGACCGACGCCGACGAGGAAGACGTCAGCGGGGCCGACCTCGAAGACGCCGTGATGGACGCGATGCGCGACCTCGACGACGGCGAGGGCGCGGACCGAGAGGGCGTAATCGCCGCTGTCGTCGAGCAGACCGGTGCCGATCCGGGCGACGTCGAGGAAGCCATCCAGGAAGCGCTGATGAACGGGCGCTGTTACGAGCCCGACGACGAGACGCTCACGCCGATCTGATGGGCGTCGAACCGATTCCCGACGCGCCCGCGGCCATCGCCGACTGTGGCTCCGAGCGCGCGCTCGTCGTCGCGGACTACCACGCCGGCCTGGAAGCCGACCTCAAATACCAGGGCGTCGAGCTCGATTCGGCGGCCGACCACCGTCGTCAGGCGGTGCTCGATCTGCTCGGCACCCACCGCCCCGACCGACTCGTGTTGCTCGGGGATCTCGCGACTGCGATCGGCGCAGCCACTGGCGAGGAACACGCCGAGATCGAGGCGCTGTTCGAGGCCGTCGACATTCCGATCACGCTCACGAAGGGAAACCACGACGGCGACATCGAGGCGCTGACCGACGAGTACGACGGCGTGACCGTCGTCGATGGCGAGGGGGTGCGGCTCGGTTCGGTCGGGTTCGCTCACGGACACACCTGGCCCGCACCTGCGGTGCTGGGCGCTGATACAGTCTGTGTCGCCCACGAACACCCCGTCGTCCGCCTCGAAGACGAGGTCGGCGGGAGTCGAATGGAACGAGTCTGGCTCCGCGGGCGGGTCGACTCCGCCCCCTTCCGAGACCACTACGGCGACGACCTGGGCGAGATCGACGCCGACCTCGTGGTCTGCCCGGCGTTCAACGACCGTTCAGGCGGCACGTGGATCAACGTCGACGGCCGGGACTTTCTCTCACCGTTTCTCCCCGCGGGACTCGCAAACGGCGAGGCGTATTTGCTCGACGGTACCCGGCTCGGTCCCTACACCGCGATATAGTCGCCGATCGTTGCCTGCTCGAATACGAAGAGATACAGCACGACCGCGACGAGAACGACGCCCACCACGTCGAGGAGCAACTGCTGGCGCGACACGCGCGGGCGGTCGAACCGATCGGGCAGCACCAGCGACGGAATCACCCGGTACAGCCCCAGGAGACCCAGCGCCAGGAAACCCAGCGTGTAGAGGTCGACGCCGAAGCGCCGGTACGTTACCGCAGCGATCGCCAACAGCCCACCGGCCGTGGGCACGCTCAGCAGCACGTGCAGGTGATACCGTCTCATACCGAGTCCGACACGTCACTGGTAGAAACAACTTTGGGTACTGTTCACACGTGTCGCTTGGCGACGAGCGATTCGAACGGCTGGTCGGCCAGCCACTCGCTCAGCCGGACGAGTTGGTCACTCGCAGCCTCGAACAGTTGCTGTCCTTTCTCGGCGGTGGCGTCGGTCTGGTCGCCGAAGACACCGTTGGCGGAGTTGTCGATCGCGTCGTAGAACGTCCGTGCGCCGTGTTTGCGACCGGTGAACTCGTCGAACGCTGACAGTCCGCCGTCGCGGGCGTCGGCGAGGCGGTCGTCGTGGACTAACTCGCCCGCGATGTGCTGGATCATCGCCGTCTCCTTGGGCCCACCGTGCGGGCCGTTCTGCTCGAAGAGGTCGTCCACGAGGTCGGGGATCGACTCGTCCCACATCCACTCGATCGCGTAGGCGTCGCCCGAATCCCGAAGGCGACGGCCGACCTCTCGAAGGTGCTGGACGTTGCCACCGTGGGCGTTGACGTAGATCACGCGATCGATCCCGTGGTAGGTGAGATTTCGGGTAATGGACTCGACGTAGTCCCGGAACGCGGGTGCGTTGGCCCACATCGTTCCGTGGAACTGGCGATGGTGTGAGCTGACACCCACGTTGATGGTCGGTGTGCAGAGATAGCCCGTCCGGTCTGCCGCTTCCCGAGCCAGTGCCTCGGCGATCAGGTGGTCGGTCCCCTCCGGGAGATGCGGGCCGTGTTGCTCGGTCGAGCCCAGGGGCACGAGCGCCAGCGACTCCGTCTCGAAATACGACTCCAGATCCGGCCACGCCTCGTCCGCGAGATACATACTCCGGGGTTGGTGATGGGCTGTGAAGAACGTGTGGACTCGTGTGCGCGGGACCGAGATGGTATAACAACGTGTCTCGTATTTTGACGGAGAAAAGCTACGAATTTCGACAAATTCACCCGGGAGGTGCAACACCGTCTCGAGCTCCCGGAGACTGGTGAGGCTGTCCGTGCGGTTCGAGCGACGCTGATGACAGTGGGCCAGCGAATCCCCGAAGGAAACGCCGATGATCTCGCCGCCTCCCTCCCAATGGAGATCAAGTGGTACATGACCGGCGCTGTCCACGAACACGGCCAGCGGTTCGACTGGAAGGAATTCGTTACGCGCGTCAGTGAGATCGAAGGTGCGGAGCGATCGGAGGCGACCTATCACGCACAGGTCATCATCGACCTCGTGAGTACACTCGTTCCTCCATCCGACCTCCAACAACTCCGTAATCAACTGCCCGAGAGCGAAGACGACGAGAACTGGCGGAAACTCTTCGCGGTCGTTGACGCTGGGGATGGGGGGACGCCCAAGAGGCTCAAACTGGCGGAGGTCCCCAGGACGAACCCAGTTGAGTCCGGGGGATTCCCGGCCATTTGAGTCGTGTCCCTTGTTCACCGACGAGACTGGTTGTACAGGTCGAGAACTCGCCCTGTCGCTTATCGGGGTGTCGGACGTACCACTCGGTATGGGAGAGCTCGAAACCGAGAGTGAGAAATCACGGTCAGAAATCGCATCGTACCTCCGCGAAGTAGCAGATCAACTCGAGGGTGGTGGAGACGTGACGCTCGAACTCGGTGGTCGGCAGGCGCGATTGAATCCGACGAATCCAGTGACCTTCAAGCTGGAAGGCGAATCGGACTGGACCGAAGGCGATACCGAGGCGAAACAGAGTATCGAGTTCGAGCTAGTCTGGTGGCGTGACGCCCAGACGCCCGAAGAGGGACGACTGGATATCAGCACCGGGGGAGAGTAACGCCCCTCCCTGGATTACGGTCTTTTGTACGACGGCATTCTGGTTCCGACAGACGGGAGTCAGGGCGCGAAAGCCGCTCTCGAACACGGTATAGAGATCGCGTCGAAATGGGATGCGACCTTGCATACTCTGTACGTCGTCGATGCTCACCTGGGGCGCTCCGGACCGTTGCTCGAAACACTCCGGGACGAAAAACGCCAGACAGTACGAGATGTCGAGGTGGCAGGAACGCAAGCCGATTTGACCGTCGTGACCGAAATCGTCGAGGGGAATACGCACGAAGAGATTCTGGACTACGTCACCAGGTACGGTATCGACATGGTCATCATGGGAACCCACGGCCGGACAGGTCTCGACAGGGTCGTCATGGGAAGCGTCACTGAGCGAGTGGTTCGGCGGTCGCCTGTTCCCGTACTGACCGTACGGAGCGAGGAGCAGAACTGAGTTTTCATCAGACTCCGATCTCTAAGCCTCCCTCTCGTGGGTTTGGGAGTGTGGCTGGTCCTCTGTTTCAGAGCATGGGGGGTACCGCGCCTTCCAGCTCAGTTTGTGGAGTTCGATAGCGACGGCGATGGTCAGGGCGATCACGCCGAGAACGAGCCACTGTTCCAGCGCGACAGGTGCTGTTCCGAGGACCGCCTGAGCGGGCGGGAAGTACATCGCCCCGAGGTGGACCAAGAACGCGGTAATCGTTCCGGTGAGCAAGATCGGGCTCCGAAACGGTGAGAGCTGGAACAGCGATGTCGTCTCGGATCGAGCGTTGCCGATGTTAATCATCTGGAACAGGACTATCAGGAGGAGCAGGTGATTGCGGACGGCAGCCTCTGAGAGCCCCTGGCCCAGCAACCAGACGAACGTCCCGAACCCGATCACGCCGATAACCAGTGCGGCGACGACCGTCCGTTCGATCATGATTCGATTGAAGATTCGTTCGTCCGGCGAGCGCGGTGGTCGATTCAATACGTCGCCCTCCTTGGGTTCGAAGGCGAGAGCGACGTCCTGAATGCCGTTCGTGACGAGGTTCAGCCAGAGTATCTGGACGGGTACCAGCGGGAGTGGCAGTCCGGCCGCCAGGCTCAACAGGACGAGGGCGACTTCACCAGCGCCGGTGGAGATGAGCAAGAAGATCACCTTGCGGATGTTGTCGAACGCGACACGGCCCTGTTCGATACCGGCGACGATCGTCGCAAAGTTGTCGTCGCTGATGACGAGTTCGGCCGCGTCGCGGGCCACGTCGGTTCCCATCTTTCCCATAGCGATCCCGATGTTCGCCTGTCGAAGCGCCGGTGCGTCGTTGACCCCGTCACCCGTGACGGCTACGTAGTGTCCCATTCCCCGGGCAGCTTCGACGATTTTGAGTTTCTGGTCCGGCGAGACGCGTGCGAACACCAGCGTCGTTTCGAGGATTTCTTCGAGTTGCTCTTGGGAGGCGTCCATGAGTTCGGCCCCAGTGGTGACCTCGTCTGGCGACTCGGCAAGTCCGAGATCTCGGGCGATGGCGAGTGCCGTCTCCGGATGGTCCCCGGTGATCATCGTGACTGTGATACCTGCCTGTTGGGCCGACGTAATCGCCTCTGCCACGCCGGATCGAAGCGGATCGATCAGCCCGAGAAAGCCCAGAAAGGTCAGATCGGTTGGTTCGGACGGCGGCTGATTCAGCTCCCCGTCGGTCTCCACTGTTCCCTCCGCCACAGCGAGTACGCGGTACCCGTCGTGGGCCATCTCGTTTGCCTGCTGCAGGAGGGCTGGCAGTGAGAATTCGCCCTCGCTTGCATCCGTGCACATCTCCAGAACGCGCTCGGGCGCGCCCTTGACGAATACCCGCGTCTCGTCGTCTGTCCGGTGGAACGTCGCCGCATAACGCTGTTCGGGTTCGAAGGGAATCTCGTCGGTCTGTGGATGTGTATCGAGTGCGGACTGGCGGGACCACCCGAGCTTTCGGCCGAGCGCGAGGAGGGCAATGTCGGTCGGATCACCGCGCCACGTCCACTCGTCGTTCCGCCGAGACAGGCGGCCCTCGTTACAGAGCACAGACGCTCGAGCGAGACGGGACAACTCGTCTGCGAGGTCAGGCTCCGGAGGGTACCCGTCTCGGAGGACGTTCCCTTCCGGAGCGTACCCCTCGCCGGTCACCTCGAACGTGCTTCCCTCGGGGAGTTGCACCTGTTTGACGGTCAGTTCGTTCGCCGTCAGCGTCCCCGTCTTGTCCGAGGCAATCATCGTACAACTTCCCAGCCCCTCGACAGCCACCAGGCGACGAACGATGACGCCCACTTTCGCCATGCGCCGGCTCGCAACGCCCAACGCGACAGTGATCCCGACGGGGAGTCCCTCGGGAATCGCTGACACGGCCAATGCAACAGAGAACAGGAACATCTCGACGGCGTCGTACTGCTGGACGAAAATCCCGAGAAGCGCAGTGAGCGCTGCGGCGACGAGGACGACGAGGCCGACGAGACGGGTGAACCGCTCCATGCGCATCACGAGTGGCGGCTGCCCACCCTCGACGGCCGTGACGTCCTCCGCCAGTCGGCCGACGACCGTGTCGGCACCCGTTTCGACGACGACACCGCGGCCCCGTCCGCGATTCACCACAGTGCCAGCGTAGACCATGTTACGCCGATCCCCGAGAGGGGCGCGGTCGTCGCCTGTCCACGCCTCGTCTTTCAGAACGGGCGCTGACTCACCGGTGAGTGCCGACTCGTCGATCTCCAGGCCGTGCGTGGAGACCAGACGAATGTCTGCAGGAACGCGATAGCCCGATTCGAGAAGGACGACGTCGCCCGGAACTACATCTTCTCCATCGATGTCGCGTGTCTCTCCATCGCGGATGACCGTCGCGCGGGTACGGATGAGTTGTTGAAGTGCCTGACTGCTACGTTCCGCACGCCATTCCTGGATACCGCCGACGAGCGCGTTTATCAACAGCACTAGAGCGATGAATCCGGCGTCAGTCTCCTCTCCGATGGCGAACGAGACGATTGCCGCGACAGCGAGAATGTAGATGAGCGGGTTCTTGAACTGACGGAGGAAGATCTGCCACACGGCGACCGGCTTTGCCTTCGGCAGCCGATTCGGGCCGTGTTCAGAGCGTCGTCTGTCAGCTTCTTCGGTCGAGAGACCATCTGAATCGGCATCGAGAGAGTCGTAAATCTGGCTTATCCCCCGCGAATACCAGGATTCAGTGTCCGTCGAAGCGGGGACGGCCATAAGTTACAGAAAATACAGCGGGGGACGACTTATACTTCCGGCTGTACGTTCGAAAAGATACTCGGCACCTGGGGTGCCGAATTCCTTCTCCATGTTACTATGGTCGTCCACTCTCTCGATAACGGCCGCAGCAAGAGGCTGGTCTGACATGCTGAGAACGCCGAAACGAGACGGCTCACTCGAGTTCGTCGTCAACACCCGTCCCAGAGAGAACCCCGTCACTGAACGTGAAGTCGCTCCGCAATCGAACGATCAGCCACAGATTCCCCAACAGGAAACTCACCAGAATGACCACCAATCTTGTACCCGGTGTCAACCCATTCGGGGCGGCCGCGAGAGAATTTCACGGGTCTGAGTGCAGTGTCAAGACCCGTCAGTACGATCGTGGTTTCGCGTAGCTCTCTGTTGCAAGCGCAGGCTCGATCTGAATGGTACAGCGTTCGTTCTACTTGGCTGTCATAGTTGCTGGCCCAAGCAAAACCACACGATGCGAGCAAAGTCGAGTGCGCGGGACCGGATTTGAACCGGATGAAGACGTGCTCACTTCGTTGCGCGCGACTTCCAGGGTTCAAATCTGTCCTGCTCTTCGCTCACTGCGTTCGCTCATGCGCGGGACCGGATTTGAACCGGCGGACCCCTACGGGACAGCGTCCTAAGCGCTGCGCCTTTGGCCGTGCTCGGCAACCCGCGCGCAGTCACCCATATTCCAGAAGAACTCAAGAACCCATCGCTTCGGCGTCGCCAGACGCCACCTCCCTCAAGAAATGTACAGCGGCTTCTCGTTCCCACCTGCAAACGGTCGATTACCCGTGCCGTTGCAGGCTCCGCAAAGCTCACCTGATCGTTCGCCGGTACCACCGCACTCTGGGCAGCCATCGGTATTCCCGGACATCACCCCTATATTGGCACTAATAAGCCTTCAATCATCGGAAATATACTAGAAAATATATAACCCGTTCCAATATAATATTGCTGATGGATCAGCGTCTCCCCCGACGCTGGCGAGAGGGCGACGTTTTTGAGCACTGCGGTCCAATCAGGGGTGTGTACCGCGCTCGCGACGCCGTCGAGAACGAGGAGTGGGCCGCCGCCATCGACGAGGCCGGTGAACGCCTCGACCTGGGAACTGAAGCCCGCTCGCGAGCGGTCGATCTCTTCCTGTCGAACGTTCCCGACGAGGATCGCTCGAAGGAGGCAGTGCTGGCGACGAGCGTCTACGTCGCCGCACTCACGACGGGCGAACAGCGCTCGCAGAGTGCCGTCGCCGACGCGACTGGCGTCTCCCGGTTGACGATCCAGCAACGCTGGAAACCGATCCTCGAATCCGCAGGATTAGACGCCCCCGAGTGGTAGTTACTCCTCGATCGGATCGCGGCCGTCGCGTTCGGGCGTGAGATTGCCGTATTGGTCGATCTCACCGCGGACGATTCGGGTACTGGAGATGATGTCCCCGTCCTCGGCGTGGACGTGCTCGACGACCTCGATTTCGAGCGGGTCGTAGCCCTTCTCCCCTCGGATCTCGTTGATCCGCCGGCCACCAGTCTGCGTCTCCGGAGAGACGACGAGCGCGTCGAACTGCGGCTCGGTGGCGATCCCGGTCGGCTCGGTCAGTTCGCGAATCTCGTACTCCCGATCGAACGCCTCGGCCAAGCGCGACAGTTCGGCGTCCAGATCACGTTTTCGCTGCTCGAAATCCCGGACGTAACGGTTCTCGTGGCGAGTCCTGGGGGCCAGTTCGTCGCTCGTCAGCCCGACCGTAACGTCACCGAGCTCGAACGCGCGTTCGAACAGCGCCCGGTGTCCGTCGTGGATCGGGTCGAACGTCCCGCCCAACGCGACCTTCATACTCGTCCCCAGGCAGGCTCTCGGTTTAGTGGCTTCGCTTCGAGCAGTTCACTCCGTCTCGGCGTCCTCGACGGAGATTGTTACTGGTTCGGTCGTCTCCTCGTCCTCGTCGTCTTCCGATAGATACGAGTCGAGGTTGAACACCGTGTTCAACTGCTCTTGAACGTCCCCGACGGCCTCGGAAACGAGTTCGCTCGGCGCGATCGCGCTGTACTCGTAGGGATTGTTGCCCGCTCCGTCGTTCTCACGTTTGCGCCGCGTGAGTGTCTCCTCCTCGTGCAACTCCGCCAGCGCCTCCCTGACGGTGCTTGGATACAGGCCCGTCCCGTCGGCGATCTCCTCGCTCGTGCTGTGGGGGTGCTGGCGGAGATGGACGTAGATACGCGCCCGTGTCTCGGTGTCGAGCAACCACGCCAGCAGATCGACGAGCGTCTCGTCGAACTGCTCAACCGCTTTGTCGGCTTCCTGTTCGAGTCGCTCCCGGACGTTGCCGTCTGCTTCGGTTCCGGCCTCGTCTTCGGTGTCCGTCTCAGTGACGACCTCGACCTCCTCGCTGTCGTCCGCTGTGTCCTCTGGAGACATACGTCGTTTCTACGAGGACAAAAGCCATTCTGGGGTAAAAACCCTTGCCCCGCTACGGACTGAGGAACGACGCTAGCATCTCCTTGCCGTGCTCGGTCAGGATACTCTCGGGGTGGAACTGCACGCCGACGTGTGGCAGCGAGTCGTGACGGACGCCCATCACGACCGACCGCTCGTCGTCGGTGTGGGCCGTCTCGATCAAACAGTCCGGAAGTGACCCACGCTCGACCGCAAGCGAGTGATACCGCCCGACTTCGAATCCATCGGGGAGGTTCGCGAACACGCCGCGTCCGTCGTGAGTGATCGCCGACGGCTTGCCGTGGACTACCTCGGGCGCGTGACCGACGGGTGCGCCGTGGACGGCACACAACGCCTGGTGTCCCAGACACACTCCGAGCGTCGGGATCGACAACGACTCGAAGATCGGCATCGAGACGCCCGCGTCCCGGGGATGGCCCGGCCCGGGAGAGACGACGATAGCGTCGGGATCGAGTGCGCGAACCCCGTCGAGATCGATCGCGTCGTTGCGGCGGACGATCACCTCGCCGTCGACGCCCCCCAGCCACTGGTCGGTCGTCACGATTTCGCCAACGTACTGGACGAGGTTGTACGCAAAGGAGTCGTAGTTGTCGACGACCAGCACTGTCGGGTCAGTCATCGCTTCTCACCGTCGCTGGCGGACTGTGAGCTGGCTGCGTCTTCGATCGAGAGATCGGTTCCGCCGTCGAGTGCGGTGTCGACCGCGTTGATCAACGCCCGGCCCTTGTCGAGCGTCTCCAGGTACTCGCGTTCGGGGATCGAGTCGTGGACGATCCCAGCGCCGACACGCAGATGATACTCCGACCCGTAGCGGACGAGCGTCCGGATGACGATGTTCAGCGTCGCCCGCTCGTCGAACCCGAAGAGGCCGATCGAGCCGGTGTAGGGACCGCGCCGAGTAGATTCGACCTCGTCGATGATCTCCATCGTCCGGGGCTTGGGCGCGCCGGTGATCGTCCCGCCCGGAAAGACGGCGGCGACGGCGTCGGCGAGGTCGTGTTCGTCCCGCAGTCGTCCTTCGACCAGCGAGACGAGGTGCATCACCTCGCTGTACCGATCTACTCGGCGGTACTCGCTGACGTCGACGCTGCCGTACTCGCTGACCTTGCCGAGATCGTTCCGTTCGAGGTCGACCAGCATCGCGTGCTCGGCTCGCTCTTTCTCGTCGCCGGTCAGTTCCGCTGCAAGCGTCGCGTCTGTTTCTGGATCCTCTCCGCGCGGCCGCGTGCCGGCGATCGGTTCTGTCTCCAGGTGGTCACCCTCACGGTGCAGGAGGAGTTCCGGACTCGCACTCACGAGATCGACGCCCGGAAACTCTACCAGGGCGGAGTATGGAGCCGGATTCACGTCACGAAGTGCGTCGAAGACAGCCACCGGATGCACAGCGGCCGGAGCAGTCAATCGATGCGAGATGTTCGCCTGAAAGGTATCGCCGTCGCGGATGTACTGCTTGACCCGGCGGACCCGGTCGGCGAAAGCCGCCTCCCCGCAGTCGCTCTCGAAGGTCGCTTCCGTGCGTTCGGCCGGCGGCGAGCCGACCGACCGATCGCCCTCGACCACCGCACTTGCGAGGTCCAGCGCGCGTTCTCGGCCGTGTTCGTAAGCCGATAGGGGGTCTTCGAAGCCTCGCTCACCGTTGCCGGACTGCCCGTCGACGTCCCCGAGACGCGGGCAGGCAGTGACGTGCAGCGTCGTCGCTCCATCGCGTGGCTCCTCCCAGGCTGCGAGTCGGTCGTAGATACCGAGTTGCAGCCACGGGAGGTCGCGGTCGCTGGTGGCGCTCTCAGGGAGGTGCTCGATCTCGCGAGCAGCGTCGTAGGAGAGCCAGCCGATCGCTCCACAGGGGTAGGGGACCGAACAATCCCCACGGACGAGTGTCTCCCGGGCAACGACGGAATCGAGCGTGGCCAACGCACCTTCCTCGGGGTCGGCCGCGACCAGCGAGACGGGGTCGACACCGAAGTATCCCCAACCGGGCTGGCCGCCGGTCGTCCCCAGGTAGATCCCGCCACTGCCGTCTCCGTGGCGCGCTCGCCGATACGCTTCGAAGGGATCGTCGACGGTCACTTCCACTTCGACCGGGATTCGAACGCCAGGTGGGGCGCTAGACGCGATCGCCAGGAAGGATTCGCGGTCGGTCACCAGCCGCGGGTCGCTCATTAGCTACTGCCAGCGGGTGCGGGTGTTTGTAGGTTACGAGTCCGGCAACGAGCCGATGGCTGCTGAGGAATCAGCGGTGTCTGGCGCGGTCGATCCAGTTCTGCAGTCGTGTCTCGGAGATCCCCGTTTCCTCCGAGAGCGACTCGGCGTCGCCGGTCGCCAGGTCGGCGACTGTCTCGACGCCCGCTTCAGAAAGACGCTCAGCGTAGGCCGACCCGATACCCTTGATCACGTCGGTCGGTTCGTCGGTCCCGAGATCGGATTCGGAGGCAGCCGGATCGTCGGCAGCTTCCGCCTCGGATTCATCAGCGGCTTCGTCTTCGGAGCCTTCAGTGGCTTCCTCCGCAGAGTCTTCCGTGACTTCCCCCTCGGATTCTCCGGTGGCGTGCTCGCTCTCGGAGCCGCCGGTCGTCTCGGGTTCCGTGTCGGTCCCTTTCACGGCGTCTTCCGTCTCCGTCGAGGGTTCACGTTCGACGGTCACGTTCGTCCCCTGCTGTTGGCCGGCCGCGGGCTCTTGGGCCTGTTCCTGTGGTGGCTGGCCTTGCTGGGGCTGGCCCTGCTGGTACTGTCCCTGCGGTGGCTGCTGCCGGCGTGAACCGCCGATCCCGAGCGCGGATTTGATCCGGCTGAGTATATCCGACAATCCCATACCCGCCTGTTCTATCCGGTCTCACTTAAAGCCGGGCGCGAAGCGCTTCGTTCATCTCGCCGACAGGTGCGTCCCGACCCGTCCAGATCTCGAAGGCTTCGACGCCCTGGAACAGCAGCATCCACGCCCCGTCGACGGTCGTCGCGCCCGCGGCCGCAGCCTCCCGCAATAGCCGCGTCTCGATCGGCGAATAGACCGCGTCGAGGACGGCCAGCTCTCCGTGGAGCGCGTCTGCCGGGACCGGGGATCGGTCTTCGTCCATGCCGACGCTGGTAGCGTTGACGAGCACGTCGGCGTCCGCGAGAAGATCGGCGAGATCGTCTAGTCCGTGACCGCTCGCGCCCGGCACGTCCGACGCGAGATCGTGGGCCGTCTCGACGGTTCGATTGGCGATCTCGACGGTCATCCCTTCGTCTGCCAACCCGAACGCTATCGCCCGGCCCGCGCCGCCGGCACCGACGACGACAGCCGTTCCCTCGAGGCTGACGTCGTGTCTCCGCAGTGCGCGCACCGCCCCGACGGCGTCGGTGTTGTATCCGACAGGCCCGGAATCAGTGAAATCGATCGTGTTCACAGCGCCGATTCGAGCGGCCAGGTCGTCCGTCTCGACAACTTCGAGAACGTCCTGTTTGAACGGAATCGTCACGTTCAAGCCCGAGATTCCGAGTGTTTCGGCCGCTTCGACGGCCGCCGCTCCGGCGTCAGCCCCGGGATCGAAGGTCACGTATCGAGCCTCCATCGCCAACGCTGCGTACGCGGCCTCGTGCATCGGCGGCGACAGTGAGTGTTCGACCGGGTGTCCGAGAAGTCCGTAGACGTCCATGTCTTGGCGGTCGACAGCGATCCCGATAAGCGTTCTCGAATCTGCGTCCCGACCGCACGTGCCGCCGTGCTCACGGTCATCGCTAGAACTCCTGATCGTCGCCGCGAAGCCAACCACTGCGATTCGCAAGCTTTTCGACCGGAGGTACGGACACTCCTGTAGTGAGTCGACTCCGTCATCCACTCGTCCAGGTTGCAGTGGCATTTTCTCTGACTGCACCGTGGGTGTTCGTCTACGCTTCGGGCACCCATCTCGGGAACGGAGTGACCGTGCTGGTGAGCGGCCTCGCGGTCCTCGGCGCGTCGTTCCTGCTCGCATGGGGGGCAGAGACCGCCGAGAAAGACGTCCCGAGAGCGTTCGCCATCGCCGTCCTCGCAGTTCTGGCAGTCGCGCCCGAGTACGCCGTCGACGCCCTCTACGCATGGAACGCCGGGGCCGGCGGCGCGTCGACCGACGCCTGCGCACAGTTCACGGCCGCTCAGATCGAGAACGCCGCCGAGGGCACGACTGCAGCCGCCTGTCACGACGCCAATCTCGCTGTCGCCAACATGACGGGGGCCAACCGGATCCTGATCGGGCTCGGCTGGGCTGGA
The DNA here is from genome assembly GCF_004799665.1 of Halapricum salinum. Taxonomy (NCBI): domain Archaea; kingdom Methanobacteriati; phylum Methanobacteriota; class Halobacteria; order Halobacteriales; family Haloarculaceae; genus Halapricum; species Halapricum salinum. Next base: position 3,221,316 of record NZ_CP031310.1, read on the forward strand.
ATCGCCTTCTACACGGTCTGGCAAGCCACGAAGACGAACGACCCCGCCGTCGAGAAACGCCCAGGACGGCTGGCCGACGCCGTCACGATCGATCGGAGTCTCTCGACGGAGATTGCCTTCCTGTTCGTCGCAACTGTCTTCGCGTTCGCCGTCCCGCTGGCGGGCGGGATCGGCGTCATCGACACGATCCTGCTCGTCGGGCTCTACGTGGCCTACATCGGGATCATCATTCGGGGGGACGTCGAAGAAGCCGAAGAGCACGTCGGCGTCCCGGCGTACTTCCAGCGCAAGCGCCGACCCATCCGGATCGCGGTCGTCCTGGGCCTCTTTGCGTACTCCGGGCTGATGATCTTCACGGCGGTCGAGCCGTTCGCCCACGGCCTCGAGGAGATCGGCCTCCAGTACGGCGTCCCCGAGTTCTTCATGATCCAGTGGATCGCGCCGCTGGCGAGTGAATCACCGGAGCTGATCGTCGTCGCCGTCCTCGTCAACAAGGCGCGCTCGACCGCCGGGTTCAACGCCCTGATCTCCTCGAAGCTCAACCAGTGGACGCTGCTGATCGGGACCATCGCCGTCGTCTACTCCATCGCGTTCGGGGCTGTCGGGACGCTGCCCTTCGACGAAAAACAGACTGCCGAGATCTGGATCACCGCCGCCCAATCGTTCTTCGCGCTGTCGATCCTGATCAACTTCGAGATCTCGACCCGCGAGGCGCTTGCGCTCTTCGTACTCTTCATCTCGCAGGTCGCTACAGAGTTCCTCCTCTTGCGCGTGCTGTCGATCGCGAACCCGGAGGCGCTGAGCATCGACCTGCTGTACGCCTATACCGCGCTGTACCTCCTTCTGGGGACAGCGATCCTCTATCGGCGGCGTGGTGCTCTCAGCGAAGTGTTCACGCGAGCAGGGAACGCGGCTCGAACGGCCGTCGGTCGCGAGCCAGTCGCTGTCGAGGGTGCTGATTGATGCTCGCGATCGTCGTCTCTCGCGCGGACGGCGCCTCCGTCCACATCGGCGAGCACCTCCGCGACCTCGAAGACTGGTCGGTCGACCGCGACGACTCCCGGAGCGACGCCCAGGGCGGTGGTGACATCTGGCGACTCCCCGACGTGGAACTTCGCGAATTCGACACGCCGCATCTCGAACTCGAAGACACCGCCGAGGCCTTCGACGACCCGGATCTGCTCGTGTTCGCCTCGAAACACGCCGGCGACACCGGCAGGCTGTTGACCGCCCATCACACTGGCAACTTCGGCCCTGCCGAATACGGTGGCGCGGATCACGCGCTTGCGCGGGCCTGTCCCGCCGCCCACAGGCGTGTCGTCCAGGCGCTCGGCGAACACGCGCCAGACGACTACGAGATCGGTATGGAGTGTACCCACCACGGGCCGACCGAGGTGGGCGTGCCGTCGATGTTCGTCGAAGTCGGCAGCGCACGGCCACAGTGGGACGACCCCGACGCGGCCCGCGCAGTCGCGAAGGCGATCCTCGATCTCCGTGGCGTCTCACCCGACGCCCCTCGCGAAGACGGAACCCGCCGGCACCTCGTCGGGTTCGGCGGCGGTCACTACGTCCCGCGGTTCGAACGGATCGTCCGCGAGACCGACTGGGCCGTCGGCCACATCGCGGCCGACTGGTGTCTCGACGCGATGGGCGACCCCGCAGTCCACCGCGAGGTGATCCGGGCCACTTTCGAGGAGAGCGCGGCGGATTTCGCCCTCTTGGCCGACGAGCGACCCGGCCTGCGAGACGTTCTCGACGACCTCGGATTTCGAGTGGTCGACGAGACGTTCCTCAGGGAGACGACCGGCGTCTCCCTGGACGTGGTCGAGCGCGTCGAAGACGCCCTCGGTTCGGTCGAATCTGGAACGCGATTGGGCGAACATGCGGCGGATTTCGAGGGCGGTATCGAGATCGTGTCCCTTCCAGGAGCGCTTCGCGAACAGGTGCAGGGCATCGACCAGAACGAGGCCCGAACCGCGGTCGAGTGCCATACAGTCGGGTTCGAGACCGAAGCGTCGGGGACCAGACTGGGCGAACGCGTCGTAGTCGCGGACTCATCGGAGCGCCGTGCGATCATCGAGACGTTCGCGACGATTCTCGAATCGAAGTACGACGAAGTCGAAATCGAAGACGACACCGTCGTCGCTCACGAGACGGCGTTCGTCCCAGAGAAGGCCCGCGCACTCGGGATCTCCGAAGGGCCGACCTTCGGAAAGCTATCCGCCGGCCAGTCGGTCGAGGTCGGCGGGCGGACGATCCCGCCCGAAGCCGTCCACGAACAACGAGTCCACCGATTTCCGATCTGACCCGCCACTGTTTCGTTTCCAGATTCTTTGATAATCTCCAGGAAACGTTTTGATCGCGAAAGCGCCGCGATATACGTCGTTCGACGTTTCTTTCGCCGCGTCGAATCGTCAGCCAAGCGTCAGACGAAGGGGCAAAGAATAATAACGGTGGCTCTGCAACGACGTTTTAAATATGGACTCGATTATCGACGACGCCATGGAGGAAGCCGAGCAACAACGGGAGGAGCCGGCGTCCCAGGACGTCAGCGACCACGACGGGGCGTCTCAGGACGTCTCGACGTCGGGGCAGATGACAGACGATGAACTCGCCGACGTCGTCAAAGACCTCGAAACGAAGATCACCGTCGTCGGGTGTGGTGGTGCCGGCGGCAACACCGTGACACGGATGATGGAAGAGGGCATCCACGGTGCGAAACTGGTGGCCGCCAACACCGACGCCCAGCACCTCGCCGACGAGGTCAAGGCCGACACGAAGATCCTGATCGGGCGCAAGCGGACGGGAGGCCGCGGCGCCGGATCGGTCCCCAAGATCGGCGAGGAAGCGGCACAGGAGAACATCGAAGATATCCAGCAGTCCATCGACGGCTCGGACATGGTGTTCGTCACCGCAGGACTGGGCGGCGGCACTGGGACCGGCTCCGCGCCAGTCATCGCGCAGGCCGCACAGGAGCAGGGTGCCCTCACGATCTCTATCGTCACGATCCCCTTTACTGCCGAAGGTGAGCGCCGGCGCGCGAACGCTGACGCCGGTCTCGAACGCCTGCGTGCAGTCTCAGATACCGTCATCGTCGTGCCCAACGACCGCTTGCTCGACTACGCGCCCAGCATGCCGCTGCAGGACGCGTTCAAGATCTGCGATCGAGTCCTCATGCGCTCGGTCAAAGGCATGACCGAACTCATCACCAAGCCCGGCCTCGTCAACGTCGACTTCGCCGACGTTCGGACGATCATGGAGAACGGCGGCGTCGCCATGATCGGGCTGGGCGAGTCCGACAGCGAGAACAAGGCCCAGGATTCGATTCGCTCGGCGCTGCGCTCGCCGCTGCTCGACGTCGAGTTCGACGGTGCGAACAGTGCTCTCGTGAACGTCGTCGGTGGCCCGGACATGTCTATCGAAGAGGCTGAAGGCGTCGTCGAGGAGATTTACGATCGGATCGACCCCGACGCCCGGATCATCTGGGGCGCGAGCGTCGATCCGGAGTTCGAGGGCAAGATGGAGACGATGATCGTCGTCACGGGCGTCGAGAGCCCACAGATATACGGCAAGAGTGAAGCCGAAGAAGAGCGCTCGGCCCAGCAGCTCGGCGACGACATCGACTACGTCGAGTAGCGGACCTCGTTGTTCTGATTCGACTGCTGACCAGCTTTTATTGAGCAGCCATCGGAAGTACCAGTATGGGCATCGGTCGCCGGTCGTATCTCGCCCGTCTCGGCGTTCTCGTCGGCGGCGCTGTCGGGAGCGCGAGCGCTGGGTGCGTGGGTATCGACTCTGAACGACCGCCGTCTGTAACCACCGTCGTCGAAGACTGGCGCCGAACGTTTTCGCCGTCTCGATACGAAGGTCACGACGGAATAGGCAGACTGGCTGCAACCGACGACGGATCACTGGCCGTCGCCGGTCTGACGCGGACGAGAGACGACGAGGGTCACGTGCGCCACGTCCCGTGGATTCGCGGATTCGATAGCGAGGGGAGGAGCCAGTGGGAATACTACGTCCCGTCGACAACAGCCGGTTCGAACGCGGACGAGACTGGTGAGACAGCACCGAGCCAGCTTCCGTTCGGTCTCTCGACGTACGACGGAGACTTCGTCGTCGGCATCGCCACGGTGGGCCCCGAGGGACGGGTAACTGATCCGACCCTCGTCAGACTCGGACCGGACGGTTCCGAGCGGTGGACAAACACGTTCGCTGCCGCGAACGTCGGTCAGTTCGCGATCGCCTCGCGCGAGGGAGGAGGCTCGCGGATCATCGTCCCGTCGACCGAGCCTCGGGGTGATGACCGAGTGTCTCTGAATACAGTCGGACTGGCCGATCCGTCCACGAGGCGAGTAGTGCTCGACACCGAGTTGCTCGGCTCGGTCCACCTGCTCCAGTCGGCGGGTCCCGAGAGACTCGCGCTGCTCGGAGCGGCTGCGGGTGAGCGCGAGTCGTTGGTGCGTGCCGACGTGCGCCCCGAGGGGCGGGTAGTCCGGGAATTGACGATCGGCTCGGATCTGGAGACTGCCAACCCGAAGCCCGTCCTGTCGGAAGACGGCTCTGTGGTAGCGATCAATTCGACGACTCCGACCTTCACAGCCTGGGCCGACGTCGTCACGCTGACCGACGGGTCGATCGTACACCATCTCGACTTCCGGGGCTGGGAAGTGGTCGACATCACGCAGTCCGACCCGTTCGCGCCACCCGGAGGATTCCTCCTGACGATGCGAAACGCCGGCGAGAACGAGGGCGAACCACCGGGAGCGCTCTTCGTCGCCGTCGATGGCGACGGAGAGGTCCGATGGCACTACGACGGTCTCGGGCAGGACACGGCGATCGGCCCGGGTATCGGCGACGCGGTCGTGGTTGGGGAGCATCTATTTGTCGGTGGTACCGCTCCGGAGGGCGACGACAGCGATCGACGCGGGAGACTCGTCAGATACTCGCCTGGCCCCGGCCAGACGACCACGGAGTCAGACTAGCATCCTCGGGAGGACAGTCAGACTGGCGACGGTCTCCGAGCGCGATGCCGGCCGACTGTCGAAGCAGCATCAATAGATAGAAAAGCACTGACGAGCAACCACGAGATATGCACCTACCCACCGATCTCTCGTCGTACGTCCGCGTACTCAAACTCGCGAGTACGCCGTCGTGGGAGGAGTTCTCCCAGATCGCGAAGATCGCCGGCGCAGGCATTCTCCTCGTCGGGTTGCTCGGCTTTCTCATCTTCGCACTGATGTCGTTCGTCCCGGGTGGTCCCTGATGGGCATCTTCGCCGTCAAGACCACCGCGAGTCAGGAGCGCACCGTCGCAGACATGATCATGAACCGTGAAGAGTCGGAGATCCACGCCGCACTCGCGCCGGACTCGCTGACCTCCTACGTCATGGTAGAGGCAGATAACGCGGCCGTCTTCGATCGTATTCTCGACGAAATCCCGCACGCCAACGGCGTCGTCCCCGGCGAGTCCTCGATCACCGAAGTCGAGCACTTCCTCTCGCCGAAACCCGACGTCGAGGGGATCGCCGAAGGTGACATCGTCGAGCTCATCGCCGGCCCGTTCAAGGGCGAGAAAGCGCAGGTCCAGCGCATCGACGAAGGCAAGGATCAGGTCACCGTCGAGCTCTATGAAGCGACGGTTCCGATCCCTGTCACGGTTCGTGGCGACCAGATCCGAGTCCTGGACTCTGAAGAGCGATAGGACTGCGACGAGCAGCGCGAGTCGCAGCGTTTTGGTCCAGCTTTTTCGAGGAGCGGTAATTCGCTGCTTTTCACCTACTCGCGGTGACCCCAGCGCTTTCCGTCCTCGGCATAGCGCGCGTCGACGATCCGATTGAACTGCCCGTCCGACAGCGAAATGTCGACCGCGCCGACGTTCTCTTCGAGTTGCTCGGGCGTTCGCGCGCCGACGATCGGCACACAGGTAAAGTCGGGCTGTTCGATCAGCCAGCGGAGCGCGACCTGTGCGGGCGTCGCGTCGAGTTCCTCACCCACTGCCCGCAGTTCGTCGAGGACGTGCCACCCGCGTTCGGAGAGATAGTAGTCCTCGAAGCGATCGTCCAGCGTTCCGCGAGATCCTTCAGGACCCTCGAACTTCGTCGGGTCGTCCTCGTCGACGCGCTCGTACTTGCCCGTCAAGAATCCACCCGCCAGCGGCGAGTAGGGACAGACCGCCATGTCCTGGTCGGTACAGACGTCGAGATAGTCCGTCACGTCGTCGCGATAGCCCGCGTGAAAGAGCGGCTGAGTCACGTCGAACCGCTCCAGGCCCTCGACGTCCGATTTCCAGAGTGCCTTCGTGAGTTGCCACGCGGCCATCGTCGAGGCTCCGAGGTAGTTGACTGTGCCCTCGCGAACCAGATCGTCGAGCGTCCGTAGCGTCTCTTCGATCGGTGTGTCCTCGTCCCAGCGGTGGATGTAGTAGAGATCGAGGTAGTCCGTCCCGAGCCTATCGAGCGTCCCCTCGATCTGGGTGCGGATGTGCTTGCGACCGAGTCCGCGGTCGTTCGGACCGGGCTCGCCCCACCCGTCGAAGGGGAAATATACCTTCGAAGCGATCACGTAGTCATCGCGGTCGCGCGAGTCGAGCCACTCGCCGATGTACTCCTCGCTGGTGCCGTGGGGCGTCCCGTAGACGTTCGCTGTATCGATAAAGTTGATCCCGTGTTCGGCGGCCGCATCGAGCAGTTCGTGGGCCTCCTCACGGCCGGTCTCGACGACGCCGCCTGTCTCCCGACCGAAGCGCCAGGTGCCGAAACACAACTGTGAGACGCGCGTGCCTGTCGAACCGAGTGTCGTATACTCCATGGCCGGACCTACGTCCGCCAGAAGATATAGCTTGCCGGAGTTTACGGGAGCACGGGAACCCGGATGCGGCAGTTGACGCGCGCTGGCTCGCGTTGTGCGGTCGCTTGCGACCGATGTGAAGTGGTGGCCTTAGGCAATATCCCGACTCGTATCGACCGTCACTGACTGGCCGAGATTCAGCCCGAGGACGCGGTCGTCGTCGGCCAGCGTGAGGCCGCTGGCTTTCGGGACCTCGAGTTCGTGGGTGATCTCGCTCCCCTCGCGTCGACAGCGGAGCCGCCAGACGAAATCGGCCGCCGAGAGCGTGAACTTGCGGTTGGAAGAGATCTCGGCACTGTCGAGGCAATGAATAATACCGATGCTTTCGGTCTCTTGCAACCGTGAGGCGAAGTCGTTGAGGAAGGTCACCAGCGACTGGCGATCGGCGGCTTCTTCGAGCGGGTCGAAGGCATCGACGATGACGTCTTCACGTTCGTCCAGCGCTTCCATCCCCGCCAGGATCTCGACGAGGGCACCGTCGGTCCCGACGTGTCGGATGTCGTCTATCTGTGGATCGGTCAATAGACGGTCGAGTTCGTTCTCGACTGCTGAGACGGTTCTGATCGTCGTGAAGTACAGCGAGGGACGGACGTGCACGCCAGCGTGGAGCAGCGGCCCGACCTGCGCGTCAGGCGGCGAAGTCAACACGACGAGCGAGCCAGCTGGAATGCCACCGCCGAGCGTCCGGTCGACCGCACGAATCCCCGTCGAGAGCGTCATTAGCATGTAACACGAGAGAACGTGGCATATACTCTGTGCTCCTCAATACTCAGTCTGCGTCTCATCCTCGATAGATTGCTCGATCGACTGCAACGTCGTGAGAATCTTCCAGAGCACCAGCAGGTGAGCAACGCCGAGGGCGAGTAGGGGATCGACCGGGAGCGATATCCAGGGATCGCTCCCACTCCCGGCGGCAACAATCAACAGGAGGACGCCGATCACCAGCCACGGGACGACCACTCTTCGGGAGAGATACGACCTGAACGATCGCTCTCGGTGCGATTGTGACATACTATCTGCTGCAGGTCCAGAGAATAAAAGCGCTGCGTCAGACGAATCGGAACGTTTCGAGGTTCTTCGGCGCGAACGTCCGCATGTTGTACTCGTGGTAGAGCGCCGAGGACAGATCCTGTGCCGAAGACTCGTCACCGTGGACACAGAGGACTTTCTCCGGGCGGGGATTCATGGTCTTGACGAAGTTCTCCAGGCCCTGGCGGTCGGCGTGCCCGGAGAACCCATCCACAGTTTCGACGTCCATGTGCATCTTCATCGTGTTGCGCCCGCGACCGCCGCCGTTGCCGACGGGAATCTCGTTCCAGCCGTTCTGAATGCGACGGCCGAGCGTCCCCTGGGCCTGGTAGCCGACGAAGACGAGTTTCGAATCCGACTCGGGGCCGAGGTGTTCGAGCCAGGACATGATCGGCCCGCCAGTGACCATCCCCGACGTCGAGAGGATGATACACTGATCGCCGTCGGCGACTTCCTGGCGCTCATCTTCACCGCCGTCGATGTGGTTGAACTGGTCGGAGAGGAATGGGTTCTTGTCCTCGTGGAAGATTCGATCGCGGAGGTCGTCACGGAGATACTCGGGGTAGGTCGTGTGGATCGCGGTCGCCTCCCAGATCATCCCGTCGAGGTGGACCGGCATCTCCGGGATGTCGCCGTTTCGCATCGCCTCTTCGAGGACGAGCATGATCTCCTGGGACCGCCCGACAGCGAACGCCGGGATCAGGACTTTTCCGCCTTTCTCGTAGGTGTCGTTGATGACTTCCGTGAGTTTTCGCTCGGAGTCTTCCTGGTCGGTCTGGTAGTCGTTGCGCCCGCCGTACGTGGATTCGAGGATTAGCGTCTCGACGCGCGGGAACTCGTTGACTGCGCCGTTGAATAGCCGCGTATCCTCGTAGTGGATGTCGCCCGAGAAGGCGACGTTGTACAGGCCGTCGCCGATGTGAAAGTGCGCGATAGAGGAGCCGAGGATGTGGCCCGCGTTGTGCAGCGTGAGTTTGATGTCCGGCGAGATGTCCGTGACGTCGCCGTACTCGATCGGGATACAGTGTTTGATCGCCTCGCGCACCATCTCGGACTCGTAGGGTGGAGCGCGCCCTTCCTTGGCCGCGACGTCGAGATAGTCCAGCGTGAGCAGTCCCATCAGATCGCGCGTCGGCTCCGTGCAGTAGATGGGGCCGTCGTATCCGTATTTGAACAGGAGGGGAATGAGCGCCGAGTGGTCGAGGTGAGCGTGCGTCAGGACAACGGCGTCGAGCGAACTCGCACCGGAGCCGAGCGCTTCGGGCACCTGTAGATACGGCACTTCGCCTTCGGCTCCTGGCTTGTCACCACAGTCGATCAGCACTCTGGTTTCGGGCGTCGAGACGATGAACGCGGCCCGGCCGACCTCTCGGCAGCACCCCAGGGTCGTGACCCGGACCCACTCGTCGTCGGACATCTCTTCGCGGTGGATCTGTCGACCGATCCGTTCGAGGATGTCCCGCCGTTCGTCCCGCTCTTGCTTGAGGAAGTTCCGGACGTTCTGGACCGTCGAAGATTCGATCGGGGGCGTCCGAACGACTTCGGGGGTCCAGCCGACTTCCTGGGTGATCTCGCGCATCGTCGACCCGTGACGCCCGATCACCAGTCCGGGTTTCTCGGCTTCGATGACGACCTCGCCGGTGTCTGCGTGAAAATCGAGGTCGGTGACGCCGGCCTCTTCGGGCACGACGTCCATGATCTGCTCGCGGGCGTCGTCCGGCCGCGAGAGCACGTCCGGGTCCGGACGCACGGTGATTCGCTTTCGTAGCTTCGAGGCGAGTCGCCGGACGAGGTCGCCGTCCTGGGCGAACTGTTTCGGGTCCCGCGTGTAGATGACCAGTTCCGGTCCCTCGTAGGTGACGTCCGAGATGGAGATCCCGGCAGGGACTTCGTTTCGTATCGTTGCCTCAATCTCGTCGAGTTTCTGCTCTACTTTACTCATACGTTCAAAGAGCTGCCTGCAGCGGCCACGGCGACCACCGCGGAGGTGGCCGAGTAGTGCTCACTGCTGTCGGATAATATTGTCATAGTCTCTCTGTCGGCGTGGATTGCCACTCCGGACGGCTCACACTGATCGTGAGTGTCCGGAAAACCGATCTATACCAGCGTGTAAACCCTTCGGATTATAAAAGTCTTCGCAAAACCCTACCGGGAGCAGCGAGTACGGGCCACTATGAACCTCACTCCGGAGACGGTTGCGGCCCAGGCTGACTGGGTTCACGACCGTCACTCGACCGTCGTCCCGCTCGTCAACGACGTCCGTTCGGATCTCGGGACTGCCTTCGAAACGACCGTGGATCCCATCGTCGACCAGCAGTACCACCGGGCGGTCGACACCGTCTTTCGCGACGGTGACCGTGCGGTCAACGTCGCTGCACTCGTCGCGATCCTGCGTGATCTCGATGTCGTCGACGATTATCCCGGATTCGTCGTCGACGAACTGCTCGCCCGGGAACTCGCTGCGATGATCGCCGGCAAGCAACCCCTTCGACTGCTCGCAGAAGCGACGTTCCACTACGCGGATGTCGCTCACCACGGGAGTGACGACGAGGGGGCCGGGCTGGACGACCTCGACGCTGCACTCGCTGCCGGCGTGCAGACGCGGCTTCCGGGGTGGGACTGGCGAGAGGATCCGAGTCCGTTCGGGGTCGAGAGCAGCGAGATGTGAACCGTTCTCTCACCTTCGACACGTTTAGTAGTGGCCTCGGCGACGGTTCGGATAATGAGCGACGACGATCAGGAACTCGGTATCACACTTCGACTGCAACCGTGCACCAGCTGAAACCAGTCCTGTTCGTCGCCTCAGATTCGTCTTGGATCGTTCCAATATATAAACCTCCGACAGGGAGAGAACCATAGACGGTAGAGGTCCCTAAATCTAGAAATGACAGACCAAGAACTCGGCATCACAAAGAGCAAAGAGCACCAGACAGGTGAATGGTACGCGGAATTGGTAACCAAGGCCGGCCTCGCCGACTACGCCCCCATGGGTGGATTCATCGTCACTCGGCCCCGCGGGTACGCTATCTGGGAGCGCCTCCAGAACCACCTCGATTCGTGGTTCAAGGACACGGGCGTCCAGAACGCCTACTTCCCGATGTTCATCCCCGAGAGCTATCTGGAAAAGGAGAAAGACATCGTGGAGGGCTTCGACCCCGAGGTCGCGTGGGTGACCCACGGCGGCTACGAGGAGCTCGAAGAACGGCTCGCCGTCCGCCCAACCAGCGAGTCGATCATCACGCCGTTCATGGCCCAGTGGGTCCGCAGCCACCGCGATCTCCCGCTGCGGCTCAACCAGTGGTGCTCGGTCGTCCGGTGGGAAGCGACGGAAACCAAGCCGTTCTTCCGGACCAAGGAGTTCCTCTGGCAGGAGGGCCACACCGCCCACCACGACGAAGACGACGCCTTCGAGGAGACAATGACCCGGCTGGAGCAATACGAACGCCTCTACGAGGACGTGCTGGCGATGCCTGCCCTCACTGGCCGCAAGCCGCCCCACGACAAGTTCCCCGGCGCGCACACGACGACGACCGTCGAGACGCTGATGCCCGACGGCAAGTCCGTCCAGGCCGCGACCTCGCACTATCTCGGCACCTCCTTCGCGGAGGCCTACGACGTGACCTATGTCGACGAGGACGAGGAGGAGCAATTGGCCCACACGACTTCCTGGGGGCTGTCCTGGCGGGCGCTGGGGGCGCTGTTCATGACCCACAGCGACGACCAGGGACTCGTGCTCCCGCCGACGGTCGCGCCCACGCAGGTCGTCATCGTCCCGATCTGGGACGAGGAGAGTCAGGACGAGGTGCTGGAGTACGCTGCCGACCTCGCTGCCGAACTCGACGAGGCAAACGTCCGTGTCGAACTCGACGACCGGGACAACCGCAATCCCGGCTTCAAGTACAACGAACACGAACTCGAAGGGGTCCCCCTTCGGATCGAGATCGGCTCCTACGAGGTCGAGGACGAGGAAGCGACGCTGGTCCACCGGCCCGATGGCGAAGAGGCGACGGTCGACCGCGAGGGAATCGCCGCGACTGTCGAGGAGCACCTCGACACCATCTACGCGAAGCTCTACGCCGAGGCCGAGGAGACACTCGAAGGGGAGATTCGGGAGGCCGACTCACGCGAGGAGATCCTCGGAACGATCGGCCAGCATGGTGGCTACGTCAAGTGCGGCTGGTGTGGCGACGAAGCGTGTGAGGACCCCATCAAGGACGCTATCGCCGCCGAGATCGTGATGGTGCCGCTCGACCGCGACGAGGAACCAGTCCACGACGACTGTGCGATCTGTGGCGAGGACGCCGAAGAAACGGCGTACTTTGCGAAGTCGTACTGAGACTGTACGGCGACTGGTCGCCGTTTCATCGCGACGACCGAAGGGAGTCGCGGATTTTCATCGACGTTTTGCGATGAGTGGTTCCCGCAGGGCCGACGGCCCGAGGAAACCCGAGGAGTAAAAGGTCGGAGTGGGCGATCTGTGGCGAGGACGCCGAAGAAACGGCGTACTTTGCGAAGTCGTACTGACCGTTTCTGACCGGAGATCTGACGATCTTTTCTATGTCGTCGCGCAATCAGGCGGTTTTTGTTGCGTATGAAACACCTGCTCGTTCGGAGTCTGTCCTGGCATTTTGTATAGCTGTATGTAATTTATAGATTCGAAGTGAGACAGCCGACTTCCTTTCAGTTGGTAGCAAAATCGCCGGTGACGAGAGAGATCGCCCAAGAACACTCGAAATCGACTGGCGATACTTCAGCAATCGATCTCGGTGTCCATGGAGAATCGAGCGTCGGCGCGTTGGGACCACATTGAGAACGCTCGCAAGTATAGGAAAATTCGCACTCGCTATACGCCAAGTCGGTAGATATGCCGTTCGTACACCTGACGCACCCGATCTCCCCAGTCGTGGGTGTAGGTGTCGATAATGTCCTGGGCGACGTCGCCGCGGAGGTACTTGACGATCCCGCGATCGCCCGTTCGATCGCGAAGGTGAGTGGTGAAAAAGTGCCGGAAGTAGTGGGGCGTGACGTTGTTTGCGGCCCCAGCACCGTCGTGATACCAGCCGTGCTCTCTGGCGTGTAGTTCGACAGTGTGATGAACCATATTCGTCGTGATTCGCCGGCCCCAGTTGTCACGAGTGCCCGTGAACAGGGGTTTCGCAGGCGAGACAGGATCGGGTCGAACGGCAAGCCATCGCCGGAGGACGCGTGCCAGTTCGTCGTCGATCGGAATCACAGTATCGCGCTGGCGTTTGTTCGACGCCTCTCGCGTCTCGTGGTTGGTCTGATCGCCACGAGAAGGCTCGGCAGCGACGTACAGTGAATCGGGACGCCCGTCGAGTTGGGGCCGAACTGTGACGTCCGACCGTGGGTCGTCGGCGAGATGGAGATCGCGCTGGTCGAGATTACACAGCTCGCCGGCCCGGATTCCGGTCTTCAACAGCGTCACGATGGCAGCCCGATCCAGCGGATGGCCGATAGTCTCGACGAACGACCGCATCTCGGGGATAGAGACGTCACGACGAGCTGGATCAGTTTCGATAGTCTCACTCATCTCCTCGACGACGAGTCCCATCGGATTCGATTCGAACGCACCGACCTGCGTCATGTACGCGTAAAATCGGTGGAGATACGACGCGTACGTCGCGACTGTGCTGTCGCCGACATCCCCGCGAAGCGAGTGGACGTACGCCATACAATCGCGGTGAGTCGCTTCAGAGAGGCTCAGCGACGCGTCATTCCCGTCCACGTCTCTCTGGAGGAACTGTTCGAAGTCGTCCAAGACGCGCTCGTAGGCGGCTCGTGTCCGATCGCTCTTGCCCTGATACGCAAGGTCCTGGAGGAAGTATTCGATCGGCTCCTCGACCGCTTCGTCGGTGTCTGCTACACTCATTCTTCCACCAGCGTGTATCCCCCGTGACGGCCGCTGTAGCGGACGCGATTCTCGTCCTGGAGATCAGCAAGCGTGTCTTCGAGTCGGTCCTCTATTCGGTCGGTCAACGCTTCGAGCAGTTCGTCCCAGTCGAGATGCTGGTCTGTTTCGAGAACAGCCATGACACGCTCTCGGAGGTCTCCACCCGAGCCCTCCGTGTCGTCGTCCGGCTGTGCTTCGGCCGTGTCTGGCGGCGCATCGAGGAATCCACGTCGCCCCGCCTGAACCATCGCCTTGACGTACTCGCTCTGACTCATCCCGAGCTGGTCGGCGTGTTCCTGCCACTGTTCTTTCTGATAGGCCGGAAGATACGTCTTCACAGTCACCCGCGACGTGTCGACCTCACCATCGGCAACCATGGTCGACCGCTGAACCCCCACCCTCATCAATTTATCCCTAGATTCGGTGATAAAGTCCCTTATTTGTGTTCGTGGTGCCCTATTTGGGCGCTATACTGGTTGAAAAGGACAATTAAACATCAGGATGGGTGGGTATTGGGGCTATATTCACATCTAAAATACTAACCCTCTAGTTTACATCACGCTGGATGGGGGGTGAGCCAATCTGGCCCTCGGTCGTCCCGAATCTAGAACGGTGTTTTCTCACCTTCTACCCCAGGGGTTGAGTACAGAAAACGGGGTCACAAACAATATGCATTTTTGACAGTTGTGCCACCGCGACGGCCAGAATTAGTCCTCTCCAGAAGGACGGAATTTTGCAAACAAAAAATGAATTTTGATTTCTAACTCATAAACTAAATAATGCTATACACGTCTCGTTTGTTCGGCAACCGACGAAAAGACAAAATACTGATATTTGCAGCGTCCTCCCGGGTGGGAGGTCGAGCGTCCTGAAGACACCGAGAGTCTCGAGTAGAGAACAACGAACAGAGGGTCTGCTGATTCCGATAGTCGGGTACGTGTCGCGAAATACGTGAGGGTAGGACAGGCCACTGAACGGAATTCCACAGGTGATCGTATTCAGGAGCACATCGGAACCACTACGCTTCGGGGTCCGAATCGACGATAGCGACGCGTTCACGGCTTCACCTTCCAAAGCGATCTGCAGTCACGTGTAAGGTTACAGAACAGAGTGGTACCGATCGATCCGATTTGACTCGTATCCGGTCCCCATCGTGCTGCGGCACGTAGGTTCTGTCCTCGAACTTCGAACACATCGACCGGAACGTACTTTCGGCCACCCACTGTCGGCTTTTCACGATGACACCCAGGCCCGATCCAGCCCCGTTGGAGGGGATCGAACAATTGTATGCCGAGTATCGCCCCGGCTACACCAGGGACGTGTACACCTACCTCACTGCCCGGTTGAACTCGATGACACAGCTCGCGTCCTCGACCTGGGGAGTGGTACTGGTCAGATCGCTGTTCCGATGGCACAGTATGTCGACTGCGTGGTCGCGATGGACCCCATCGAGGCGATGATCGAAGAAGGGCGTCGTCGCGCTGGGAACGTCCCCGTCACGAACGTCGAGTGGATGTGCGGTTCGGACGCAGATGTCGAAGCCAAACTCGGGCCGATCCATCTGACCACGATCGGCCGGGCGTTCCACTGGATGGATCAAGCGGAGACTCTCGAACGCCTCCGAGGTGTCACTGAAAACGGGGGCAGTGTGGCGATTCTCGACGATCCCGAATGGCTTACTCAGGGCCAAGTACTCCCGCAGAGTGCCGTGTACAACGTCGCCAGGGGGATTTTTTCGAAGATATTCCCGGACGGAACGACCAGTCAGAAATCGAATACGAGGATCCGTGGGACGAACTACTGAGAGAGTGTGGATACTCCGCTGTCGAAAGGAGATCGTTCGAGCACTGTCGCGAGTGGACGGTCGAATCTATCGTCGGCTACGTGTTCACGTTGTCGTTTTCTCCGTCGTCTCTCGCCAGTGACGAGCTGGAGGCGTTCGCGGAGGTCGTCCGCGAGCGACTCTCTGAGCTGGGCAGCGAACCCTTCCACATGAAGCGACAATATCGGTCATTAGTGGCCGAGAGTGACAGCGACTTCGTGTCTCGTAACACACTCGTCCTGATCGTCGATACCCAGATGCGATCGTGCTTGTATAGGTGTCCCAAAGAGCAAACTGGAGCGCACTGTTTGAGACAGTAGTCAACGAGTGGAGCCCCCGATCTATAGTTACACCGCATCGTCGATTGCCACCGACTTCCGGGTATTTTCTGTCCCCTATTGTTCAGTTTCCCTGATAACCGTCTCTGCTATCCAACTCATGAATTATATATCGCTATATCAAATTCGGATCGCGATACCTCGCTATGAGACGGCTGAAAAACAAACGAAAACGGGTCTGACCTTCAGATCGACCGTACACTCAGTGCGTGAGCGGTCGCACACGCAGCGAAGGCCACGAGCACCACAAGGAGCATTGCTTGAGTGATTTGTGTCGACGTGGAGCCGGACACGTACGTGCCTGCGAGGGCAACGGTTCCGAGAGCGACGATCGCTGCATAGTACCCATACCAGGGTCGACCAGGCACGTGTTGACCGAGATATGGTTTCAGTTGTTCGGCGCTTTCTCTCAGTTCCATCACCCCCCTCGATTTGTTGAACGAGATGATTCCCATGTCGTCCAGCTTTGGAAGGTGGCACTGATAGAGTGCGACGTAGACTCGCTTTCGCTCGTCGTACGTAATCTCCTGGATCGACTTGTCGTTTTCTTCAGCAGCGATACGCTCGGCAACATCACTGAGTTCTGTTCGGCCGTCTTGGGCCTCCAGATACTTGATAACTCGCCGACGTCGTTCGTTCTTCAGTGCTTCGAAGATGACGTCGACAGTCAATTCTTCGGTCGTTTCCTGATCGTCCTGGCCGAGTGGGTGAGCTGTCTCTGGAACCGACACTGGTGGTGTCGTCGACGATGCGTCAGTCGTCGCAGTCTCACTCATGGGCCGCCACCTCGACAGCACGCCGTCGACGGTCAGGTCTATCGATGCCGGCTTTCCCCAGTGTACCGGAATGTGTCATGGTATCTACCGCCCCCATC
Source organism: Halapricum salinum (assembly GCF_004799665.1). NCBI lineage: Archaea > Methanobacteriati > Methanobacteriota > Halobacteria > Halobacteriales > Haloarculaceae > Halapricum > Halapricum salinum. The sequence continues at coordinate 3,238,138 of NZ_CP031310.1, forward strand.
CTATGAGGCGGTCTGAAGTTCACGCCCACCGATGCTGTAGCAAGTGGATGAATAGCCAACGCTCTTATTAGTGTGTGTCAATCTCTCACTACCAGGGATAAGCACACAATACGCACGCACCCACCGCGAGTAAGAGTCGATTTAAGATCAGCTATCGCTACATCATGTTCCTACCCCTCAGTATCGTATCTTCCCCACGCACTGCCCGGTCGAGTGTGCTTTCAAGGGGGCTGCCTCGAGGATTATCCGTCGCTGGATCATTCATCGAACATGATTTGTCGGATCTACGAGAGAGTGGTCTGCGACCGATCGCCTCGAAGGTCTGCTGGTATAGCTGGAATAACCGAGAGGTAGGCGGCCAACGAGCTGGGTATGCTGATCGTAACAAAGTATGATCGGAACGCTAGTCTCAACCAGGTAACCCAGTACGGTTCGATCGAGTGGGTGCGGTATTACGAATGAGTGACTCAGATCAGGAACTTTCACGCAACGAAATCTTCGACCTCCTGAGCAACAGCCGACGTCGATACGTGCTATCGTACCTCACGAACAATCCCGACGAGGTGACATTGCAGGACCTCTCTCGACAGATTGCGGCCTCGGAGAACGACTGTGACGTCGAAGACGTTACCCAGAAACAGCAAAAGCGGATATACGTCTCCCTCTATCAGACTCATATCCCACGCCTGAGTGAGGCAGGGGTACTCTCGCACGACGATTCGACTGGGCATCTCACGCTTCAGCGACGGGCAAACGAAATCGTGCCCTACCTCGAACGTGACAACACGACGCGGCGACCGTGGCACTGGTACTATCTCGCCGTCGTCGGGGCCAGTACCGTCGCATTCGTCGTGACCGTCTTGGACGCCGGCCCATTCGCCACCGTCAGCGACACGCTGGTCGTGATCGGAATCATTCTCGCATTTGCTTTGCTTACCATCGCCAAGATATACAGTCAGCGGTCAGTCGTTCGAAAACCACCTGGCCCACGCCGCCAGTAATCGACAGTGACTGTCTCGCCGGCGTCTATCGCGCTCTCTGGAACTCGAACCGTCGTCTCACCGACCTCGTATCGGCCAGAATACGGCACTACGACCTCGAAGTTGCCGTCCTCGTCGGCTTCGATCCGACGTTCGTACGTGAAAGATGCGCCCGGTATCGATACCCGCGTAGTTAGCTCGATCGTCTGTCTGGCCGTAGCCACGCCCGTGAGCGTCGCTCCCTGGACGAGTTGGTAGACTTTCGGTCGTCCTGTATCTCCGACGTAGATCGCTCGATAGTGTTCGACACCGTCGACCCGTCCCGTCCGCGAGCCGTAGGTCTCGAAGAGTCGTTCGTACATCGAAGCTGCGTGCAAGTCTGAACTGAGATAATCAACGACGACGAACCCGACGCGGTCGTCGAGTCGTTCGTACCACTCACCTGGCTCGGAGGCCAGCAAGAAACGTAGATAGTTCTCGCGCGCAAATCGATAGGATCGAGCGTGGCCGTTGACCAAGTAGTTGTAGAACCGATTGTCGCCCCAGCGTGAGAAGACGTAATTCTCGGGCCAGGCGAGACGCTGTTGGTCGGCGTATGCTCCGAGCCAGTTGGCGGCGCGATACATCGACGGACGAACACGGACCCGCGAGTGCAGGGCTGCAGCATTGACGGCCGGAAAGGCGACGAACGTCAGCGAGAGAGCACCGGTAGCCAGGAACCGACGACGGTCCGGAACGGCGAGAGAGGACGCCGATCGTCGCCCTCGATCTGACGTGAGCGGCTGTCTCTCGACCGGGAGGGGTTGGAGATCCGCGATCTGGGTGAGAATCCAGACGAGCCCGTAACCACCGACGACCGCAACAAACGGGGCCAGTTCTCCCACGAATCGCCGTTGCACGAGCGCGAGCATGAGGAAGTAACAGACGTAAACGTCGAGGAGCAGCCACCCGATCGAGGGCTGTCGATAGCTTTGCCAGAGCGTCCACACGACCACGGGGAGCCCGATCGCACCAGCGAAGCCGAGCATGATTATCGGTCCGAGAACCGGACCGAACCCACCGCCGAGTGCCGTCGTCTCGGCGATGGTCGTCGACACGAACAATCGATCGAAACCAGCGTCGAGTGCGCCCGCGAACAGTGTCGACCGAGTCACAACGAAGGCGATAGCGACGACCCCGACGACTTCGAGAAGGAGAAGGGTGAGCGAACGACGGCCGTACTGCCGAACGATCGATGCGGCCGCGTAGAGGGCAATCGCCCCGAAAAACAGGGCCAACGGGGTGGCGGCAGTTGCTGTCGATTGCCACCCCAGCCCGAGATGACCAAGGAGTGTCAACCCTGTCGCGGCTGCCAAACCTGTGACGACCGGGACGAGCCGAGACAGACAGTCGTCTCTGAGGAGAACCGGACCAGCGACGGCGATAGCGACTGCGAGGGGGACCAGCAGCAACGGACCAGCCTCCCACGCGAGCGTCTGAGCGGCAACCGACAGGCCGAGCAGGGCCGAGAACCACCATCGTCGGCGATCACCCTCGGGGGTCGTTACGGCACCGATCAGTCCGTAGAACGTGAGTGTCAACCAGAGGTAATCGAACGCGTGATGGTCTGCGAATCCCAGGCCCGTCCGCAAGGCGTGTCCAGGGACGACTGCGAACAGTGCGAGTCCCGCGATTGCAACTCGCGCGTCCCCACTCACTCGCTTCCCGATCGCATAGACGACGACGCCACTCACTACCGCGGAAACGGGTGGATAAACCGCCAGGATCACTCCGACAGCGGCGTCGCCCCCACCGAAGAGTGCCGCGATGAAGCCGAGGACGGCCACCAGTAACGGTTCACCACTTCCGATGTTCGAGTACGCGTCGACGGAGAACGGGGACGCCAATCGGGCAGTGATCGATTCTACTAGTGTCCGGTAGGCCCAGGGATCGTTGCCCGTCAGAATGACGTCCTCACCCCGAAAGACGTTCGGAAACGGCAGGAGCCGTACCAGTGCGACCATCGAGAGACCGGCTCCGACGACGAGCCACTCCGGGAGGACACGTTCACCTGCCAGGGATCGACTGGTATCGGTTTCAGCGTCCGGATCTCGATTCATATCACTCAGTGAGATACTCGTCACAGACTGGCCTGTAGCTCACTCGTCAGCTCGACTTCGAAGACACGAGCACCACAGACGTCACAACTGACTGCAGCGACGTCTACCGTTCGACAACACGATTCGACAGCTTCCTGCTCGACTGTCACTGACTGCCCACAGGCTGGACACTGTTCGACGAACATGCGAAGCGCGTTCAGAATGCGACTCCGGTTCAGCACGTGCATCGACGACCACGATTCGTGGAAACCAGACAGCGTCCGATCAGCAGCGATATCCGCGACGATAGCCGCGGTCGACTCCCACTGGCCAGCCTGGTGTCCATCGATTCTGAGTACCGCAGCCTCGCCGTAGGTGGACAGTGATAGTCGATCCGGGTCCTCGACGTCGAGCAGGCTCGCGATTGTCGTCTCGTCGACCTGCCGTTCGTCCATCGTTTCGATTCGTGCGTGCCACTCCCGACCGAACGAAGGTTCGAGACAGAGGTCGTCCACGCGGGGACACGCAGAGAGGACGCCAAGTCGCTGGAGGGAATCTTCGACGTCCAGGAGTTCGATCTCGTCGGCATCCGAGGGAGTCGACGGCGTCTTCTCGAACCACGCGAGGACTGGCTCTGGGAGGTATCGCTTCGTCAGCGTCGGCGTGTACGGAATCAGGTAGCCGCGTAGATAGATCGCCATCGAACCGACGAGGACGACGACGAACCCGAGACCGACCGCCGACGCTAGCGTACTCCCGCCGAACAAGAGTCCGAGCGCTATCGCCACGGCGAGTGAAACGGTGAGAACTCCGTTCACGATCGTACAGGGCACACAGCGATTGTCACCAACGTATTCGGGTTGGCGAAATCGGTCGACGATCGAACCGCCGACGTTCAGCAGCGACGACGAACCCATTTCACAGTTCCCCCCGTTCGACGTCGTCTTCGGACTCTCTGTCTTCCATCTCGTCGAATGCGATCCACTCTTGAAAGTCCGCGCCCGACGCTGCAGCGTTGGAATCATCTTCGATTGGCCTGTCGGCAGTCTCCGACCAGTTCTCCTCGAAGACGGAGCTCACCGCTACAGACGAGAGTTCGAAATCGACCACAGTGGCTTCGTCGTCGCTGGAGATTTCAGGAGCCGTCTCGTCATTCGGAGTCGATCGTTCGCCATGGTCTTCGGCATCTTCGTCGGGTCGCGATCCGAAGTACGCCACAGCGAGTTCCCACGATTCGCTCACGATCAATAGTGAGAGCGGCGTCAACACGAAGAAGATGATCCCCAGGTCAGTCTGCAAGAACGTGATCAGGACCCCGATTAGCGGAACCGAAAACAGCACTTCACCGACGTAGGCACGGGGTGGGACCAGATATGGATCTGGCTCCTCGTTGGCGATACCTTGCGTCTGAAAGAGTGTCTGATTGTCTTCTTCGACGATGTCGACGACCTTGTGCGTCGTCGTCCCTGTGCTGTCTGGAGTGTGATACGTTATCGTGTCGTTGATCTGGACGTGGTCAGGCGAATTCTGGTGGACGAAAACGACGTCACCGGAGTGGAATTCCGGCATCATACTGTTCGAGAGGACCACGTAGCCGCCGTAGAACGGGACGAACTGACCGATCACGTACAGCAGCAGTGGAATTACGACGATGAGGACAAGACAGATGGCGATTATCTGCACGACCCGCCGGCCCGACGGTCGCTCGATCGTCATGGCGTTGCCCCACTCTGATAGTGTTCATCGAACGATGCAGGAAGCCGGGTATCGAATGCGTACTTCATGGTCGATGGTATCGTGGTTCTGCAGCGGCCGGAGTCTCGACGACTCCAGACAGGAGTTTCATCGTACAGTCCTGATCGGAATTGCCGACACCACAGGATCCGTCGGAATTGCCCCCGGAATCCGTGTTTCCGGCCGAGGCGAGGACGTCGTTGGTGACGGTGTTTCCGGCACCGAACTCCGAGTCAGTCTCCAATGATATGCTCGAACGCTCGGCGTCCTGGAAGGCGCCGAAAGTGAAGCCACTGCCGAAGAGGACGACGACTGCGAGCGTCAGCGCGAGGAGTTTCAGCGACTCCGACCGAACCATCACTGTTCACCCCCGCACGTGTTCTCACAGACTGCTTCCCAGGTCTCCTCACCGAATTCGAACTTCACGCCACACCCGCTCGGGTCCTCCTCTGATGGATTCGGGCATGGATCTCTGGGGCACTGTCCGTACGCTGTCGCGTCCTGGCCACCGTCCCAGAGCCGTTTAGAATCGTAGTACGGATTGGTCGGCGTATCATCGCTGGCACTGTTGACGTGGACGCTTCCGGCAGTTTCCTGGCCGGCGTAGTGAAAGTTTTCGAAGAACTTGCCCTGGCTGGAGCCGTAATACAGTACTATCCACTCCGGTGGCACGTCGCTACTCCAGTCGAGTTTGAATGGATTCCCGTCGGTGTCGTAGTACGGCGTGAACCTGACGTCTCCAGGCGCAATGGTTCCGTCTTCGATACAGAACGCGACGAAACTGATCTCCTGAAACTCACACGGCGGACAGTCCTCGGTACAGTCGACGGAGCAGTCGTCTTCCCACCCCGGTGGTCGCGTTGGATCGGGGTCGTGTCGCCACTGCTCGGCGAACAGATCGACGTCGATCGTCAGTGAATCGCCGGTGATGCACGGATCGACGATCGAGAACTCGAATCCGAGACAGCAGGTGTCTCCTGGCTGGAGTGGGGCAGGTTCCTCGGTGGTCGGATCCCGGTCGAGAAGCACCCCCTCCCGAAGCGTCGTCAGGACGTCACAGAGGCGACCGGACGCGATCACCCGGCCGGAATCGACGACGCCATCACACTGCTCGTCGTACCAGACCGTCAGTTCGATGCCGCGCTCGAGGCCACACCCGTCTTCGGGACAGCTCGTGCGCAACCACAGCCAGGCCGGATTGTCAGAGAGTGCACAGCGGAGCGTCGCCTGCTGTGTCCCCCCGTTCGAGAGATCATCGAGGGAGAGTGATGCAGAATCGGCGTTCGGATCACAGGTCTCGCCTGGCTGTTCCAAACAGGTCGTCAGATCGAGCTCACCCGCCTGGACGACGTTCGGTTCGAGTGAGCCCCACGATTCCAGATCCCAGAACCCGCCGGACGGAGACCCGGAGCTTGAACTCGGGAGCGGCCCGGTCGTGGTCGACGTTTCGTCACCGTCGAACGCGACAGCGAGTGCCCCACCTCCAATCGCGCCTAGCCCCCCGATTGTTCCGAGCCCGGAGAGGATCGTTCGGCGAGAGACACGCTCTCGACGCCCACCTTCTGTATCCCCGTCGCCGTTATCTGCTGGCACTGAAATTTCCTCCGTTGAATCGCCGGCCGTGTCCAGTCATGCGTCGCACGCCCCCGTAAGTACTCGTTGGTTTACACAGCTCTATGACCTGTTTAGGAGGTCTTTACTCCCCTCCTGGACGTCTCAGTTCGAACATGATTCAGCCCGAAATCCGATCTGGAAGTCGACGCTGTCTGTCTGTGCGAGTACCGGATCGGTCGTTCCAGGATCGAACGACCACTCGATGCCGATGCAGAGTTGTTCATCCTGGCCGACACAGGAGTCACCGTCTACGCCGGGTGTCGCGTCGAGCGGCGTCCAGGTCGAGAGCACGTCGGCGACATCGGCGAGCGATCCCGCTGCCACCAGTGTCTCACCGGGATCGAAATCCCCGTCACAGCGACCAGCAAACTCCGTATCACCGATCATGATGCCAACGTCGTACCAGACGCGTAGCTGGATGAGGTTCTGTAGCTCTCCCTGGTCGACACTCGTATCTCCAGCCATCTGCTCGGGTTCGGTGATACCGTTCTCGTCGTACGAACTGACTGGGGCGACCAGCTGCATCGAGAGCTGAGCGGCGTCGAGAGTACTCTGCTCGCCGAGGGCGAGTCCGAAGTGCAGTCGGCCCGAATCCCCTGGCAGCACGTTCCGAAGGTCGACGAGCGGCCCGTTCACGTCGACGGGCGAGGCCTGGTCCTCGAGTTTCGTGTCGTTGTACCACTCCGCCCAGTTCACGAGGAGTTCGACATCCGATTGCTGGACGAGAAACTGCTGATTGTGGTCGACTTCCCCCGAGTCGATCGTGAGATACGCACCAGTCGTCGCCACGACAGCACCGAAGCTCCCCGTCGCGAGAAACCGTCGTCGTGAGAGGTCGTTCAGATTCATGGCTGGTCAATAGCGTCGTCGTGAATCGGTCGCCACCGGCTCGTCGATTCTCGTAAGGATATACCAAGAGTGTCCATAGTTATCCGCCGATTACAGCGGTGACAACCACCGGAAGACAATCGATACCCAATCGATCGGTTCGAAGTGATTCTGGGAACGTCTCCATAGCTACGCCGATCGATCGCACTGCCGGGTCGTGGTTCCGATGTGTTCGTATCCACACACTCTCCGGCGTCGAACGGAACGATCGCGCGGTCGAAGTTGACGCCGAGTCCAAGGGCGAGGACCACGGACTCGGGCCTTCCCGGCGACTCACTCTGGTGTCGGAGTATCACCACCCGGTGACTGGGCGTTGTTCTCGGCGTCTGCTTCGCCGAGCGTGCCGGCCATCGGTGCACCGTCGTTGCCGACGTTGTGACGGCACTGGATGGCGTCGAAGCCGAACTGGAACGCCAGCCGGTCGGTCTGGATCACGTTGTCGTTGACGCCGGGAATGTCCGTGGGCACCCAGCACAGAACTCCAATATACTCGGTGTCGGAGTTCTGATAACAGTAGGTTCCCTGGAAGTCCGTCGCGACGCTCCCAGCGAGCGAGTCCTGGGCGTTGAACAGGACGTCCGTGCCGTCCATCTCCGCGACAGTGCCAGCGAAGACCGCCGCGTCGGTATCGACGATGTCGCTGGGCTGTTGGGCCATCCCGATCTCCATGACGTAGTCTTCTTTCGTCGCGTCGTCGAGTTCGTCGTCTGGCGAGTCCTCCGTCCCGTCGGGCAGTTCGGTCTCGCCGGTCCAGATCTCACCGGGGATGTTGTCCCCGTCGTCGTACCAGATGACGCAGTTCATCACGTCGTCGAGTTCGCCGTCGTCGGTCTCTTCGGCGGGCGGGACGGTCGAGAAGCTTTCTCCCTCTATCAAGACCCAGGAGTCCAGCGAGTTATCGCTCGCGTCGGCGATGGCGAGCTTCAGCGTGTTCGTCTCACCGGGATTGACCTGTCCACTAACATCCAGGACGACGGTGAGTCCGTCCATCTGGGTGTCCAGACTGCCGTCGGTGTTGTCGATGTAGAGGTCCGAGTTCTCTCCGTTGTTGATCGAGTTGATCGTCACTGGCTGCGTCCCGTCAGTCGGATCGTCGACCGTCGCGACGTTCGTCCCGTTGACGAAGAACCCGAACACGTCCTCGAAGTTGGACCCGACGAACTCGTTGTACTCCTCGGAGCCGAAGACGTAGCTGAAGAACACCTCTTCGGCGTCGTTCGGGACTTCGAACTCGATCTCGAGGATGCACTGGTCGTACATCCCGAAGCTCGAGAGCGACGCGAGGTCCGGGTCGTCTGCCGGCTCTGTATCGACTGAATTTACGGTCAGGTTTGTATCGTCGTTCGGGCCTTCGACGTCGAACGCGTACCCGGAGCTGAGGATGATTCCCTCGTCGATTCCGATCGCGTCTGCGCCGTCGGTGAACGTCCCTGCAGATTGTTCAGCACCCTGATAGGTGACGTTGGTGACCGTGATATCACCCGCACCAGAGACCAGCGTGTCAGCCAGATCCTGTGGCGTCAGACTCCCGGCGAGCGTGTCGGTGACTGTCGGACTGGCGGCCGCAGCACTGCCGGTCGCCGCACCGAGGCCGACGAGCCCCGCAGCACCGAGAGCCGCACCCTTGAACACCTGTCGTGCCGAGAGGGTGCTGTCGTCCTCCTCGTCCTGCAGGCGCCGCCTGAGCGCGTCACCCAGAAGGCCTGCTGCCCCGAGACCGAGTCCCGCAGCGTACGGATCGCCGTCGGACTGGTCGGGCGTGTGGCCGTTGACCTTGTCCTCGGGTTCGGTGATCCCGTTGTCTTCGTCGGCGTGTTCCTGATAGTGCCACCCCAGGAACGCGGGGTTGCCGTAGACGTGCGCCGACAGGGTCGCTTCCATGACGTCGCCGGGTTTGACGTCCGTCAGGTCGATGATCGGTCCTGGCTGGTCGACCATATCCGGTTCGCCGTCTTCGTTCGTGTCGCTGATCGCGATCAGCTCGTCGGTGCTGTCGATCCAGTCGTAGTACCGAACTTCCCAGTCGACGCCCAGATCCAGCTCGCCACCCTGCAGGACGTTCGGATCGGACTCGTTGCCGAACTTCTCTTCGTCCCACAGCAGCGACGTCGTCGTCGCGCCGCCGATGAGACCGGCGCCGCCCATGACTCCCAGACCGCCGAGGATCTTGCGCCGTGAGAGTCCGTTGCTGTCGTCAGTCATCGTTGGCGTAGTGCTGAGCGTTGTTTTCGGCGTCGGCTCCCGGGAGCGTCTGGACCGGCATTCCGTCCTCGTTGGTGTTGTGGCGACACTGGACGGCCTCGAAGCTCACCTGGAACTCCAGCCGGTCGGTCTGGACGATGTTGTCGTTGACGCCCGGGATGTCGTAGGGGAGCCACCACTCCATCGCGACACAGCCGGTGTTCGACGGCGCCTGACAGTACTGGCCGAACTGCTCGGCGGCAGCGATGCCAGTCGCGTCCGGTCTGAGGAGCACGCAGTCTTCGAGACCGTTCCAGTCGCCCTCTTGCTGTCCGCCGATCAGTTCGTTGATCGGCATCGGGCCAGCGATGATCTCTTCGCCACCGGCGGAGCTACAGACCACTGTCTGGACCGTCTCGATGGCATCTCCGAGTTCGCTGTAGTTGGCTGCGAACAGCGGGTTGAGACCCTCAGTCGCCAGGGCGTTGGCGTAGTCGACGTCGTCACCGCTCGGATCGGCGTTGACGATCACTGGCAGAATGTCGACACTGTCCAGTTGTGCGTCGTCGGCGGTCTGCTGTGCCTCTGCCAGAGTCGTCTCACCGGGTTTGCCGTCAGTGAAGACGACGATGAGCTTGCGGACCTCTCCCGGGAATGCGGCGTTCCCACTGGGATCGATTCCCTCTTTGCCGCTGCTCGCGCTGACGAACGCGTCGGGCAGCAACGCGCGGTGAGCCCGCTCGATGCCGGCCGGGACCGCCGTCCCACCGTCCTCCGTGTACGGGCGCTCGGCCTCGTACTCGTTTCCGCCGGTGTTGTTGACGGGGTCTTCGGTGACGAAGTCGGGACTGAAGTCCGTGTCCGGCCCAAAGAGGTTCTTGAGGTCCTCGTAGTCGGCCGCAGTGTTGCCATCGTCGTCGCCGGCGTTCGCGGCCGTGAGCGCGCGGTCGAGGTTGGCGTCGAGACCGCCGTCGTCGAAGCCGACCTGCGTGCCGTCGTCGTCGTCGCCGTCGTCGAGGTTGTCCAGGTGGTGCAGGTTGACCGCCGTGCTCACGCTTCCGACCTCGATGTTTCCACCGCCACAGCTGGCGATCTCCGAAAGAAGGTCGACGTCCGAGCCGAGCGCCGGGTGATCACCCATGTGGGCCTTGATCGCTTCGAGGCGGGTGTTGTCCCCGGCCTGGTTCGCGTCACCGGGATTGTCGTCGACGTCGGGCGTGCCGGAGAACGGCTCCCCCATCGACTCGGAGACGTCGGTCACGAACATGACCTCGATCTCCCCGCCCTGATGGAGATTGTCGCAGTTGCGGTCGTAGAACAGCTTGGCCTGGATGTGGTCTCCCAGGTCGCCGCCCTCGGTGCCGTCAGACTCGTCGGGCGTGTGGCCGTTGACTTTGTCTTCGGGTTCGGTCAGCCCGTTGTCTACATCTGCGTGGACTTCCCCACACATCGAGACGAATCCGGGGTTGCCGAAGAGGTGGTAACTGAACGTCACCTCACCGAAGTCGCCCGGTTTGACGTCTTCGAGTGTGACGACCGGGTCGGGCTGGTCGTTCGGGCTATCTGGCCCGGCTTCTTCTTTGACGAGGTCCTGTTCTTCGATAATCGTGTCCAGCCAGAGAGCGTTGAAGTCTTCCTGGGGGACGGCGATCATCGGATTGTTCGGGGGGAGGTAGGCCTCTCCTTCCTGCAGGTCATCGAGACTGTCGATACGCCGGACGTCGTACTCTGTCTCCGCACCGAGCCAGTCGACGTAGTGTTCTTCCCAGTCGACCGCGAGGTCGAGTGCACCGGCCTGCAAGACGTTGGGATTCGACGCGTTGCCGAACTTCTCTTCGTCCCACAGCAGCGACGTCGTCGCTGCACCACCGAACGCGCCGGCCGCACCGATGGTGCCGAGCCCACCGAGTAGCTTCCTGCGCGAAAGGTTTGATTTGTCGTCGCTCATTGTCCTATCCCGTCACCCCGTTAGGTCGGGTCCGGGGTAGTCGTGCCACCCTCGGGCGAGTTCGCGTTGTTCTCGGCGTCGGCGTCCGCGATGGTGTCGTCCATCGGGAGACCGTCGTTGCCGACGTTGTGGCGGCACTGGATGGCGTCGAAGCCGAACTGGAACTCCAGGCGGTCGGTCTGGACGATGTTGTCGTTGACCCCGGGGATGTCCGTCGGCAGCCACACCAGTACCGCGATGTATTCTGTGACCGAGTTCTGGTAACACGCGGTGTCGGGGAACTCTTCGGCGACGGCTCCCGAGTTCGAATCGCGGGCGTCGAAGCGAACGTTCGCCCCGTCGAGACCGGCCAGGTTGCCGGCGTAGACGACTGGGTCTGCCCCACCGAAGGCATCGGCTGCGCTCTGTATGGAAGCGACGTCCATCACGTACTCTTCTTCATCGATAACGAGTTCATCTCCCTCATTACCGTCTCCATCGGTAATATCCGGGAGTACCTCGTCCGGGAGGTTGTCGCCGTCGTCGTACCAGATGACGACCTGCAAGTACTCGTCGAGGTCCCCGTCTTCCGTCCCGTCGGACTGGTCTGGGTCGTGGCCGTTGACCTTGTCCTCTGGTTCGGTGATTCCGTTGTCGGTGTCGGCGTGCTCCTCGTAGTGCCATCCCAGGAACGCGGGGTTCCCGAAGATGTGCGCACTCTGGGTGACCTCGAGCACGTCGCCGGGCTTGACGTCCTGGAGATTGATGATGGGCCCTGGCTGGTCGACGAGGTTCGGGCCCTCTTCGACGACGACTGCCGGGTCCTCGACGTCGTTACTGCTGAACGTCGGGTTGTCGATCCAGTTGTAGTACGTCCCTTCCCAGTCGACTTTGAGATCCAGTTCCCCTGCCTGCAACACGTTCGGGTTGTCCGCGTTACCGAATTTTTCTTCGTCCCACAGCAGCGAGGTCGTCGCTGCGCCACCGAGCGCCCCGGCGCCGCCGATAACGGCGGCTGTGCCGAGGAGCTTTCGTCGTGAAAGCGGTAGTTTGCTATCTTCTGACATTGTCTTTCCTCGATTGTTGACGGTCACGGTGGGCCCCCACTATCCCAGGCGCCACCCCGCGACCTGTGAAAACAATGCACAATGACTTCCGTAGTTGTAAACTGCCTATCAAATTTAGCCTGGCCGAGTCGAGGCTTACGACGGCCGTTCGACCGGGTTCTGGCGTGGTAAACGAATGTTACGGACCTGTCTCGACAACCGATAGCCTCGCAAGTGAACGCGTCTGATACGAGTTCGAAGACCACTGCGTAGGGGCAGTTTCTCGGTCTTCAGTCGCAGGTAGACGGTTTCTACCGAGAGTAGTCAGTGGCAAACTAAGTGACTCCCACGGCAGTATTACGCTCAATGCCACGGATCGGTTCAGCGCGCTGGACCTCGCTCCCGTCCATCCGGTCTCGCTCAGAGGCCCTCTCCAGAGAGACGGTGTTCGAGATGCTGAAGAACACCCGGCGGCGGTACGTATTTCACATCCTCAGCCAGCGAGCCGAGCCGATCACACTGGCGGCGCTGAGCGAGGAGGTGGCTGCCCTGGAATACGATACCGAAGTCGAGGACCTGGACGGCGATCAACGCCAGCGAATCTACGTCTCACTCCGGCAGACACATCTGCCGCGGCTCGACGAGGCGAACGTCGTCGACTTCGACGCCGAGGCGAATACGGTCGCACTGGCCGAGAACGCGTCCGACCTGCAGGTATATCTCGAGACAGTCCCGGACGACGATATCCTCTGGGCACAATTCTATCTCGGGCTGGCGGGGGTCGGCGTCGGACTCCTCCTGTTTCTCTGGCTCGGCGTCCCGCCCCTTTCGACGTACCCCACACTCGTCGGGACCGTCATGCTTGCCGTCCTCGGTGGGTCGGCAGTCGTCCACCATCGCCATCTCCAGCGACGGCGGCTCGGAACGGGTGAGTCACCGATATGACCGCAGCACATGACCACGACTCCGGGGGTGGGTGATCGTGGCCCAGAGCGTCCCCGATGGCCACGCCGACGACGAGACGGACGTCGAGACGGACAGCGTCGTCTCGCGAGACGACCTATTCGAGATGCTCGGTAACGACCGACGGCGTCGTGCGCTGGAGATCGTCATGGAGCGCGAGGGCGGTGTATCCGTTACCGAACTCGTCGAAGAAGTCGCCGCGCAGGAATACGACAAACCGGTCGATGAACTCAGTCGATCCGAACGGAAAGCTGTCTATACGGCAGTCGTCCAGCGACACTTGCCGAAACTCGAGGATCGCGGTCTCATCGCACGCGATCACGAGGCCGGTGAAGTGGTTCCATCGGAGACGCTCGTGGACCTGAACATCTACTTCGAGATTTCCGGCGACGGTCGGTTCCCGTTCAGCGTCTACTACGTCGGACTCTCGGGACTGGGAATCGTCCTGCTACTGGCTGCTTCGTTCGGCCTCGAGCCGGTCGATGCGTTCTCGCCTGTGACCTGGTTGTCAATCACACTGGGAATACTCGGCGTGACAGCGCTGGTTCACCTCCACCGGATGCGACGGATGCGTGTCGACCCGACGGGGAGCGAGGATGTCGAGAAGGAAACAGACGATCGAGTCGTGCTGTCGGTGTTGGCGTCGGGAATCGCAGCGACTGCCGGCGGCCTCGTCGGGGGGGCAGCGATGTGGGTAATCCTCCACCACGTCATGTTCTTCACTCCGGTGATCATGGCCGTCTACGGGTTCGAGACGAGTGACCCCACGATCCTCGCCCACCTCGGTCACAGTCTCGTCTTCGCGGCGGTGTTCGCTGCACTACTCACCCGAGAGCAGTTTCGGCTCGTCTCACAGACGGTCGGGGAGACAGTCGCGCTGGGGATGCTGTACGGTGTCGGCCTCTGGTTCGTGGCCGAAGGGGTCGTCGTTCCGGCCATCTCGGGCGTGGTGCTGGCGACGCAGTTCGAGGTCTTCGGAGTCGACGTGCTCTATCTGCCACTGGACGGGCTCTCAGCCCACGTGATATTCGGGGCACTGCTCGGCGGCGTCTACACGTACACGCGCCAGAGGCTCGAAGGATCGATCGAGGGCTAGCCCGTGAATTCGACCTGACTTCCGGTATCGACCTGTCCGTCCGAGCTCTCTGCGACTGCCTGGTAGACGTAGGTCGTACCGTAGCTGTCGTAGAAGTTCTCGCTGAAGGCTCCGGTCGAACGTCGCGTCTGGGTGTCGGTCGTTTCGAGCGTCGAGGACTTCGCTCCCTTCTCCCAGTACTCGAAATACACAGTCGCGGAACTTGCGCCACCGAGATTCGAGACGGAACCATTCAGAGTAGCACGGAGCCAGGTTTGCTCGACAGACCCCGTCTCGACGGTCAGTCCGCCACTACTCTCGCGCTCGGTACTGAACGCGACCGCCGATCCGGTGTCTGAGTCGCCATCACTTGCGTCGGCAACAGCCCGGAATTCGTAGTCCGTCCCTGTGCTGAGGCCCGACAGAGTCTCACTGAACGAGCCGGTGGAGGACAGCGTCTGGCTTGTCGTCGTTTCCCAGGTAGCGGTTCCGCGTTGTCGATACTGGAAGTAACATTCAGCCGACGTCGCGCCGCCGAGGTCAGTCAGCGATCCCGCGAGTGTCGCCGAGGACTCCGAAACGCTCGATATCGAGCCGGTCGAGACGACGACAGACGTGTCCTGTGAATCAGTCGTGAACGAAACAGTCGAACCGGTGTCCGAATCGCCGTCGCTAGCGTCGGCAATCGCCCGGAACTCGTAGTCTGTCCCCGAGCTGAGATCCGATAGATCCTCAGTGAACGACCCGGTTGAATCGAGAGTTTGTCCCGGCGTCGTGGCCCAGCTATCGGCGCCGCTCTGACGGTACTGGAAGTAACATTCGGCAGAACTCGCGCCGCCAAGATCGGTGACCGAACCGGACAGTGTTGCTGCCGAGCTGGAGACACTCGAGATCGACCCCGTCGAGACGACGACAGTCGTGTCTTCCTGGTCAGTGCTGAACGAGGTAGCAGAACTGGTCGCCGAGTCACCGTCACTGGCGTCGACAACGGCCCGGAACTCGTAGGAAGTATCTGATTCGAGGGCCGTCACGTCGGCACTGAACGAACCGGTCGAGGTACGAGGTGTCGAGGTCGTCGTATTCCAGGTTGACCCACCACTCTGTCGATACTGGAAGTAACATTCGGCAGAACTCGCACCGCCGAGGTCGTCGAGCGATCCGTTCAGCGTCACAGTCGTCGTACCGAGGTTGGTGGTACCTGCAGTGCTGACGGCGAGCGTCGCCGTCGACTCGGTCGTGAACTCGACTGTGCCGCCGTCTTTCCAGGCACCGTCCGAGGCCTCACCACGCGCTGCGTAGACGTACGTCGTGCCCGAAGCGAGATCGGTCGCCTTCTCGCTGTACGAGCCGGTGCTGTCGAGAGAGTCCAGACCGACGAAGGTCGACGTCGAGGACTGACTCCCCTTCTCCCAGAGTTTGAAGTAACAGCCGGCACTGTCGGCGCCGTCGAGTGATTCGAGGTATCCGTTGAGCGTTGCCTGATCGGTCGTGACGTTCGTCGGTTGGTCGGTCTGCATCGTGAATTCAGAAGTCTGTGTGTCGTCGAGTGCTGCGTCGACATCTAATAATCCGCTTCCCTGTTCGGTCGAGGAGAGGCCGATGTCTTCGGCCGTCGAGTTGAGTCGGTCGCGCGCTTCTGTCGCCGTGTACCCATTGGCCACCAAGAGCCCAGCCGCACCCGCGACGTGTGGCGTGGCCATCGACGTGCCGGACTTGTACACCGTTCCGCCTGGGATGGTCGACCGAATGGACGCGCCAGGTGCGGCGATCTCGACCTCTATCCCGGTCGACGAGAAGCTCGCCAGGTTGTCGTCTGAATCAGTCGCCGATACGGCGATCACTTCAGAATATGCGGCCGGGTATTTAACACAATCCTGACACGGGCCGGCGTTCCCGGCTGCGGCGACGAGCAAGACGTCCCGCTGGGTGGCATACTGGACCGCGTCGTAAATGGCACTGGAACCGGAACTCGCGCCGAGACTCATACTCGCAACGTCCCAGCCCTGGTCGGCGACGTACGTGATCGCGCTGGCGACGTCGGAGTAGTTGCCGTAGCCACTGCAGCCGAGCACTTTGACTGCGTGAAGGGTCGCGTTCGTGGCTACACCGACGACACCGGTTTCGTTATCGATGGCATCAGCGATGCCCGCACAGTGTGACCCGTGGTCGTTGTCGTCGTCCCACGGCTCGATGCACGAATTGCCGTTCGTCGTACTGCAATCGCTGTCGTCAGGGTGGGTTCCGCAGCGGACAAATGCTTTCCCGGCTCCGAGGTTCCCCTGGAGATCGGGATGGTCACTGTCGATACCCGAGTCGATGATAGCGATGTGAGCACCGTCACCGGTCGCGCCGTCATCGTGGGCGACATCTGCGTCGACGCGGTCGACGCCCCATGGGAGACTCTCGCCGAGTGCCTCCACGAGACCATCTCGTTCGACATATCTGACGTCCGGTCGATTCTCCAGCGCCTGGGCGGCTGCCTCCGAAAATCGGCCAGCCACCGCTTTCCCACGCGAACCGAAGTCGAGCTCTCGCTTCACAGCGTCTGCTTTCGAAGTAACTGCACTCGCTGAGAAGCCCGGTTTCGTCCCGACGATATAGCGGTCGTTGCCGCCTGACCGCGACGACGCACCGGCGCGCCCAGCGACCGAGCCGGCCGCCAGACCAACGCCGAGATGCTGAAGGATTCCACGCCGACTTATTCGTTCTGTTCCATCTGACATCGTGTCTGGAGAGAGGTCCGATTTTCGGAGTCTTAAGCCTTGAGAACCAATTATCAGGGTTAGTAACGTACAATTCTGATGGAAATTATGTCGGTGATTCGGGATGGTGTTTTCCCTCCGAGTAAGGAGAGATTACCGAAGACTGCAGTAGCGAGGTCGGGAGTAAAAAGTGGTTGTTTCAGGCACACCTATTGAAGCTGTCATAGATTTCCGTGCAATGATCACTATCAAATGTTGTTTTTCCAATCAATTCGAGCATGGAGGTTCAAATCTCGTATTCTCCTCCAACAGCGATCCGACAACACGCAACCAGATATATACGTAAAGATATAATTACTGGCGAAGTTGGATCCCTGTAGTGCATCTTTTCCTGGCTAGAAATTTTCAGTATCCAGTTCAGTGTGGGTAGACATCGAACGGCCCTATCGAAACAGCAACCTGGTCCGGGATCGTGGGTGACTCACTCGGAGCGGTCCACCGCAGTGATCTCCACACCGAGATCGAACCGTCCATCGACGTCGATATCCCACCCACCTTCGACATCGACATCTCCATCTACTGCGCGATTCAATAGTGCCGTCAGCTCTGCCTCGAATTCTCTGACAGTCATCTGTTCGTCGGCGTCACAGTCCGTCATCAGGTTGTCTCCAGTTGGACTGTAGAGAAGTTTGCGAGACGGTCATTAATTGGGGGATAGTGACAGATACAGAACTCCCACTACTTTAAATCACCTGTTTATCTGCCATCGGAAAATCTCGTCCTCAGGCGTGGGCTGAACTGATAGCCCGAACTCGCATCGATAGTCGATCCGGTCCAGGGTGTCCTCGTCGGTTGTCTCTCTCGAAAAGATCGAAAGGGATGGACCGTGGGGGTGGGAGCACACGGGGAAAACACCCTTTCCGTACTTTCCACGCGGAAAGCAGTTCACATTACAGACTCGGCCAGATTCAGTTCGATCATTGGACCTCCAAGTGAATGAGAACAGGTTGGGATTCACTGACCAGAACTGATTGTCCGAAAACTGGCGAATACAGATCACGCCTCACTGCCCAGTGAGCTGTAGGCGATCCTTCGTGTCACCCTCGGTGAGAAACGACTGGCTGAGCGTCTTCATCGCGCGCCGAATCCGTGCCGAGACTGCCTGGTCCGAGATACCGAGTTCGTCTGCTAGCTCGACCAGGGTTGTCCGTCGCGGAACGTCGAAATACCCCTTCTCTAGAGCGAGTTCGATCGTTTCGTGCTGGCGTGGACTCAACAACTCCGTCGGCATCTGTCTGGCCTGGCTACTGACGACTCGATCGATGGACAGAGAGACGTTCTGGTCTGCACATTCCCGCTGGAACCGACTCACTGCGTCGTGTGAGTCAAACTGAAGCCGGAAATCCCACTGCTCGGCTGTGCCTCTGATCTGAACGACATTGATATCGGTGTTGCACAGACAGCCCAGGAACCCCTCCAGCTCGTCGACCCATTCGATTCGATAGAGCCCTTTTTTGTCGTCGAGCTGGACTCTATGTGCCGCTTCCACATTCGAAGTATTCTTCAACAGGCGCTCGAACAATGGCTGTTCACAAGTATACGCCCAGAGATACGGTTCTGCACTCTCCCCGACTGGTACTGACCGATCGAAGTGAACTCTGACGTCTCGCAAGTTCGACAGGGACTGGCCAAGGTCGAACTCGAGGCTCTGTACGGTCAGGTCAGTCAAAACGACCATGTCTCGGTCACCCACACCGACGACTGACAATCCACCCATTGACCCATCCGTCTCGAATGTCGTCTGCTCCCCCAGGCATCGTACTAATGTAGATGAACGTGAATGATTATAAATCTATCAATCTGACAAGTACCTGAATTTTACCCCGAGAGACAGTACTGGGACGGAAACGCAATCGCTCCCCGATTGGTGGTCTGGTGTGACTCGGCCCACGCATCATAGCTACGATAGGCAAAAACACCTTGGAAAATCATCCTCCAGAACGATTCCGTGTTCGAGTCATAGATGCTATCAGGTGTTTCTCGATGCGAGAATACAAGCGGCCCGACCTCGAATTGTACGTTCGCTCTCTTGGCCCTGACGTGGCCACGGAGGACCGAGAGGCGGTCATCGAACGATTGCAACGGCTCGACGGCGAGGACGCCATCGGTTCCTACCGGGTGCGCATCTACGGGAGCGGACTGCTCCCGAAAAGCGCGTCAGCGCGGACCGGGGTCGGGATGAAACTCTCGCATCGTCTCTTCGTTCTCAAACAGTGGGCAGCCGTCAACGACGGTGACCACAGACACTTCGTGGTGACCAGAGACAGGGAGGTCGGTACTGGTCCGCGGACACACTCGTACGTCTTTCCCCAGATGGTTCTTCTGGAGTACGACTCGACACGACTACAGTTCGGAACGCCGTTCGAGAAGGCAAATCGTCGTTATACCATCGAGGAACACCTCGACGCGCTAGACCCCGGTTCCCGGACTGTCCTCCCAGCCAGACAGACCGCTGTGGGAATCGAAGACCCGGTTCGAACGGGACAGCGAAACGTGCCAGTCGATCAGCGATCCCCCAGCCCCCAGCGACCGTGAACAGAGACGGATCGGAGCAGGCCCATCAGCAGCTCGACAGCAGTGCGTAGCCTGACTGGACCAGTGAACGATCCTGTGACGCCGTGTTCTCTACGCCAGTTCGGCTTCGATAACCGAACGCAACTCGGCCACGGAGGTCGCAGAGACACGAAGCGACTCCGTGCCAGCATCGACCGAGAGCGCACCGGTGTCGTCGGACACACCGAGTTCCGAGACGGGTGCGGCATCCTCGAAAGCTGCCCGGACTGCGTCGGGATCGGTTGTCTCGATAACGACTCGTCCGGGCTGCTCATCGAACAGAGTCGATGGATCGTCGACTGAAACGGCGGCGCCTGCGTCCTCGGTGAGCATCTCCGCGAGCGCGACCGCGAGACCGCCGTGACTCACGTCGTGCGTGGCGTGCGTACTCTCGAAGTCCGCGACCGTCGCAATCGTCTCGATCAGTTCGCCGGGGTTGGTCGGGAGTTCGGGGAACCGATCGCTGCCACCGAGGCGAGCGAGCAGTTCCGAGCCACCGAGTGCAGGCTCGTCGTCGGTGCCCCCGACGATCAGGAGCGTTCCCTCACCCGAGAGGGCCATCGGCGGGGCATCGTAGCCGTCTTTCGTGCCGACCATCGCGAGCGTCGGTGTGGGCGGAATGGGGCCCGAAACTGAATCGTTGTATAGCGAGACGTTCCCGCCGACGACCGGAACGCCGATGGCTCTACACATGTCGGCGAGGCCGTCGACGATCCCTTTGAAGCCGCCGTAGACGTCGGGCTTCTCCGGGTTGCCACCGTTGAGACAGTCGACGGCAGCCAGCGGCGTCGCCCCCTTGGCCGCGATGTTCGTCGCGTTCTCCAGGCCGACGGCCTGTGCGCCCTGATACGGTGCGGCGGTGGTCCAGTTCGGATCGGCTCCCGAAGAGATCGCGAGCCCCTGCTCCGCTTCTCGGATGGCCAGGAGTGCCGCGTCGTCGCCTGGTGGTGTGGCCGTCCGGACCTGGACCTCGTGGTCGTACTGCCGATACACCCAGCGTTTGCTCGCGGTGTTGGGCGCGCCGACGACCGTCTCGAACGCGTCATCGAGGTCGTACTCGGGCACGTCTTTCTTCGGCTCCGGGGGTTCGACGTGTTCGAGGTCGTTCATCGGTGCACCCTCCCCGAGGAACTCGGCGTCAGCGTCGACAACCGTCTCACCTTCGAACGTGCAGTGATAGTTGCCATCGGTGACCTCGCCGATGACCGAAGCCTGCATCTCGTAGCGCTCGGCGATCTCTTGCACTCGCTCGACGTTCTCCGGCGTGACCTCGTAGACCATTCGCTCCTGTGACTCACTGAGCAGAATCTCCGTCCCGTTCATCCCCGGCTCGCGCTGGTGAACCTTCGAGAGTTCGATATCGGCACCGAGACCGCCCTTGGCGACCAGTTCCGAGGAGGCACCACCGAGCCCGGCCGCGCCGAGGTCGCGGGCGGACTCGATCATATCCTCGTCGATCAGTTGCTCGTTGGCCTCGATCAACAGTTTCTCGCTATATGGATCGCCGACCTGGACCGCCGGTCGATCCTCGGTCTCGGCATCCTCAGCGAGATCTTCGCTCGCGAACGAGGCCCCACCCATGCCGTCGCGGCCAGTCTCGCGACCGAACAGGACGAGTTTGTTTCCGGGTTGCTGGGCCTCAGCCGTCACGAGCCGGTCAGCGTTCGTCAGGCCGACGCAGGCGACGTTCACGAGCGGATTGCCCTCGTAGTCGTCGTGGAAGGCGACGCTGCCCGCGACGGTCGGTACGCCGATGCAGTTGCCGTAGTGGCTGATCCCCTCGACGACACCCTCGAACAGATAGCGGGAGTGTTCGCGGTCGAAGTCCCCGAAGTAGAGACTGTCGGCGAGACCGATCGGGTAGGCCCCCATCGAGAGGATGTCCCGGACGATGCCGCCGACGCCCGTAGCCGCGCCGTCGAAGGGGTCGACGTAGCTGGGATGATTGTGGCTTTCGATCCCCATCGCGATGTAGGTGTCTTCATCGAGTGCGACCACACCAGCGTCGTCGCCGGGTGGGATAACAACGTTCTCGCCGTCGGTCTCGAACGCGCCAAGCAGGGGCCTGGACGAACGGTACGCGCAGTGTTCGCTCCAGAGGTTCTCGAACAGGGCCGTCTCGGCCTGTGTGGGTTCGCGCCCGAGATGCTCTGAGACGATCTCGTGGTCGGAATCGCTGAGGCTCATTACCGGGTTCTCGCGCAGGCGCGCTCAAAGCGCTTTCCATCACGAGATGCGACCGGGTGCATGCGCCGGCTGGCGGTCGTGAATCTCGCAGGCGTCTATCACTCCGTCTCGAGAACGCGCCGGGCGACCGCCTGAGCGACCTGTTGATCCCTGTAGATTCCCGGAGCGGTGGCGACGACGGCTCGTTTGACAGTCCCGTCGAATGCGCGAACTCGAAACTCGGTTTCGGGGGCGGGATCACCATCTTCGAACAGCTTCCTGAACCTCCCCAGGGCCTCGTCGCGGTCGTCTTCGACCAGTAATTCGGGCATCGTGACGCCGTCGAGTGCGGTCGCATCGGCCACTTCGAGAAAGTCCAGGGCCGCGTCGTTGACGTAGGCAATCGAGCCACTCTCTTTGAACAACATGACCGGGACTGGGGCGGTATCGATGAGGTTGTGATAGCGTTCGTCCGCCGCAGCGGCCGCCGACTGGGCACGCTGGCGATCGACGACGTTCTTGATCCGGTTGGCCAGGACCTCGTACTGGTCGGTCGTCGCCTCTTTCTGGAGGTAGTCGTCGACGCCTGCGGAGATGGCGTCGCTGGCAATCTCTTCGCTCCCCTTGCCAGTGTAGAGGATGAACGGCAGATCGGGATACTCCTTGCGGAGCGAGCGGAGAAATTCCAGGCCGTCTTTGTCGGGCATGTCGTAATCACTGACGACACAGTCGACGCCGTCCTGGCGAACGTACTCGATGCCTGACGCGGCGTCGGTCGCCGTCTCGACGTCGAGCCAGCCGTGTCTGTGTTCGAGAAACTCGGCGACGACCTCACAGAGCCCCGGCTCGTCGTCGACGTGGAGGACAGTGACCGAATCAGACTGATATGCCGTCATCTACCTAGCGGCCAATGAGTCGCCGGGAATAAATCATCTTGGGCGTTCAGAACGGTAACTCGGTCCCACGCTCGGTCGACACCTCACCGTCTTCGTCGGTGCCGAGTCCGAGATCGTGGCGGACATCACCCGTCTCGACGAAGTGTTCTTCGAGCGCCTGGAGTCGTTGATTGACCAGCGCACTCTCGTTGAGCATCTCGTCGACACGCACCTTCACACAGTCGAATTCGTGAGCGTCACGCTCGCCGTTGAACGCCCGGAACGCGCCCACGGCCAGTGAATCCCCCTGCGGGCAGAACTCCGTGGTCGGCGTGAACTCCGCCAGGAGTATCGAGGGATCATCCGGGTCGCGGGCGTACCGGAACCCAGCGTCGGGGTGGCGCGTATCTCTATTGAGCTTCGCGAGATTGTATCCGAAGGTGACGTCGTAGACGCCGCGTTCTTCGAACACCTCGCGGGCCATCCGATGGACTGCGATGTGGTCGTCGCCGGTCAGTATTTCGACGTCGTTCAGAAACGATCCGGGTTCGGGGAGGTGTTCGGGGACGAACGTGTCCTGTTCGTCGAAGGTGTCGCCACCACCCAGTGAGGGGATGCCTGGCATGTGCGGTGGTTCGGACTCCCCCTCCCTCAGCGTGGTCCCGAATATGTTCGCCGCGGTGAATCAATCGATCCGTCACTCGACGACGACAGCGCCTTTCATTCCCTGGAACTCGTGCGGATTACACTTGTAGAGATAGACACCGCTCTGTTCGAACGTGTGGTCGTAAGTGTGGCCCTCCTCGGCCGTGAGACTCGAATTGAGCGGTCCTCCACCCTGGGAGGCAACGTTGTGGGCGTTCCCACGGCCGGTCCACCTCCAGGTCACGGTCGTTCCAGTCGACACCGTGATCGCCGGCGGCCCGAACGCGTAATAGCTCCCGTTCCCCTGCACACCGACCGTCACTTCGATTTCGTCTCTACCTGTGAGATCGACCATCGTCCCGTCGAAGTTCGACGAAGCCGAAACGTAGTCGCTGACTTCCTCGGGTGCCGAGACGGATTCGGCCTCGTAAGTCGTCCGGTTCACGTCGCCGCCGCCACAGCCGGCTAGCGCTACACCTGCCGAACCGCCGAGTGCCGCGAGGTATCGGCGTCGCGAGAGTGTCATCACCCGGAATCTGGGGACTGGCGATAAAAGCCGCTGTCGATATTCCCGACAGGTGAGAACCGACTGGGTCGGAAGGACGAGTGCGAAACATCGATAGTGACCCGCGTTCGACGGGGTAGTATGACACGAACCAGCAACCTCGATCACGCGTTTCTCGCCAAGACCGGATTCTTGCTCGGACTCGGGCTGTTCGCGTTCGGCGTCGGTGGTGAACTACTCGGCCACTCCGTATTCCAGAATCTCCCCGCCTGGGAGTACACGCTGTTCAGCTACTCCGAAGTGGCTGGTCTCGTGATCGGCTTCTTCTCGCCGTGGGTCTTCGGCGTGGCGCTGCCCCTCCTCGAATAGCACGCTCGGTCTACCGGCAGCCTCAGTCGTACTTCTCGGGGTAGGCTTTCGCCAGTAGCTCGGGCTCGTCGTCTAGCCTGGATCGGATCGGGTCGATGACTTCGGAGATGTACTCGCCGGCCGCGTTCTTCAGGTCCTGGGGGTGGAGGTCTTCACTCATGAAGTCGTCTTCGAGTTCGTCGTAGCTCTCGTAGACGAGGTCGCCCCCGTACTGCTCGGGGCGCTCGACCACGAAGTCCTCTCCACGCTCCTCGAGGATCGGGAAGACGAGATAGCGGACGTATTCGAGGACGCCGTTGTCCTCGACCTCGCCCATCGGGCAGTAGGCGTCGTTCAGTTTGTCCTGAACGGCGTCGGGCGAGTCGTTGAGATTGACCTTCGAGGATTCCTTGGAGGCGCTCATCTTCCCACCCGAGAGCCCAGACAGCAGGGGCGCGAAGATACAGATCGGGGCTTCGCCACCGTGATCGGGCAGAATCTCCCGAGAGAGCATGTAAATACCGCGCTGGTCGACCCCGCCGTAGGCGATGTCGGCGTCGAGGGCGTCGACGTCCAGGGTCTGCATGAGCGGGTAGAGTAGCCCGCCGAGTTTCGGTGAGTCGGATTCACGAACGACCTCGCTCGCGGCACGCTTGGCCCGGGAAATAGTCGTCTCGGCAGCCATCCGCAACAGTTCCAGAGAGTAATCCTCGTCGAGTTCGAAATCGCTGCCCCGGACGAACTCGATCTGTTCGGGATCGGCCCCCGCAGCCTCGATCATCGCCCGGATCGTCGTCTCGTAATAGCGCGAGCGGGCTTCGAGCAGGTCGAAGGGACTCTTCTCGTCGTCCAGGTGTGCGTGGAGGTCGGCGATGAGAACCGTCACGTCCAGGCCAGCCTGGATGAAGTCGGCGAGCTTGCGCATCGTCGTGAAGTGGCCGATGTGCATCTCGCCGGTCGGGGCGTAGCCGATGTAGGCGCTGGGCTGGTCGCGGTCGGCCAGTCGCTCACGTAGCTCTTCGTCGGTGACGACCTCCTGGGTGTGGCGGGTCGTCAGGTCCACACGCGCGTCCGTGTCCATACCACAACGTTGCCCCGGCGGCGGGTAAAACGGTTGTTACTCCGGCCGGAGACCGACACGAGTCCTTTCGGCCGGGTGATCTACCAGGCGAGCGCTTCGGCCAGGTCGTCTCTGAAGTCTTTGACCTGGGTGTAGCGCTTGCCCGGATCCGTCGCCATCGCCTTCGAGACGGCCTCGTTGAGACGATCGGGAACGTCGACGACCGAACTCGGCGGCTTGGGCGGACCCGAGCGGATCGCCTCGGGCAGCGAACTCGCGCTCTCGAAGGGGTCGCGGCGGGTGATCGCGTAATAGGCCAGTGCACCCAGGCGATAGATCGGCGTTCGATCGGTCCGGCCACCGTCGAGTTCCTCGGGCGCGCTGTAGTGACCCACGGGCGTCTCTCCGAGGGAGCGTTCGACCTGATTCGTCAGGCCCCAGTCGGCGAGTTCACCGCTCCAGCCGCGACTGACCGCGCGGACCTGGACGTTGTCCGGTTCGGCTCCGCGGAGCGGCACGTCGTACAGCGTCGCTGTCTCGTAGGCGCCAGCGATGTCGTCTGCGATGTCGACCCGCGTCCGCAGACCGAACTCGTCGATCTGTTCACGGAGGGGCGCCTCTCCGGCGTCGAACGCGACCCAGGGCGAGGGGCCGATCCCATCGTCGTGAACGGTCGCGACGTGGTTGTTGTCCGCGATGGTCTTCCAGTTCTCGACGACGTCCAGGAACGCGTCGACGACGTCGCGGTCGTCACAGAGTTCGGGGTCGAGGGCCACGATAGCGGCCTCACCACCGTCGTCCCAGCCAGCACGATACCGGCGAAGCGGGCCTTCCGTCGGGACGACCTCGACGTCGGTCAGGTCGGGAACCGCAGCGGCCAGCGCACTCGCGGGCGTCGTCCCGGAGGTGACGCCATCGCTGTCTGCCTCGTCGGCGAGTGGTCCGGTCTCGTCCTCGACGATCTTCTCGCGGTCGAATCTGACCCCGGAGGAGTCGATCTCGTTACGGACGAACCGATGGTCGATCGTCCGCCGCTTCGTCCCATCAGGATCGTACAGATCGAGGTGTTTGAAGTCGTAGGTCTGTTGGACCTCCCGGCCGTAGCGGGCCGCAAGTTCCTGATCGTCGGTCGCGTAAAACGGGACGTCGCCCACCTTCGGAAGGATGACCCACGTCTCGGTCATGGCGTCGTAGCGGACGTCCAGGTGTTCGAAATCCGGGTTCCAGTACATCGTCCGGACGCTCGCGTCGCTATCCCAGCGCAACAGGCAGGGATGGCCGCGCTCGTCCATCCGGCGTTTGCCGGCCCGGAGGGCGTCCATCTGTGTGTCGTGGACGGAATAGGTCTCGCCGTCACGCCGCCCGGTGTTGTATGCTTCGAGGATCCAGTGAGCCCCGCCTTCGATGATCTCCAGCGGCGGCCGGTTCGGCGGTGGCTCGAACGTCTTGGGTTCGGACGGAGCCGGCGGATCAGCGCGGGGCGACATCGGAGTATCTGAGCTTTGTCTTGGATCGGCAAGTAGGTTGCCCACCCCGCCCACGTGGTGAGATCTCCGTGAACAGTTAAGCCGCTTCCAGAGAGTGTGCTAGACGAGAGCAATGTACGATCACATCCTGCTCCCGACGGACGGCTCTGCTGAGATGGACGCCGTGATCGAGCACGCAGTCTCGCTGGCGGCCGTCCACGGCGCGGAGATCCACGCCCTGTACGCACTCGATACAGCCGCGTTCGGCGCGCTCCCGATGGAAACCTCGGCGGACGCGATGGCGTCGATGCTCGAAGAAGAGGGTGAGGCAGCACTCGAGGCCGTCGAGACCGCTGCCGGAGACGACGTCCCCGTCTCACGCGAGGTCGTCGACGGGTCACCGAGTCGACGTATCGTCCAGTACGCCCGCGAGCAGCCGATCGACGTGATCGTGATGGGGACCCATGGCCGCGGGGGGCTCGATCGACTCCTGCTCGGCAGCGTCGCGGAGCGAGTGGTCAGGACCTCGCCGGTTCCGGTGCTCACCGTCCGCGTCACCGACGAAGAGTAATCGCGTCTCTCGTGGGTCGATCAGTCGTCGACGGGGCGCAAGTGCTCACAATCGCCGGCTGTGACGGTGCGTCGGCCGCGCCCCGTCTCGATGACGAGCGTCCCCGGGAACGCGACGTCGACCGCTTCGCCGACGATGGTCTCCGACTGTGTCTCGACGCGGACGCGCCGACCGAGCGTCAGTGAGTGATCCGTCCAGGCCTCGAGCACCGAATCGGGCGCTCCCAGACGGTCGTCGAGTCCGTCGAGCAGCGCCTGGGTCAGCGTCCGTCGATCGACGTCACCGACGAGCGCCCGGAGGCTGGTCGCACCTGCCGGCAGCGCCTCGGGATCGACGTTCGCGTTCAGACCGATCCCGACGATCAGCCAGTCGATCCGGTCGTGTTCGCCCGCCATCTCCGTGAGGATCCCGGCGAGTTTTCGTTCGTCTTCGCCCACCAGCACGTCGTTTGGCCATTTGATCCCGGCCTCGACGCCGACGGTCTCGACCGCCTCG
Organism: Halapricum salinum; assembly: GCF_004799665.1. Lineage (NCBI taxonomy): Archaea > Methanobacteriati > Methanobacteriota > Halobacteria > Halobacteriales > Haloarculaceae > Halapricum > Halapricum salinum. Next base: position 3,266,070 of record NZ_CP031310.1, read on the forward strand.
ACGACGGCGACGGCAGCTGCGAGCGTAGCGATCGGCGCGTGGGCCGGTGGGAGGTCGGGACTGCCCAGTAGACTGCACCAGATTCCCCCGCTCGGCGAGGCCCACGCGCGGTCGAGCCGACCTCGACCGCCGGTCTGTTCGTCCGCGAGGACGACGACGTCCCTGTCCCCGGCCTCGGCACGCTCGCGAGCTCTGGCGTTCGTGCTCGGGATCGACTCGTGGAATTCGATCTCGTAGGGGGCCTCGAGTCCGTACTCGACCGCCAGGCCGCCGAACTCCGGGCTCGACGCGAGCGCGTAGCCCGCCTCCCTGCTCTCGATATCGAATCCAGCCTCTCGGAGGGCTTCGACGTGCTTCCAGACTGCAGTCCGGGAGATGTCCAGATCGGCGGCCATCTCGGGGCCCGACACAGGCCCCGACGCGAGCGCGTCCAGCACCGCCCGACGTGTCTCCTGCATGGCCGGCCATACGCCCGGCCGGACAAAAATACCGGCTACCGCGTGCCCTGAGTTCCCCAGCGATCCAGCGCCGTCGCCAGTTCGGGCGAGTCCTCGGCCGCGGCCGACAGCGACCGTCCCTCGACAGTCGCGTCGATCGCCGCCCGGAAGGCTTTCGCGCCGGCGTGGCTCCCGTCGGGGTGACCGTGAATACCGCCACCGACCTGGACGGCGAGGTTCGTCCCGAGCGCGTCGAGCAAGTCCGGGACCAGCCCCGGATGGAGGCCGCCCGAGGCGACCGGGAGGACGTCGGTCAGGCCGTGCAAATCACTCGTGAGCCACTCGTTGATGCCCGCCGTATCTTCGTTTTCGAGTTTGCCCAATCCTGCGGTCCCGGTGTGGAGCTGGTCGACGCCACAGAGTCGTGCGATCTGGGCGAGCACGCGCATCGAAACGCCGTGGTTCGGGACGCGGTCGAACGCGGCGTGCATCGCGCGGTGGGCGTGGATCGCCAAGCCATGTCTCTCACAGCGGTCCCGTACTTGCTCGACCATCCCCCAGCCGGCGGTGATCACGTCGACCATGACGTACTCACAGCCGTGTTCGGCCGCCAGATCGACCCGTTCGAGCATCTCGGGTCCGGGGCCGGTGACGTTGACCAGATAGCTCTTTTTCTCGCCCGTCTCGTCCTCGGCACGATCGCGCATCGCGAGGCTCTCAGTGAGGCGATCCTCGTAGGAGTTGAAGCCCTGGTCGGTGAGGTTCTCGTCGTCTTTCAGCAGGTCGACGCCGCCGGTCCAGATCTCGTAGCCGATCCGGGCGTGCTGGTCGGTCGAGAGTCCGACCTTCGGTTTCGGGACGCTGGCAGTGATCGGCCGTTCGCCCGCGTCGAAGAGCTCCGCGCGGACCGACGAACCGAACTGCGGACCTGGGAAGCTCCTTGCCAACGACTCGGGCCACTCACAGTCCAGCAGGCGGATACGATCGACCGCTTTCATGCCCATGATATTCCCGGCGATACACGAGAGGACCTGTGCCATGCTCCCGGGTTCGAACAGGGCGTCGGGGTAGGCGACGCGCACTCGCCCCTCGGAGACGTCGAACGCCCGCGCGCTCAGATCGGTGATCGTCCCTTCGACCTGGAGTTCGGCCCAGGTTCCGTTCGAACTCTCGGAGGCGACCCGGCCCGCGACGGCGTCCACGTCGAGTCCGTCGGCTGGCTCGACGGCGAACTCACAGACGAGATCGTCCGCTGCTGGGTCGTAGTCCCGATCGAGAAAGTCCGCGTAGCTGATGCCGGCCATACTTCCATGGTAGGGCGTGACATCCTATAAAGTACCTAGTCGAGATCGGACGCCAGCGCGGCGGCCGCCTCGCCGTCGTCCGGTTGATCAACGTCTTCGAAGAGGTGCCAGCGTTCGGTGTGCGTGGTCGTCTCGCCGGGGTCGAGTTCGACAAGCGGGCCGAGGGTTTCGAGTTCGAGCAGCGGATCGATCATGAACACCTCGACGGATGCGCCGCGGTCGGGGTAGGTCGCCGTCGAATCGTACTCGAAAGTCTTGACGAAGGCCGTGCCGTCGAGGACGTACGCGGTCCAGCCGTCGAAGACGTTCGCGCCGATCTTCAACTCTTGCCCCTCGTCGTGGTCGACGAGGACGTGGTCGTCCACGTAGAGAAGGCGGTCGTCGCTCGGGTCGGTGCTCGGCCAGAAGACGAGCGACCTGTCCGGGAGGAGTTCGCTCGGATCGCCGTCCGGGAACGGAACGACGGCAGTCCCCTCGGGCTTGCAGACCGAGATGGCCCAGGGAGCGAGTTCGACACTCCAGAGCCCCTCGTTGGTCAGTTCGTGCGTGACTTCCACGACCGGCTCGTAGGGGATCATCTCGATCTCGATCGTCTTCCGAATGTTCGTCTCCTCTTCGACTGGCTGGACCAGCCGACAGCCTCGGTCGGTGATCTCGTACTCGACAGGGTCGTTGTCGGGCTGGTACGTCCGAGGGTGGGCCTCCGGGCTGTGCCAGAGGCGGTGCCCGCCGTAGACCTCCCACTCGGTGCTCTCGGTCGTCCCCACCACGTTCCGGTCGTGGAAGAAGATATTCTCCCCGTCGACCGGCCGTAAGTCGACGACGCGTGGCCCGACGTCGGTCGTGGCGACGAGTTCGAGGTGGCCGTTGCTGACCTGTATACAGTGCTCCCAACCGCGATACGTGATCTCTTCGACCTGAATTGCTGACATAGATCGTCTCCGGTCTGTCTACAGATTTCGAGTGTCCGCTTGGTCGTACTGACGCGCTACTGGCCTAATAAAACCCGAGGACAGTCAGTAGGCGTCGCGCCCCGCGCCGCCGCTCACGTCACCGACTGTGCCTGCTGGGCTGGTTCGGGTCGCCCGTCGATCGGTGCGTCTTCGAACACGTCGGGACAGAGCTCTCTGAGCTCCCGATACCGACGGCGGATCGTCTCGGGACAGACGTCACCGGCAGCGGCCGCCGCAGTCTGTGAGCACGACGACTCATCTTGGAGTCGAGAAACGGTGTAGCAGGCACTGGCGGCCAACCCACTGGGATCGCGCCCGCTGTGCAGATTCTCGTCGATGGCCGCCTCGAGCAGTCGTCGTGCCCGTCGTTGCTCGCACTCGTTCAGACCGAGTTCGCTGCAGACTTCGGGCAGATATGCTTCGACTGTCGGCGGGTGGACGGCCAGGCCGAGTTCACGTTGGAGGTGCCTGGCGTCGCGGGTGAGACGACGCCGTGACTCAGCACTCGCCGTCGCGATTTCGTCCAACCGCCGGTGAACGTCCGACCGCCGGACGGCGAGATAGACCGTCGCCGCCGCGACCGACTCACAGGCCCGGCCGTAGAGCAGTCGCTCTTCGACGGCCCGTCGAAAGATCGTCGCTGCTACCGTCTCGACCCGATTGCCGACTTCCAGGTCGCCGCTCAGGCGCTCGATCTCGGCGATCCCGACCCGCCGGGAGTCGCCGATCGCGTCGCTCGCGATCCGTCGCTGCCACCGCCGCTGCCGACGCAATCGCCGGCGTTTCGAGCGGCCGATTCGTCTGCGTCGACTGTCTCGTGAGCAGTCACCGATGTACGTCGAGAGGCGGTGCTCTGGCCGTTGCGGTGGTCCGCGACCGCTGATCGAACGCGCCACGCTGGGGGATCGCTGCGACCGCACTGGGACGAGCAGTCCACACTCTCGACATCGAGGCTCGCTCGTCGTTCGTTGCACGATCCGGCTACTGCACTCCGGACAGTGATCGATTCCATGCCTGTGTTGGGAGGGTCTTTTCATCGTGTCCACCTGTGTCGCTGGACTGGGCGGGCGACAGCAGGAGCTATCGACCATACGGAGTCCACGGGGACCAACCTGGGACTCTCGCCAGCCCGAACGAACAGATAATAATCTCCTCCACTATTGTATAAACCTACCGAATAATCTGTGAAATATTGGGGCAGGTCGTGAAGCGACGGCGTGATCACTCGACGCGGTCAGGATCGGCAGACGGTGTGTCACCGGCGGGTGAGTCGCCGGGGGGCGAGGTTCCGGACCGCATCGAGACAGGCAACTCGCCGCTGGTCTCGTCGAAGACGACGTGTGAGTGGGGATACGCGATCTCGACGTCGGCGTCGTCCAGGCGGTCCCAGATCGCAGTCTGGACGTTCGATCGCGCAGCCAGCAGCTTGTACGGCTCTTTGAGCCAGTATCTGAGTGTCAGTCGAACCCCATGATCGCCGAAGTCGTTGATGTAGCAGGTCGGACCGGCAGGGTATCGCGCTGCCCCGACGCGGATCGAGGGGCCGCCAGTGATGACGTTATCGACGTCTCGCGCTGCGTCTTCGATGAGGCGTCGGGCTTGTGCGAGGTCGCCCTCGTAGGTGACGACGATGTCGAGTGTCTGACGAGTTCGCATGTCTTCGGCCGAGTAGTTGACGACGTCACGATCGCGGATGGTCCCGTTCGGGATGACGACGAACGTATTGTCGAGTGTGAATATTTTCGTGTATCGGAGCGTGATGTCTTCGACGAACCCTCGCTGGCCAGTGTCGACGATCTCGATCATGTCACCGATCTCGAAGGGCTGGTCGGCCAGCAGGAAGATCCCGCTGATGAAGCTCCCGACGATCGGCGCGAGCACGACACCGAGCACCGCCGTGAAGACGGTGACAGAGAGCGCGATCTGGCTGAGTTGGAGACCGTAGATCCGGAGGATGGCGAAAAAGCCGATCAGGTAGACGCCGCCTTTGAGCCCCCGAATCGTCATGCGTGTGAGACTCGGCCGGTCGGACCGACGGGCGATCCGCCGCCCGAGAAGTCGAACGAGTAATCGCGCGACGACGTAGGCGAGAACGACGACGAGCACGACTTGCAGGAGATCGACCGCCCACGGTGGCACGAACGCTTCGACGCGGTCGAGGACGTCGTCGACGGTCACGGTGGCGAGGGGCGACGGCCCGATGGCTCCCTGGGCAAGCGATTCGACGACGCCTCCTCCGGCCATGAGCGTGGGGACACCCGGGGCATAAAAAAGGATTGCGCCACGCCGAGCGACGGGTTACAAGATGTCGGTGGCTGTAGCAGTCAGTATGGCAAGCGAGACACCGACGTTCGACGTCCACTACGACGGCGAGTCGAAACCGGTCCTGCTGGCGGGATTCGCTGAATACGGCCTGGCCGGGCTGACGGCAGTCGATTACCTGGTCGAGCAACTCGATCTCCAACCACAGGGACACGTTCGGGCCGAGGGGCTCCCCTCGATCACGCCGTTCGAATCGGGGACACCACGCCATCACTCTCGGCTGTTCACCAGTCCCGAGACGGACGCGATCGTCCTCGTGGGCGAGCTTCCTGTCCCGGAGTTCGTCGCCGAGGCGTTCGCCGATAGCCTCTTCGAGTGGACTGACCGGGACGGTATCGAAGAGATCGGACTCTGCTCGGGCGTCCCGTTCGCCCACGGTCCCGACGACCACAAACCATTCTACGTCGCGACCGAGTCTTATCAGCGTCAGCGGCTGACCGACACCGACCTGACACCGATGCACGGCGGCTACCTCGATGGCCTCAACGGCAGCGTCATGATGCGCGGGCTCACGAGCGAACGACCGACCTGTCTGTTCACGACCCCGGCGCACGCTCAATCACCCGACGCCGAGGCGGCACTCCGGTTGCTGGACGCCGTCGTCCGGGTGTACGACCTCGAACTGGATACCGCGCCGCTGGAGACGTTCGCTGGTGAGGTCTCGAAATACTACACCGAACTGGCCCAGCGCGTCGAACGGAAAGGCGACGAACAGTTCCCCGACGACCGCATGTATATGTGACTTCGAGTCGGAATCACTCGCCGTATCGCTTGATCCCGTCGTCGGTGACGATCGAATCCAGCAGTTCGACCGGCGTGGCGTCGTAGTTCGGGTTCTCGACGACGAACCCTTCCGCGGGCTCGCGCATGACTTCGCTCACGGATCGGAACTCGTTTTCGAACTGGAAGCCGCCCTCGGGCATCTTCGCGCTCGCCCCGACGGCCGTGACGGGGACGCCGACGTCGGACGCCGTCGCGGTGATCGGGTAGGTCCCGATCCGGTTGTAGAGGTTTCCGTCGACGACGCTGTCCATCCCGACGAGCACGCGGTCACACTCCGAGAGGAAGTAGCCACAGGCGCTGTCGACGATCAGGTGAGGGTCGATCTCGGGAATCTCGGCGAGCCGGCGGGCAGTTTTACGGCCCAGATACCGCGGTCGGGCCTCCGTGATGTAGACCGTCAGTTCGTAGTCCTTCTGGGCGGCGAGTTCGAGCGTGCGGAGAATCGTCGTCGAGTAGTCGTGCGTCAACAGGGTCATCCCGTCCTCGAGGAAGGTCAGCGCCGTCTCGGCGGCCTCCTGTTTGGCCGACTCGACGGTGTCGATGACGTCGGTGATCACGGTGTCGGTGAGTTCCTGAGCCTCCGCGACGGTCGCGGGGTCGGCGTCGGTGACGGTGTCGACGATCTGTCGCTGAGTCTTGTACAGCGAGGCGTGAGAGGGTTTGGCTCGCCGGAGCGCGCTGCTGTTGCGTTCGAGCGCGCGGACGTACTCCTCGACGGTCGGGAAGTCGTCGTCGAGCAGTGACCGGAGGGCGTCGGCGGCTTTGACCGCGACGACGGAGGAGCTATGGGTCTGCATCTCCTCGATCTCCTCGATAGTCTGGTCGATCATACCACACCCATCGGTGCTTCCGTCCAAAGGCTTTCTGCATTGCCTCGCTATCGGGGAGACGCGTCGAGATCCCGACACAGCGTCTGGATCGACTCCTCGGCCCCGTCGAGAACGTGCGATCCATGCGAGACGAGTACGCGCTCGACATCGATCTCCCGGAGACGCGCGACGCTTCGACGAGCCGCGGCGTCGTCGGTGTTAAAGCGCGCTTCGATGACCGCGAGCGGTCCCGACCAGTTCTCGGACGCGGCGAACACGGAGTCGCTGGCGACGACCGTATCGCCCGCGAGCAACACGTCGCCCGCCCGGTAGGCCATGTTTCCGGGTGTATGCCCGGGTGTCGCGATCGCTTCGATCCCCCACCGCTGGTCCCCGTCCTCGAGCGTGACATCAGGCTCGATTCCGACCTCCCGTAGCGCGGCGGCGTCTCCTGCGGGAATCGCGACGTCGACGTCGAGTTCCCGGCGGATCGTCGGGACCGCGCCGTAGTGGTCGACGTGTGCGTGTTCGACCAGCACGACGTCGACATCGTGGGTTCGGGCGACATCGAGCACCGCTTCGGCTATCGATTCGTCGCCGCCACCGACGAGCACGGTCGTCTCGCCCTCGACGACGTGGACCGACAGCGGTTCGACGTACTCGCCGTACGACCACTCGATGGCGTGCGTGCTGATCCCGGGTGCGACCTCCATACCGAGACTGACGGCGAGCGGCCAGTTGGTCGTTTCGCCCGACTGCCACGGCGCTCCGATCGATCGGTTCGTCCGAACCCTGACATCACTGTGAGTAGTATGGGGTGTGTGCCCAGGATCGAACGTATCGCCGAGAACCGACGGCTCGTCGTCGAGCGCGAGATGGACGCGCCCGCCGAGGCGGTATGGGACGTCTTGCGGGATACGACGCTGTGGCCACGGTGGGGACCGTCTGTCACCGCCGTCGAGTGTGACCGTCGATACATCGAGCGCGGGACGACAGGCCGCGTCCGCCTGCCAGGTGGCGTGTGGATTCCCTTCGAGATCACGACGTGCGAGAACTACCGCTGGACCTGGACCGTCTCGCGCATACCGGCCACTGGACACAGTGTCGAACCGCTCACCGAGCGGCGCTGTGTCGCAGCCTTCGACGTCCCGCTCGTCGCGGCCGGCTACCTGCCCGTCTGCCGGCGTGCGCTCTCTCGAATCGCCGCACTCGCCGGGACCTGATCACTCCGCTCGCCGAGACCTGATCACTCGACGTCGATCTCGAACCGTGCACCGCCGCTGTCGGACTCGGCCAGTGCGATGTCCCAGCCGTGGGCGTCGACGATCATCGACACGATCGCCAGACCGAGACCCGTCCCTGATTCGTCGGTCGTGTAGCCCTCGACGAAGACGCTTTCACGTTCGTCTTCGGGGATTCCGGGGCCGTCGTCCTCGACGAAGAATCCGTCGGCGGTCAGGCCGAGCCGGACCGTCACCGTGCTCGAATCGGCCGGCCCGCCGTCGGCGACCGTGTCGGGACTGACACCCGATCCCTGGGCGGCGTTCGCGTGCTCGATCGCGTTGCGAAAAAGGTTCTCGAACACCTGCTGGAGTCTGCTCGCGTCGGCCTCGACGGTCACGTCCTCGGAGACGTCCAGATCCAGGCTCGCCCCCGCAGTCTCGACGGACTCCCAGGCTGCCGTGGCGGCTTCGGTAATCGAGACGGGTTCGGTTTCGTCGACGGTCCGACCCTGGCGGGCGAGCTGGAGGACGTCGCTGATGATGTGCTCGATCCGGTCGTGGGCCCGCATGGCCGCTTCGAGCCGCGCGGTCTCGCCGGTCTCGTAGGCGTACTCGACGTGACCCGTCGCGACGGTCAGGGGATTGCGCAGGTCGTGGCTGACGATGGTCGCGAACTCCTCCAGGTTCTCGTTTTGGCGTTTGAGTTTCAGCGTCTGGGCTTCCAGTCGCTGTTGCTGGCGCTGTTTTTCCGTCACGTCGTGGATGATCGCGACGCGACCGCTGACGTCGTCGCCTCTGCCGTCGAGATTCGAGATGACGATATCGTAACACCGTCGCTCGCCGTCGGGAGACTGGACCCAGACGCCGTCGAATCGCCCCTCGCGGATGTCGGGCCCGAGAAACGGGAGGTCTTCAGCCTCGAAAACGTCCTGATCGAGGATCGAGTCGATCCGCTCGCCGACGATCCGGTCGTCGGTCGCGCCGAGCATGCGCCGCGCCACCGGGTTCAGGTCGACGATCCGGTTGTTCGCGTCGAGAACGACTACGCCGCTGCCCATCTCCTCGATGACGGCGTCGCGGGCGATCGGCCCCAGATCCTCGAATCGATCGCCGAACAGCCCGTAGACGCGCTCGATCGGGAGGAGCGCCAGAAACGTGTCGTCGTACAGGACCAGTCCCGAGATCACGCCGAGGCCGACGAACGACAGCGGCCCCAGCGCCGTGTTCGGGAACGGGCTGAGGCCCGCGACACTGGCGACGTGGCCAGCGAGCAGGACGCTTCCGATCAACACGAACAGGAACGTCCGCTGGCGGTAGACGTTCCGAGATCGCTGCAGTTTGCCGACCAACAGTACAGTACCGGCCGACTGGGCCAGATAGCCGTAGGCGATCAGCGACACATACAGCGGGCCCGGCGCGAACGTCAGCGATCCGATCGACGCGCCGTCAGGAGACAGGTATGCCGACGGACGAACGACACCCCCGAGAAACAGCACAATCGGGATCGCCCACAGGATGGTCGACCGCCGCCTCGTCAACCATCCGTCACGGCCGGTGTAGATCGCACCGAAGTGCGTCCAGCAGACGGCACTCACGACTGCTCCGCCGGTCGCAATGTAGGCGGCACTGACAGCCCCGCCGTCGCCCTGGATCACGAGCGCGGCGGCGTCACCGACTCCCCACAGGCCGATTCCCAGCGTCGAAACTGCGAGATACGTCGCTCCCGTTCGGGGTCTGTGTTGCCAGATCGCGTAGCTGACGACCAGCGCCATCACGGTCACGATGGCGAGGGTGACGACGATCGCCTGGGGCGACATCTACCGTTCGTATTACCTGTACTCGGTAAAACCAATATCGGCCAAGTATAGCGATTGATAACCGGCAATTCGTCGACGATCTCGACCGTGGGACGGACCCGAGCCGTTTTGGATCGTCCGACCGACAGCGTTCGTATGGACGATCGAATCTACCAGCACGCGGAGACGCTGGTCGACTGGAGCGCGCGGATCGAACGCGGCGACGACGTGGTGATGACTGTTGCAGAGGGTGCACACGACCTCGCGACGGCGACCGCAGAAGTGCTCGGTGAACGGGGTGCAAACCTCGTGACACTCTATCAGTCAGGCGAGATCGGACGGGCGTATCTGACGGGCCACGACGGCAAGTTCGACACAGACTCCGAACACGAACTCGCGCTGTACGAGAACGCAGACAGTGTCCTGATCCTCGGTGGCGAGTGGAACACGGCTGCCATGGCAGACGTCCCGGGCGAGCGACAGAGCGCGTACAGTCGCTCCCGGCAAGCGATTCGCGAGGCCCGGATGGACACTGACTGGGTCTCGACGGTTCATCCCACGCGAGCGCTGGCCCAGCAGGCGGGGATGAGCCTGCCTGCGTACGAGGATTTCGTCTACGACGCCGTCCTTCGAGACTGGGAATCACTCGCCGGGGAGATGGCCCAGTTGAAATCGATTCTGGACGACAGCAGCGAGGTTCGGATCGTCGCCGACGGCACGGACCTCACGATGTCCATCGAGGGTCGAACGGCCGTCAACAGCGCCGCGTCAGTCGAGTACGACTCGCACAATCTCCCGAGTGGCGAAGTGTTCACCGCGCCCGAGGCGACTGCGGGGCACGTCACCTTCGACGTGCCGATGACGATTCGGGGCCAGCGCGTCAGAGACGTCCGGCTGGAGTTCGAAGGCGGAGAGGTTGTCGACTACAGCGCCGCGATGGGCGAGTCGGTGATCGGCGAGGTGCTGGACACTGACGACGGCGCCAAACGCCTGGGCGAACTCGGGGTCGGGATGAATCGCGGGATCGACCGGCCGACGGACTCGATCCTCTTCGACGAGAAGATGGCCGAAACCGTGCACCTGGCGCTCGGCCGGGCGTACGACTCGTGTCTCCCGGAAGGCGAGTCGGGCAACGACAGCGCCGTCCACGTCGATTTGATCACGAACATGGACGATGGATCGCGGTTCGAAGTCGACGGCGAGGTGGTCCAGCGAGACGGGAAATTCAGGTGGGAGGACGGATTCTAGACCCGTCCATTCATACCCACCGAGCGCGGAGAGATCACTATGCGGTACGAGGACCAGGGTCTGGACGAGTCCCACACTGACGACGAGCGGTGGGTCAGCGCCGGGCCAGGTGACGGAGCCCTCCCACGGACAGAAGCCGTCAAAGACGAACGCGTCCGCCGGTGGGACATCGCGACGCCGAGCGCAACCCAGATCGGTCGCGCACAGAGTGCAGACGAGGAGTTGCCCGAGCGACTCCGCCGGCTCCACGACGAACAGCACCCCGCCATGCAGGGCCACAGCGAGCGGATGCACAGACTCGACAAGATCCGGATCACCCACGCCATCTGCTCGCGGCTGGATCTGACGCGGTGGGAGCGCGACCGCGTCCTCGGGATCATGGCCGAACTCGACCTGACGGCGTTCGGGAGCCAGCGTGCCATTCCAACTGTTGCGCTGGTCGTCGTCAGCCACGTCGTCGACCGCGAGCGACAACATCAGTTGGGCCTGGACGACAGCGAGCGTCTCGCAGCGCTCTCTGCGGACAGCATGGAACGGCTCTACGAGTTGTTCGATCCGATCACCGACGACGACACCTATCAGGACTTTCTCGACGAGCAAGACCTGACGACGACCAACATCAATCGTCTCAAGCGCGTGCTGAAAACACAACTCGAAGAACAGGAGCTGGAGGGTGCAGTCCTCGGACGCTCGCCGTTCCGGGACCCGAACCTGCCGGCGGTCGAGGGTGGGACTGCCGACGAGCGCGAAGAGGCAGCCGACTCCTGAGGCCGGTTCGCGCACGGCCGTCAGATCACTCCGGACTACGACCCGCCGTCTGCATGAACTCGTGGAGTTTCTCGGCCATCGCCCTCGCGAACGCCTCGTCGTTGATCGGAGCGTCCATCTCGACCATCTCGACGACATCCGTATCCACGTGGTCGGCCAGTGCATCGAACAACGCCTGATCGGCTTTCGGGTCGTAGAAGTCCTCGCCTTCGACGTCGATCATCGAGACGCCGCCCAGCGGGAGATAGAGCGCTGTCGGGCCACTCGAAGCGTTCAGTTTCTGGGCGATGACCTCGCCTAACTCGGCGTTCTCCGCGACGGTCGTGCGCATCAGCGTCACCTGCGGGTTGTGGACGTGGAACAGCCGACCCTCGAATTCCTCGGGGACGGAATCACGCGGCCCGAAGTTGACCATGTCGAGCGCGCCAGTCGAGACGACCTGCGGCGTCCCTGTTTCTGCCGCCGCGTCCAGCCGGTCGGGACCGGCGTTGAGGACGCCGCCGACGAGTTCGTCGGCCCACTCGGTCGTCGTCACGTCCAGCACGCCGTCGATGACGCCCTGGCGGATCAGATTCTCCATCGCCCGGCCGCCGGTCCCGGTCGCGTGGAAGACGATGGTCTCGTAGCCACGGTCTTCGAGGTACTCGCGGGCCGTCTGGACGCAGGGAGTGGTCACGCCGAACATCGTGATTCCGACGGTCGGTCGCTCCTCGACCTCGACATCGGGTTCGTTCGAGACCATCCCGACCATCGCGAGGGCGGCGTTGGCGATGACCTTCCGTGAGAGTTGATTGAGACCCTCGATGTCGGCGACGGAGTACATCATCGTCACGTCTGTCGCCCCGACGTAGGGCTCGACGTCGCCCGAGGCCATCGTCGAGACCATCAGTTTCGGGACGCCGACCGGGAGCGCGCGCATCGCCGTCGTCGCGATCGAGGTGTTGCCCGATCCGCCCAGCCCGAGAACGCCATCCACGTCTCCGGACTCGTGCATCTGCTTGACGATAGCGGCCGCACCCTCACCCATCGCTTCCATGGCTTCGCCGCGGTCGGCCTCCTCTCTGAGGTGTCCGAGCGTCGTGTCGGCGGCCTCGGCGACCTCGCTAGCGCTCGTGTCGGGTTCGAACTCCGGGTCGCCCACGACGCCCGTATCGATCACGTGAACCGCGACGCCCTCCGCTTCGAGGACATCCCGAGCGAAGCCGATCTCCTCGCCTTTCGTATCGAGTGTGCCGACGATGACGACGGTCATGGTCCCTCCACGTTCTCCGGCGTCGGGAGTTTCCCTGGTGGGACGATTTCACACTCCGGGAGATCCCGGAGAACGTCCTCAGGACCAGGCGGGGAGTAGACTGCGAGCAGCAGGAGCGGTTCCCAGCCCGTGTTGACTGTGCCGTGTTCGACGCCTTCGGGGACGAAGACCATCTCGCCGGCCTCGATATCGCGGGTCTGCTCGGCGACTTCCTGCTCGCCCTCGCCGCGGATGACGTAGAGAATCTCGTCGCTGTCGGGGTGCGTGTGGCGTTCGTGGCCCTTCCCGGGTTCGAGTTTGACCACGCCAGCACTGAATCGTTCGCCGCCAGTGACGGCAGGCGTACTCAACCATTTCAGGACGCCCCAGTCGAACACCTGACTCTCGACGTCGTCCGGTTCGACGAAATACTCGTGGTCGACCATCTCAGAACTCGATCTCCTTGAACTCCCGCGCCTGGTTCTGGATGGCCTCCTCTGTCGGGAGGCGTTCGATGCTGGACGCTCCGAAGAACCCGACGACGCCCTCGGTGTTGTTCAGGACGTACTCGGCGTCCTCCGGCCAGGCGATGGGGCCGCCGTGGCAGATTACGAGGACGTCGTCGTCGACGTCCTTGGCCGCGTCGTGATGGGCCTGGACGCGCTCGGCAGCGGTCTCGAGGTCGAGGGAGGTCTCGGCACCGATGTCACCCGAGGTCGTGAGGCCCATGTGCGAGACGATCACGTCCGCGCCGGCCTCGGCCATATCCCGAGCCTGCTGTTCCGTGAATACGTACGGGCAGGTCAGCATGCCCTGATCTGCGGCCTCGCGGATCATCTCGACCTCCTTGTCGTAACCCATCCCCGTCTCTTCGAGGTTCTGTCTGAATCCAGAGTCCGCGTCGATCAATCCGACAGTGGGGAAGTTCTGGACGCCCGAGAATCCCCGGCGCTTGAGGTCCTCGATGAAAACGTCCATCTCTCGGAACGGATCTGTGCCGTTGACGCCCGCCAGAACGGGTGTGTCCTCGACGACCGGGATGACCTCGTGCCCCATCTCGACGACGATCTCGTTGGCGTCGCCGTACGGGAGCAACCCTGCGAGCGATCCGCGACCGTTCATGCGGTAGCGCCCAGAGTTGTAGATGATCAGCAAGTCGACGCCACCGCGTTCGGCGAACTTCGCCGAGATACCAGTACCCGCGCCCGCGCCGATGACCGGTTCTCCGCTCTCTACTGTCTCGTGCAGTCGGTCCAGCGACTCTTGTCGTTCAAATTTCATAGTGCATGTCGTACTATCGCACAGAATCGTGATCAATATTTTGATAACTACTATGCATTGAAACTATCGGTTGGATGAGCGAACTCGTAGCTACCAGCCAATTTATAAAAGATGGCCGAACGTATTCGGGGACCTTCCCGGGCAGTTAGAAGGCGCTCACGGGCCTAAAGCGGTGGATGACTGTGATCGGAATGTGAGCGTCGCAAACCGGTCTCAGGAACCATGGCCGATGGGGCGAGAGAGTGCCCTGTCGGGTTCGTGAGACTGGCCGACGGTGATAGTCATGAACAGGAAGACACTGGTCATACTCGCGGTGGTGATCGCGGTTCTACTGCCGATGTGGTTCGTCGCGCTACACGGCGAACCGCCTTCAGAAGAAATCGCGATCGACCAGAGCGTCTCGGAGATGCGCCCGCTGGAGGGCGTGCTAGACACGCCGCGGACTCATGTGGCGACAGTCACGGCCACGCGCAGGTCCGGCCGAGCATCTACACGGACGTGCGTGCGCAGATGCGCCGCCGAGATTACGCCAAGGCGCTCGCGACCGTCGACGGATTGACGGCGGTCGCCAGTCTCGCCGCACCGCTGGCGGGCCTCCAGCGGGTCTTCGAACGGGAGTATACGGGTCCGGTGTTCGGTGACGGCGTCCCACTGGTCGACGCGGAGGGCGAGCGGATCAGGGAGGATCGGTTGAAGAACGGCGAACAGATCACGGTCTTCCCGGAGCTGCGGCCGGGAATCGAGCGCGCGCCGACGCTGCTCGTCCGATTCCCCGAGTCCGACTACGGCGGCGACACCGAGATGGCCTTTACTGCCGGCGGATACGCTGCATACTCGAAGATCTGTACGCACGCGGGCTGTATGGTCGCGAACCGAAAGGGCGACACCTGGGAGTGTCCGTGCCACTACGGGAAGTTCGATCCCAAGAGCGGCGCGAGCGTGGTCGGCGGCCCGGCACCCAGATCACTCCCGCAGTTACCGATCACCGTCTCCAGCGACGGCTATCTGGTGGCGACCGGCGACTTCGAGGCCCCCGTCGGGGCGGGAGGTGGATGATGGCGATCGCACGGCTTCTCTATCGTCTACTCGACCGAGGAGGGCCAGCCGGTTCCGATCAGAACAGAAGACCTGGAGGTGATGAGCGTCGGGTTGCTCGAATCGGACGTGCCGCTGGCGTGGCGCGGCGCGATGGCTCACGACGCCGTCTCACAGCTGTTCGGCGAGACTGCCTGGCGCAGTGACGACACCCTGGTCGTCGACCTCCCGCCGGGGACGGGCGACGTCGTCCTGACCACGCTGCAGGAGGTCCCAGTCGACGGGCTGGTCGTCGTGACCACGCCGTTCCACACCAGCGTCACCGACACCAATCGGACGATCGACCTCTTCGATGACGAGGGCGTCCCTGTGCTGGGTGCCGTGGTCAACATGGCCGAGTTCACCTGCGAGTGCTGTGGCGAGCCGAACGACCTCTTCGAAGACGGCGTGGCGGATCTCTCGACAGCGGTGCTCGCGTCACTGCCGTTCGACCGCGAGTTGCAGGGGCGGCCTGCCCCGGGTTCCGTGCCGGCTGACATCGAGGACCTCGCCGATCAGATCACAGCCGAGATCGACTCGCTGGGATCGTATCAGCCACCGCAAGACGCGGTCGATATCCGGGGACTGCCGCCAGACCTGCGACGCCAGCGCGTGGAAGAGGCGTTTTCGAGTCTCGATAGCGGCGACCCCTTCGTACTCGTGAGCGACCGCGATCCGACGCCAGTCACGGAGTTTCTGGCACGGCTTGCTGACGTCGACCCCGGCTCGTTCGACGGCTTCGAAGTCGAGCGAAAGACCCCTGAAGCCTGGGCACTTACGACCGAACATCCGTGACGACACGCGCCGGAATCGTGCTCGGTGGCGGCTACGCCAGCCGATTCGACGAGGGTGACAAGACGCTGGCCGACTTCGAAGGGAGGCCGCTGATCGCCCACGCTGTCGAGCCGCTGCAATCTGTCGTCGGGACGGTCGTCGTGAGCTGTCGCGCCGAGCAGGTCGAAGCGTTCGAGCGCGTGCTCGACGACGTGGAGTTCGTTCCCGACCCGGAACCTGACGAAGGCCCACTCGCGGGGCTCGACGCAGCGCTCCAGCGCATCGAAGCGGACGCCGTCGCGCTGGCGACAGCGGATCGTCCGTGCGTGCCGTCCACCCTCTATAGCCAGATTTTCGAGACGCTCGACGCGGACGGCGTCGTGATCGACGCCGACGGGATCCGGCAACCTGCACCGGCAGTGTTCGACACGAGAGCGCTCCGAGGGGAAGTCCAGCGCCACCGGGATACCGGCGAGCGACGACTTCGATCGATACTAGCCGACCTCGACGTCGACCTGCTCGCTGCCGACACCGTTCGCGACCAGTGGGGCACGAGCGTACTCACAGACGTCAACACGGTCGCGGAACTGGACCGTCTCCGCCGCGACGGGTGCTAGGAAGCGGCGTAGGTCACGGTGCCGGCAGCGACGAGCACGACCGGACCAGGCTCGAAGGTAGTCGGCTCGCCCGACGAGCGGTCGCTCAGGACTGGCCCGACCTCGCCGAGATTGTATATCGAACCGAGCGGTCCCGGAGGCGATTGTAATGTATTCCTTATTACTCGAAACGTGACCGTACTCTCCGAGGGCGCAGGTGCGCGCTCACCAGGTCTCAGGTGCCGACTGTTCGTCGCTTGCCTCCCGGCTTCGATCAGGGTCCCGCCGGAGGCTAGTAGCTAGTCAGAGGGTTTCTGCTGGACGTGTGTCGTGCTCCGCGAGTCCCAGCGCGCGTACAGCGAGTACGCGAGGATGGCGAACCCGACGGCGGTGAACGTACTCTGAACCCCGACACTGGTCGCAAAACCGATGCCGAGGAACTGGTGGAGACCGCCTGCTAGCAAGGCTCCGGCGGTGACGAGACCGAGACCAGCTGTGAGTGCGCCGAGCGCTGGTGACTGCGTGCGGTGGTACGCACGGCGGGCGAGTAACGTAACCGTGCCACCGCAGAGCAGCGTCACGGTATTGGTGACGATGACGTACGTTTCGAGTGCGGCTGACATTACATCTCGTTTGAGACTCCGTCACGTGGCCCAATATAATATCCCTGGTCTTTCCATGGAATGAGAATCCCGCGCTCCGAGAACGCAGGCGAACATCTTCGGGACACGTCCCAGCAGGCTCACAGTCGAATTCATTCGTATGAGCGCGATTCCGAGCGGAATCGAGACCGATCGACAGCCTCCCCTCCCGATCCCGATGGCGCACTTTCTCGTCGGGATCGGCTTTCTCCTGCTGGGGGGCTTCAGTGGCGCTGCTGCGGGTGCGAACGCCCTCCCAGGCATGGCGATGCTCGCACACACCCACCTGCTGCTGGCCGGGTGGGTCTGCGTGACGATCATGGGCGCGATGACGCAGTTCGTCCCGGTCTGGTCGGGGGTCGCCTTGCATTCCGATCGGCTGGCTATGGTACAGCTATACCTCCTGACGGCAGGCCTGCTCGGGTTCGCCGCCGTGTTCGTCTTCGGCCCCCTTCGATTACTGGTGGTCCCGGCCGCGCTGATGCTCGCTGGCTTCTGGGTGTTCGTCTACAACGTCGGTCGAACGCTTCTGGCGATCGACACTCCCGATGTAACCGAGATACACTTCGCGGTTGCGCTCGGCTGGTTCGTCGTGCTGACGGTGATGGGGGTGACCCTGGCAGCGAGTTACGCCCGCCCGATGGTGTTCGTCGAGTTGGGGCTGAATCCGCTACAGTTCCGGATGGCTCACGCGACGGCGGCCGTCTTCGGTGCGGTCCTGACGACCGTCGTCGGCGCGCTCTACCAGCTCGGCGAGATATTCACGCAGGCACCAGATTCGGCAGTCGACGACGCCGTGCAGCGGGTCGAATCGGTCAGCTATCCCATCGGTGTCGTGTCGCTGGTCGGCGGCCGGCTGTTGGGGATCGAGTCGGTTGGAGCCGTCGGTGGCGTCCTGGTGGTCACCGGCCTGGTCGCAGTCGGCGTGGTCCTCGCTCGTCGCCTGCTGTACGCCCAGACGGAGTGGGCGCCCGTACTCTCGCGCTACAGCGTCGTCGCGGGCGCAATGCTCCTGTGGGGGGTGCTCACCGCGCCGATCTGGCTTCGTCGACCGCTCGCCTACGACGCCATGCTCGGTGCCCCACTCGCGCGGAACGTCCTCGTCTTCGGCGTGTTGACGTTCGTCCTGCTGGGCTCGCTGTATCACGTTGTGCCATTCTTGCTGTGGCTCGAACGCTATAGTGATCGAATCGGCCTCGAGAGCGTCCCGATGGTCGAAGACCTCTACAGCAGCCGGCTCGCAGCCGTCGACTTCTGGGCGGTCCTGCTCGGCGGCGCCGTCCTCGTCGCTCGCGACGCGTTCGATCTTCCAGTCGTCGCGATAGCGCTCGGTGGCACGCTCACCACTGTCGGATTCGTCGTATTCACTGCGAATATGCTGCTCGTGCTTCGCGGCCACAGCCCGTTCTCGATACGGGTGATAGTGTCGGCTGGTCTCAGCCGCTCCACTGGTGAGCGGTGACCGAACACGTTCGCCGACAGCCGGAGGGGCGTCCCCGACTGACTGTTCACTGATGGTCGAACGAGCGTCACTCGCGTCGCCCGCCGAAGCGAAGAAAGAACCACTGTTCGAGGGCGGTCTACGTACAGTTAGAGTCACGCTCGAAGAAGACGGGCAGATCGCAGAGCACAACCACCCCGGGACAGAGATCCTGTTTTTCGTCGTCGAGGGAGGGCTCGAACTGTCGCTCGACGACGAGAACTACGAGCTATAGCAGGGAGATCTCGTCCGATTCGAGGGTGAACGGACGATCTCGGGGCGCGCTGGCGAACCGACGACGGCGCTCGTCGTGCTGGTCGATCGATAGGCCTGGGGTGTGAGAGCGCCCGACACCCCTCCAAAAGTGCTTTCTCATACCCACTGGAAGACGTGGACATGCCCGGTCCCGTCTTCCTGTCGGGCGAGCGCGTTCGCCTCCACACAGTCGAGGAGGAAGACCTCGACGCGTTCGCGCGCGCTCGGAGCGACCCCGACCTCAGAATCCCCCTGTGTATCGATACTCCACAGAACCGTGAGGGCCTCGAAGAGTTCTTCGAGGAGACGATCTCCAGCGACGACGGCTACTGGTTCGTCGTGAGCGTCGACGAGGAGACCGTCGGCGCGGTGATGTATCCGAACGTCCGCGAGTCGGACGGTCTGGGTGAACTGGCCTACTGGATCCTGCCCGAATACCAGAGCGCGGGCTACGGCCGGGAGGCCGTCTCGCTCCTGCTCGAATACGGGTTCGAAGAACTGCGCCTCAACCGCGTCCAGGCCGATTGCGTGGCCACGAACGAGGCCTCAAGCGGATTGCTCGAATCGCTCGGGTTCACCCGGGAAGGACAGTTCCGTGAGGCCGTCTTCCAGAACGGGAGGCACGTCGACGTCCGCAGATATGGCTTGCTCGCCGACGAATGGAGGGATCGCTGATGCCTGGGCCTGCCTTCTGTCGGGGGGAGCGCGTGAGCCTGCACACCTGGGAGGAAGAAGACGCCGAGTTCTTCCAGAAGAACCGCAACGAGCAAGCGATCCGGCGACCGCTGACGGACGTCTCGCCGCGTAATCGCGAGCAGGTCGACGAACAGTTCGAAGAGCGGTTCTACGACGACGACGGGATGGTCTTTCTCGTCTGCACCGGCGACGACGCGGCGATGCGGACCGGCGACACCGAGGAACTGACCCGCGTCGGCGAGGTCGCGATCCCCTGGGTCAACCAGCCTCACGGGGTCGGGATGCTCATGTACTGGGCCACCCCCGAACATCAGGGACAGGGTTACATCCCCGAAGCGACCGGGCTCTTGCTGGATCACGCCTTCGGCGAGCGTCGCCTCCACAAGGTCTGGGCGATGGTCGTCGAACCGAACGAACCCTCCCAGAACGTCCTCGAAACACTCGGCTTCGAGCAGGAAGGTCGGTATCGCAAGGAGACCTTCTACGAGGGCGAATACGTCGACAGCTACCGCTACGCAATCTTGGCCGAGGAATGGCTCGAACAGCACGATTGAAACCGACAGCATTCGATACAAACCTCCCCCACGAGCACTGATCGACACATGCCCGACGCCTCCCGCACCGTCCTGAAGTATTATCTCTATCGCGCCACAGCCGGACCGGCGTTCACCTACCCCATCTATACGCTATTCCTGCTACTGAACGGGCTGGATTTCGCTGCGATCGGGGTCATCGGCGCGGTCCAGTCGGTCATCGTCGTCGGCGGTGAGATCCCGACCGGCTACGTCGGCGACCGGATCGGCCGGCGGAACAGCCTCGCCGTCGCGGCAGTCCTGTTTCTGGTCTCGAACGCGGGCTACCTGTTCGCGACCGACATCTGGGGCTTTCTGTTCGTGTTCGGGACGCTGTCGTTCGGCCAGACGTTCGTCTCCGGCAGCGGGAGCGCCTGGCTCTACGACACCCTCGAAGAGCACGACATGGAAGACGAGTTCACCCGCGTCAGCGGGCGAGCCAGCGCGATCAACAAGGTCGTGATGGCGGTGACGATGATCGCAGGGGGCCTGCTGTACGTCGTCGATCCGTTCTTTCCGTTCTACGCGGCCGTCGCGTTCAGCCTGCTCAATATCGGGTTCGTCCTCGTCCTGCCGAAGAACGCCGCCTACGCAGACGACCGGGGGAGTGAAGACGACGAGGGTGGGCCGCTGTCGATCGTCGAGGCGTTGCCGACGATCCGCGAACGGATTACCTCGCGAGAGCTGCGGTGGTTCGTGGTCTACCTCTCGCTGTTCTGGGGCGCACTGATGACCGCGGACATGTACCTCCAGCCGGTGATCGATCGGACCCTCGAACAGTCAGTCGGGCCAGCGCTGGCTGCGTACGGTGTCGCAGTACCCGCGACGCTGGGCTTCTTCTACGCTTCGTTCATGGTCGTTTCCGCAATCGCCAGTGACCACGCCGCCGACATCGAGTCGTGGCTGGGCGTCCAGAAGGCCATGCTGTTGCTCCCGCTCGGGATCGCCGTCTTCTATCTCGTTCCGGTGCTCGTTCCGGTCGCCGTCTTCCCGATGTTCTTCGTCATGAAGGGTTCGAACAGTCTGATATTCCCCATCTCCAGTCGCTACATCAACGAACACGTCGAATCGGTCGGTCGGGCGACGGTCATCTCCGCTATCGCGATGATCAGGGCCGTCGCAGGCGTCCCGTTCCGGGTCAGTAGCGGCCTGTTCGCGGATCTGTTCACACCGCTCGCGGCCATCGCGGCGCTGGGCGTGTGTTTCATCGTCGGCGCGCTCGCGCTGTACACGTTCGTGCCGCCGATCCGGGACGTGGACGTCCCCGAGTCGCTCGGTCCCGAGCCGGCGGGGGCGGGCGACGCGAGTACGGAGGCGACCGACTAGCGGTCGCCGTAGCGCTCTGCGAACAGGCCGAGTAACAGTCCCGCGTGGACGACGCCGCCGACGAGCGCGAGGGCTGCACCACCAGTGGCGAGCGCGGCAACGTCGGCGAGCAAGCCCCCGACCTGCGCGAGCAGTCCCAGTGACAGTAGCGTGATTGCCACCCCTGCTGTCCGATTTCCAGCACCGGGGAACGTCCCGACTGCAGGCGGGTAGAACTGATAGGAGACGCCGACGATCGTCAGGCCGAGAAGGCCCACCAAATTGACGCGGAAGTGCGCGATTGCGACCCCGGCAGGCGGGACGCCGACGGCCATCCAGAGCCCGAGTCCGACGCCAAGTAGACCAAAGAGCGCGCCAGCGAGCACGCCGTAGAAACCGACGCGCTCGCGCGGCGACCGGACGAACAAGACGAGATAGCTCACGGCGAAGCCGGCGACTGCGATGGCCTGCAATCCGGCGCCGGCGTGCAGTAGCGGCCCGGAGGGGAGGCCGGCAGCGACACAGATCGGGGCGAGTGCGCCGGCGACGAGGACGATCGGGACCAGGGGCCGTGGCGGGTCGGCGACGAGAAATCGCGGGAGGAGTCGAAATCCGATGGCGAACACGAGTAGCGCGCCGGTCCCGGCCGCAAGGAGGTGGCTCGCCCGCGGCGGATAGCCGTCGAAGACGAGTGGGAGGGCGCTCGCACTCGCCAGTGTGGCGTAGCTCCCGAGCGCGAGATACAGGAACGCGAGCGGGACGAACGCGTTGGCGAGCCTGTCGACGGACCGGCGGTCGGCCTTGGCCTCACCGGTGGCCGTTGCCGCGCCCGTGAGATTGCCCCGAAGCGTCCAGCCGAGCGTCGTGAGAAAGACTGCGACGCCGAGAACCCACGAGGTTGCGCCGGCCTGGCCGATCCAGTGGACGTCGACGAATCGCACCCCGTCGAGCGCGAGCAGTGCAGTCCCCGCGAGGGTGAACGGAAACTGGACGAGCGGGGCACAGGCGAACGCGACTTCGCGGTCGAAATAGGCGGGCAGGAGCGAGTAGGCCTTCCCGAAGACGGTGTGGAGGACGAAGCCGAACAGGAGCGCGACCACGACGGTCCGGCGCGGAAGCTCGGCCAGCACGGCGGCGAGCCCGACGACGAGCCAGCACGCGCCGGCGGCGACGAACGCCCGACTCCCGCGGGAGACAGTTTCGGCAGTCACGACGGCCGTATTCGGCGGCCACCCTCTTCAGGGTGGTCCCGAACACCATCCGCTAGCGGCAGAACGCGCACGTTGGCCAACCTCTTAGTGGTCGAGGGCCGACCGTTCAGTTGCTATGCCAACACGAAATGCGGAAGCGACCTGGCGCGGCAATCTCAAAGAGGGAAGCGGCGATCTCGCCGTCGGTAGCGGCGCGTTCGAGGGCCCCTACTCGTTCATGTCCCGCTTCGAGGACGGCGACGCCACCAACCCCGAGGAACTGATCGGCGCGGCCCACGCCGGCTGTTTCGCGATGGCGCTGGGCAACGCGCTCGACGAGAACGGCTTCGAAGCCGACGAACTCCACGTCGAGGCTGAAGTCCACCTCGACCCCGAGGCTCTGGAGATCGACTGGATCCAGCTGACCCTCGAAGGCAACGTACCTGACATCGACGAGGAGACGTTCCTCGAAATCGCCAACGAAGCGAAGGCGGGCTGCCCGGTGTCGAAGGTCCTGGCCGGCGCGGAGATCCGGCTGGACGCGACGCTCGTCTGAGCAGAGCCACCGACTCGTTTTTCCACCTGTCGTGTGATCGCTCCCAGCCGACGAAAAGAGACCCGAACATGTAGGGGGCCGAGCAGAGGGTTGCGGGGGTCCAATACTCGCCTATGAGCGACGCCGAGCACGACCACGACGCCGCGCCCGTGACTGACCGGGTCCACGACAACTCCTGGTCCGCGAATCTCGAACAGCCAGAACACGCAGACGACCCCGATCTCGTCGTGGCCCAGGCGGTCGAAGCCATCGAACACACGACCGCCGGCAATCACGTCAATCTCGTCACGCACGGCGACCTGGGCCATCCCGAGACGTTCCTCTACGACGCCATCGAGAGGCGTAGCGAAGGCGTCACGCTGGAGTACGTCGAGCAGTGTGGGTGCGGTGGTCACGTCGTCCGGGCACACGTCGGAGACGACGAACATGCTGTGGAGGAGTGAACATGCGGCCGGGAGACATCGACACCGACGAGCGACCGTTCGTCCTCATCTGGGAGCTCACCCAGGCCTGTGATCTCGAATGCGATCACTGCCGGGCCGACGCCGAACCACAGCGCCACCCGCGCGAACTCTCGACCGAAGAGGGCAAGCGACTGCTCGATCAGGCCGCCGAATTCGGCGCGGGCCAACTGGTCGTGCTCTCGGGCGGCGACCCGCTCAAGCGCGATGACGCCGTGGAGCTAGTCGAGTACGGGACCGACCAGGGCCTCCGGATGACGATGACGCCAAGCGGGACGAACTCCTTGACACCCGAGAAGATCCAGGACCTCGCCGACGCCGGTCTCAAGCGGCTCGCCGTCTCCATCGACGGCGAGGACGCGACGTCGCACGACGACTTCCGGGGCGAGGACGGCAGTTTCGAACAGACTGTGGCAGCCGCTCGTGCGGCCCGCGAGGCCGGCCTCCCCCTGCAGATCAACACCACCGTCTGCCAGTCCACAGTGGAGGACCTGGCGGGGATCCGTGAGTTGACCGCAGATCTCGGGGCCGTGCTGTGGAGCGTCTTCTTCCTCGTGCCGATCGGTCGCGGGCGGATCCTCGATCCCATCTCACCCGAGCGCGCCGAGGACGTCATGGCGTGGTTGCTGGACGTCGCCGACGAGGAGCGATTCGGCGTGAAGACCACCGAAGCCCCGCACTACCGCCGGGTCGCCCTCCAGCAGAAAATCGAGTCCGCGACAGGGGCGAAACCGAACGATGAGATCGGCCGCCGAACTGGAATTCGCGCGGGCGACGGCTTCGCGTTCGTGAGCCACACCGGCGAGGTCTATCCATCGGGGTTCCTCCCTCACTCGGCGGGCGACGTCCGCGAGCGCAGTATCGTCGATATCTATCGCGGTTCGCGGCTGTTCGAACAGTTGCGCGCCGAGGACAACCTGAAAGGCAAGTGCGGGGCCTGTGAGTTCCGGCAGGTCTGTGGCGGCAGTCGCTCGCGGGCCTACGCTTACACTGGAGATCCACTGAAGAGTGACCCACTCTGTGCGTACGTGCCTGAGGGGTACGACGGCTCGATGCCCGCCGAGGAATTCGAGGTTCCCGAGTCCGCGGACTAGCTGTCGAGTCGGTCCACGTCGGTGATCTCGAAGCGCGCACCCGTCTCCGTCTCGCAGAGTTCGACCGTCCAGCCGTGGGCCTCGGTGATCTCACGGACGACGTTCAGCCCGAAGCCAGTCGCCGTCGGCTCGGTGGAGTAACCGGGTTCGAAGACGTGCTCGCTGTGTCTGGAATCGATACCGGGGCCGTCGTCGGCGACGAAGAAGCCGTCGTCGAGACAGCCGACAGTGATGGTATCGCCGCCGTGTTCGATCGTGTTCTCGAAGAGGTGATCGAGCAAGCGGTGGAGTCGGGCACGGTTGGCGGCCAACCTGCAGTCGCCGTCGACTGTCAGCGTGACTGCCTCCGTATCGCGTTGCTCCAGTACGTCCGTTGCAACAGCCTGCAGGGAGATCGAAGTCGTCTCGGTCACCAGCGGCTCCGATCGAGCCACCGAGAGTACGTCGTCGACGATGGCCTCGATCCGGTTCAGCGCGCGCTCGACCAGTTCGGAATCGTGGGCCTCTCCGTGGTCGAGTTGCCCCCGAATCACCTGCACCGGATTGCGGAGGTCGTGGGCTAATACACGGGTAAACTGCTCGATGCGGTCGTTCTGCCGTTTGAGACGCCGTTCGCGCTCTTTCAGATCGGTGACGTCGGTGAGCACACTGACGATCCGAGAGGGAGTGCCACTCTCGTCGTCAAGCGCGGCCGCCGATAGCTGTAGGTCGAGCCACCGGCCGTCCCGCCGCTGTCGGCGCACTTCGCGTGGGCCGATCGATCCATCTTCGAGGACGGACGCGACAATTGCTTCGAACTCATCGCGGGTCTCCTCGCTCACGTACGGCGGGTAGGGTTCGCGGATCGCCTCGTCGGCCGTCCAGCCAAACAGCTCGCCTGCCGCGGGGTTCCAGAACTGGACCGTCCCCGTCGTGTCGTGGACGACGATCGCCGCGGGCGAGGTCTGGACGATCGTACTCAGCAGCTGTGTCGTCGCCTGCAACTCCTCTTCGCGCTGTTTTCGGTCGGTGATGTCGATCGCCAGCCCCGCGACGCCGACGATCTCGTCGCTGTCGATCCACGGGACCTTCGAGACGAGAAACCAGCCGTCTTCGACCGGACAGAACGCCGCTTCGTTGCGGATCGTCTCACCGTCTTCGAGCACTCGCCGGAAGGACTCCTGACCGCGATCACCCGCTTCACGCTCGGGCCAGATCTCGACGTCGGTCCGCCCGAGCAACCGCGACGGATCGTAGCGTGCCGAACTCGCTCGGACGTACTGTTTGGACCGATCTTTCGCGAAGACGTGGACCGGTAGGCGATCGAGCATCGTCTCCAGCAGGCTGGCGTCCTGTCTATCCGCGACGCGCTGGCGATAGCGGCGTGCGTCGTTCAGGACCGTCTCACGGACGCTGTCGTCGTCGAGCCGAGCCGGAGTCAGTATGCTATCGACTCCCGCCTCGAGCACCGCTGTTGGCTCGTATGTGTCGGCCTGCGACGTCCAGAGTACGACCGGCAACTCGGGGTCGTGAGCGTCGATCTGTGCGGCGATCTGGAGTGGGGCCACATCCTGAGCGGTGTCGTCGAGCAGCACACACTCCGGGCCCAGGTCGTCGCCGTCGACAGCACGGAGCAGTGCCGTGGCGTCGGTGTAGATGGTAGTACGACACCGTTCATCGTCGAGCAGCTCCGAGAACCGTCGAACCGCTGCCGTGGCGGCCGGTTCACTCGACCGTGGATCGTCCGCTGGTTCCGCTCCGACGCTGGCGACCACGATCGGCGCTCCCTCCCTGGGGGGTGGGGGGTGAGGGCCATCCAGCGGAGTTACAGGCGGGTGTGTGATAAATATACCTGCGAATGTCAGTGATCGTAACGGTACGTGGCGGTGACGAGTGTGGTTAGGCGAGCGCCTCGTCGAGGTAGTCGAACTGCCCCTCGATCTCTTTGCGCCGCTGGCGCTTGATCACCGTCGCGTCGAGGATCGATCCGCCGGGAACGTCGAGTGCGAATTCGGTCCGGACGGTCACCTCGGCCCCGTCGTCTTCGTCCGTCACCGTATACCTCGTGATCATCGATTCGAAGATGCCCTCGGCCTGCTCGTAGGTGAGGACCGCGTCGGGCTCGTCGAGGATCCGCAGTGACAGCGAGATCTTGAGCAGACCGACGGCTTTGGCGATTGCCAGACGGTCGCCGTCCAGTTGCACTTCGTCGAAGCCCGCCGCTCGCATGAACGGCTCGACATCGGCGATCGCATCCCTAACTGCAGACGGCGGTGCGTCGACGACGTGACTGAGTGTGATGGATTCCATAGTGAGAACGGGAAGCCCCGGGACGTTATTCCTTGGGCAGTTCCGCGACGAACGTCTGCTCGTCGCGCTGTTCGACGGTATACTCCTCGGCGTCGAAGGACTCGACTTCGGCCTTGAATTCGTAGTACAACGGCGTCGGTTCGTGATCGTTGACGATCGTGAGACACTCACCACTATCGAGGTCCTCGAAAGCGGCTTGGATCTTCGGGTGTCGTTGCGGCGGCGGGACGTCACGCAGGTCGAGTCTGGTCTCTGCCATCGTCGACGCTTCGAGGTGCCACCTGGTGTGTGTTTGCCCGAACGTGTTCGCCTCTCGGCCAGAAGGGTGTTCGAACATGTTCGGGAAAATCATAGGGCTGATCAATCCCGAACACGTTCGACAGGAACGATGCCCCGGGCGAAACTGACCTTGACGGTTCCAGAGGAGGTGTGGATCGGCAAACTCACGCGCCAGCACCCTGAAGCGACGATACGGGTGCTGGCCGCGCTGTCGAACGATGCCGACAGTGGTGTCGGCCTCGCGGAGGTGATCGCGGCGGACCTGCCGAGTGTGCTCACGGAGATGAGCGAGTACGAGGCGGTGACCCAGATCGATCTTTTGCAGCGCGACGGCGACGAGGCGTTGGTGCAGTTCCAGACGTCCATGCCGTTGCTCCTGTTTCCGGCACGGGACTCGGGGATCCCCCTGGAGATGCCGTTCGAGATAAGCGACGGGCAGGCAGTCTGGGAGGTGACCGCCCCACAGGAACGGCTATCGGCACTGGGCGAGCAACTGGAGGTGTTCGATATCTCGTTCACCGTCGATTACATTCAGCAACACGTCGCCGAGGAACCGCTGTTGACCGAGCGACAGCGACGACTCGTCGTGGAGGCGACCGACGCGGGCTACTACGATACCCCGCGAGAGTGTTCGCTCACGGACGTCGCCGAGCAACTCGACATCGCGAAATCGACCGCGAGCGAGACGTTACACAGGGCCGAAGAGAAGATCGTCAAGCAGTATGTCGAGCAGCTTCCCGACACCGACACGGCGTGACCGTTGAGCATGGGTACCGCCCGGCTCAGGTAAAGATCGGCAGGCCGACGTGGCGCATCCGCTGGAGGACGTAGATGGGGACGGCGATAAACGCGCCGACGACGGGGATGACGTGAACGGCCGTATATAGCATCCAGTGGGGCGACCAGTCGGCATCGACCGATTCGAGATACCGGGCGTCGAAGTAGTACCCGATGAGCGACCCGACCCACGCTACGACGACGAGGACGGCGATCAGTCGCAGGAGCCAGTTGACCGCGAACCGGACGATCCACTCGACGCCGAAGTAGTCCCAGACCGGACTGAACCCTGCGTAGAAGGTGAGGATCATCGGGACGACGAAGAAGACAGCCACCAGAAACGCCATGTGGTGTTTCCACCAGTCGTACTCGACGAGGGGTTTCGAGACTAGCCCGCCCGTGAGATCGGAGATAGACGTCGCCATCCGTCTACCGCCACGAATGGAGTCTGTACGATTAAAACTCGCGATCCCGTCGTCGCGGCCAGGATACTGAGTTCAATGTGTGAACAGCAACGTCTGACTCGGAGTGCGTGCCAGACAGAACGGCCCGGGTGGTGACTGGAACGTGTTCGTTCGTTTCTCGCTGACGAACAGGCGCTCGAAGGGCTTGCCGCAGGCTGGGCAGGCGAACCCGGCCCGATTTTCCAGGTGCATCGTCTCGCGGGTCTCCTTGAGGAGTTTGAACCCCTCGCGATACTCGTGGACGTCGAACTCCCCGGTCACGTCCAGATCGCTCATGGCCAGAGATTCGACGTGGATTGACAAAAAGCGACCGGCAAGCCCTGGGCGCTGACGCACGTCTGACGAACATATATAGCCCTCTCGGACACTCGATTGTGTGTGATGGACGAGAAGTTCCTCGATATGGAAGCCGTCTCGATCGAGTTCGACGAGGAGACCCTGGAGGCGCTGGACGACGTCGCGTTCACGGATCACCGGGGCAATCGCAGTGCTGCGATCCGTGAATGTCTCGATCGCTGGCTGAAACGCAAATAGTCGGGTGCGAGCGCAGTACGGTCAGTGCCGGAGCCGGTTCCGATCGCCAGTTCCCTGGGTGAGCGCGCTCGCCAGCGCACCCCTGAGGACCACGTCGTCGCCGAGGGTCGTGAGCTTGATGTCGGGCATGTTGACGAAGACGTGGTTTTCCAGCCGTTCGCGAACGGGGTCGAGAACGAGGTCTTCGTTGTGCATCGCGACGCTGCCACCGACGTAGATGACTAGCGGCGCATAGGAGTGGATGACGTTCGCGAACCCCTGGACGTTCCAGTCGGTGACGCGTTCGATGACGTAATCCGCAAACTCGTCCTCGCCAGCGTTCTCGTAGATGTCGACTGCCGAGAAATCGTCGTCGAGCACGTCGAGGTCCGTCTCCCAGTCTTCCTCGCGATAGAGTGCCCGGGCGTACCGGGGGATGTTTTTGCCCGAGCAGTAGGCTTCCCAGTGACCGGGTTTGTCACAGCCACACTCCATGAATCCGTCCGGATCGAGCGTGATGTGACCGACTTCGCCCGCGTTGCCGTCCCAGCCCGACAGAACGTGGCCGTCCACACAGACGCCAGCACCGATCCCGGTCGAGATCGTGAGATAGACCATGCTATCGGGGTTGCGATCGCTGTGGAAGCGCTCGCCGATGACGCCGGCGATGGTGTCGTTGTGGAGGTAGACGTCCTCGGTTTCGGCGAGGTTCGAGATGGGGCCGACCAGCGGGATGCGGTCGATCGAATCGGGCAGATTCGCGGGGTTCTCGACGGCACCGTCGGCCAGATCCAGCGGGCCGATAGAGCCAATCCCAACGCTGCGGAGTTCGATCGGTTCGACTCCTGCCTCCTCGCACGCGGTCCGAAGCGTCTCCAGGACGGCTTCGGTCACCGTGATACCGGTCGGTCCCTGCGGCGTCTGCTGTTTGTGCGACCCGAGCTCCTCGCCCGTCTCGTCGCCGACGATGGCACGGACGTACGTCGCACCCAGGTCGACCCCTGCGTATGTGGCCATTCTATCGGCGTATCGTCCTTGCCGTACTTAACTGCACATATTTACTCGCGAGCCCGTGTGTTTTTCTGCTGATATGTAGGTCGTGATCCATCCTCGAGAGATCATGGCCAGGCGTCTTCGTGGCCGTCGAGCGGGTCGGCGACGACGCCGTCCTGTCGGGCGAGTGTCCGGGCGTGCCCGGCACACACCAGGCGGTTCTCGGCCCACGGGATGTGCAGTTCGACGACGGCCTCGGCGTCACAGCCGTCTTCGGCACAGGCGGCCATACAGGCACTCGGTGGCCAATCTATAAGTGCCCTTCCCGCCCGGGATACGACTCGGCGACAGACATACAGTAGTGCCGTGAGAACACCTGATCGATGGGCTGGCTCGACGCGGCGATGGCGACGGCGACGGGAATCGCTGTCTTCGTGCTGGTGGTCGCCGGCGTCGCCACCGCACTCACGGGTCTGCTCCCGAACCCGGTCGTGATCGCGATTCCGGTGGGCATCGGGTTCGGAATGGCCGCGATGACGGGGACCTACATCGGACTGGCTGCCGAGCCGTCCACTCGCGAGTATCGCGCCGCCTTCGCGTGCGGTGCGTTCGGTGTGACTTCCCTCGGCGTCGGGGCCGTCGCTATCGGTGCTGGGCTTCAACTGATAGCCGTCGTCGCAGCAGCGGTCGGGGCGGGACTGTTCGCGGCTGTCGGCGTCCTCGTCGCCTTCTAGACAGTGCGACACGACAAATTTGAATGTCCAAACCTTGAATACAGTCCCAGGAGAGTCGAAGGTATATGCCCGACGAAGCCTGCCGTGAGATCGAGCACTGCCGCGTCTGCGAATCCGACGCACTCTACTCGTTCCTCGATCTGGGCGACCAGCCCCCAGCCAACGCGTTCGTCGACGACCCCGACGAGGACGAACCGGCCTACCCCCTCGAAGTCGTGGTCTGTGAAGCCTGCGACCACGTCCAACTCGCCCATACGGTCGACAGCGGGATTCTCTTCACTGACTATCCGTACTTCTCCTCGGCGTCGCGGCCGCTGTTCGATCACTTCGGCGCCTATGCCGACGCGGTCGAACAGCGCTACCTGGAAGCCGACGACTTCGTGGTAGAGATCGGCTGCAACGACGGCGTCCTGCTGAGCCAGTTCGACGAGTCCATCCGACGGCTCGGCGTCGATCCCGCAGACAACGTCACCGAGGCCGCCCGAGAACGTGGCGTGGAGACCGTCACTTCGCTGTTCAGCCCCGATCTCGCCGCGTCGATCCGTGAGGACTACGGCGAGGCCAGCGCCATCTGTGCCAACAACGTCGTCGGCCACATCGATGACCTGCACGCACTGATGACAGGGATCGACACGCTGCTCGCGCCCGACGGCGTGTTCGTCGTAGAGGTCCCGTATCTCGTGGATCTGCTGAGCAACAACCAGTTCGACACGATCTACCACGAACACCTCTCGTACTTCTCGATCCGGGCGTTCCAGACATTGGTCGAGCAGGTCGACATGCAAGTGCTGGACATCAATCGCATGTCCGTCCACGGCGGGACGATCCGCGTCCACATCCAGCGAGAGTCGGCCGACAGAGCACCGAAGCGCGTCGTCGACGACTACCGACGCCTGGAGCTCGCGCTCTCGCTTGACGATCGGAGGGCCTACGACGAATTCGCCCACCAGGTCGAGCGCACGCGCGAACGGATCACCAGTCTCCTCGACTCCCTCCGAGAAGACGGGTCCGCGATCGTCGGCTACGCCGCACCAGCCAAAGGAAATACCCTCCTGAACTACTGCGATATCGGGCCCGAAACACTCGACTATCTCATCGACACCACACCAGCCAAGCAGGGAACGTACTCGCCCGGGATGAACATCCCCGTCAAAGAGCCCGACGTCTTCCACGAAGATGCGCCCGAATACGCCTTCCTGCTCGCGTGGAACTACAAGGACGCCATCCTCGGGAACGAGGCCGACTACCGCGAGGGCGGCGGGCAGTTCGTCGTCCCGATTCCCTACGTCAACATCGTCTGAACCGTCGCATCACCCCTTCATCGACTCCCGACCCGGCTATTTGGTAACACATCTCCCTACAAGGATATATATCTCAGGCGACCAATAGAGGGGTGGATAATGAACACCCGACGAACCCCATTCGACGAGATGAACCGCTTCTTCGACCAGTTCCGTGGTGACACCTTCGACTGGCCCACAGTCCGGGGCGGCCAGGAGACGGACCTCAACCTCACGATGGAGCGGACCGAGGACGCCTACGTCGTGCTCGCAGACCTCCCGGGCTTCGAGCGCGAGGAGATCGACCTCACCTTCGAGGAGGGAACGGTCGAGATCAGCGCGACCCACGAGGTCGACGAGGACAGCCACTACCGCAGCCGCGCGGTCTTCGACCGCATCACCGTCCCCGACGACATCGACGTCGAGGCTCTCACTGCGACCTACCAGAACGGCGTCCTCGAAATCACGCTCCCCACCAGGGCCGAACTGACCGAAAGCGGCCACCGTATCGACATCGAGTAACCGGATTATCAGCTTCGAATGACTGGATAAACGCACGTTCCGTTTCTCG
This sequence comes from Halapricum salinum, assembly GCF_004799665.1. Lineage (NCBI taxonomy): Archaea > Methanobacteriati > Methanobacteriota > Halobacteria > Halobacteriales > Haloarculaceae > Halapricum > Halapricum salinum. The sequence continues at coordinate 3,298,819 of NZ_CP031310.1, forward strand.
TTTCCTATTTCCTAGTTATTTTTTACCAGCAATGCGAACAGGGTGGATATGACAGGCGGGTTCTCGCTGGCCGAAGAGCAGGGGTACAACGACGAGATCATCGGCGACGACACGCTGCCAGCGATGTTCGAGGCGACGGTCGAGCGAAACAAAAACCGAAACGCACAGCGGTTCAAAGTCGGTGTCTACGACCGTTCACTGCCGGAGTTACCGACCGAAGGCGTCGAGAGCGGAACGTATCGGTCGATCACCTACGGCGAGATGCAGTCGTTCGTTCACAACCTCGCGGCAGGCTTCCGAGAACTCGGGGTAGGGGGGGGAGACCGCGTCGGGATCTACGGGAGTACGCGGATGGAGTGGGCGCTGTCTGATTTCGCACTCCTAGCGGCTGGTGGGGTCGTCACGACTGTCTACACCGAATCTTCGCCACGGCAGGTCAGGTATCTGCTCGACGATCCGGGCGCGACCGGCGTCGTCGTCGAGAATCAGGAGCTGCTGGACACACTGCTGGAAGTCGAGGACGACCTCGACCTGGAGTTCATCGTCGCCATCGACGAAGTCGACAGCGACCACGAGGCCGTCTACACGCTCGGAGAAGTCCACGAGATGGGGGCCGAGGCGTTCGACATCGAGACCTACCAGTCCTGGATAGACGCCCGTGATCGCGAGGATCTGGCGACCCTGATCTACACCTCCGGAACCACAGACGAGCCGAAAGGCGTCGAGTTGACCCACTGGAACATCCGGTCGAACGTCAATCAGAATCGCAAACGAATGGCCGAGCGGCCGGACAAACCCGCTGGGGTGCCGGCACTGGAACCCGGCATCGACACCATCTCGTTTCTGCCGCTGGCACACGTCTTCGAGCGAACGGCCGGCCACTTCCTGATGTTCGCCTCGGGGGCCTGCGTCGGCTACGCCGAGAGCACCGACACGATCGCCGAGGACATCCAGCAACTCCAGCCGCAGGTCGGCGCGAGCGTCCCCCGAATCTACGAGCGCATCTTCGACTCGATGCGCGAATCCGCTGGCGGCGGCCTCAAGGGCTCGATCTTCAGCTGGGCGATCGACGTCGCCAAACAGTACGCCCGCGCCGAGAATCCCGGAGCCGGACTGCGATTCAAACACAGTCTCGCCGACAGACTGGTCTACAGCACCGTCAAGGAGCGACTCGGCGGCAAC